>VGOU01000156.1 GCA_016875795.1 Chloroflexota bacterium | reverse complement strand
CTCGCGTCCGCCACGCGCGTGGGCGGCGAGGTGCTCGGCGTGCCGGGGCTCGGGACGCTCGCGGCGGGCGCGCCGGCCGACCTCATCCTCGTCGACGGGGACCCGCTCGCGGATCCCCGTGCCCTGCGCAACGTGCGCGCGGTGTTCCGCGCGGGGGTGCGGATCGTCTAGCAACGACCCCTATCGCTCGGTCGTCACCGCCCCCTACGACCGCGCGGACGGGGCCGTGACCGGCGGGAGCTTCGCCGCGCGCACGAGCTTGCTGAACCGGGCGACGTCCGTCGCGACGAGCGTCCGCAGCTTCGCCAGCTGCGCGTCCACCCGCCGCGAGAGCTCGTCGAAGACCGCGATCTGCGCGGCGGTCGGGCGCGCGTCGGCCTGCGCGATCGCCGCCGCGAGGCCGCCGAGCTTGGCGTTCAGCTTGATCGGGTAGTTGAGCGTGTCCTGGCGGCTCTTCGCGCGCCACTGGATGAGCTCCTCCTCGATCGCCCCGAGCTGCTTCCGCAGCACCGCCGCGGCCTTCGTCACCTGGCGGAAGCCGCGGTCGGCCGCGCTCCGCTTCTCCCAGCCCTCGATCTGCGCGCGCACGGTGCGGATGGTGTTGATCGCGTCGTGCGTCTCCGAGATCTTGTCGCGGATGCGCATGAGCAGGTCGGACTGCTCGCGCAGCTCCGCGTCGCCCGCCGGGACGCGCGGATCCATGCGGACCTCGACGTCCTCGCTGAACGTCTCGCCTGCCACGGTGAGGCGGACCTGGTAGCGCCCCGGGAGCACCTGCGGACCCGCGAGGGCGAGCTCGAACTCCTCCATGGACGGGTCGCCTTCGATCTTCCTCGCCTCCGGGTAGCGGAGATCCCAGACGAAGCGGTTGATGCCGGGGTCGTTCTTCACCCGTGGCTGCTTCGTCTCCGCCTTCTCCTGGCTCACGCCGGCCCCCGCCGCGGGGGTCTCGGAGCCTTCGCCGGGGAGCTGCGCCCCCGGCGGCGCGGCCTCGGCCGGCTGGTCCGTGCGGCTCGTGAACTCGCGGATGAGCCGGCCGCGCGCATCGTGGAACGAGAGCTTCACCTGGCCATCGGGCTTCTCGCGCAGCCAGTAGTGCACGACGGCGCCGGCCGGCGGGTTCTTCCCCGCGTCGAGGTACGTCTCCGTCTTGTCGCCCGTGGCGGGGTCCTCGCTGAACTCGTACGTGAGCATCGTCGCGTCGGTGAAGCGGTGGTTGCGGCCCGGCACGGGCTTCCCGCCGAAGCCACCCTTGTGCAACACGCGGTACGCGGCCTGCGGCCGGAACAGGCGCGCCGCTTCGCCGCGCTTCGGCTCGGCCCAGTCGCGCAGCGGGGCGATGTCGTCGAGGGCCCAGAACGAGCGGCCGTGGGTGGCGAGCACGAGCTCCCCCTCCCGCGCGGCGATGTCGTGGACGGGGACGTGCGGCAGGTTCGCCTGGACGCGACGCCACCGGCCTCCGTCGTCGTACGAGACGTAGAGCCCGGTCTCCGTCCCGAGGTAGAGGACGCCGGGACGCGTCCGGTCGGCGCGGACGACGCGCACGAAGTCGTCGTCCGGGAGGTCCGCGGCGATCTTCGTCCAGGTCCGCCCGCGGTCGCGCGTCCGGTACACGTACGGCCGGAAGTCGTCGAGCATGTGGCGCTCGATCGCGGCGTACGCCGTGCCCGCGTCGTGCGGCGACGCCTCGATCGTCGACACCGTCGACCACGCCGGGAGGCCGCGCGGCGTGACGTTGCGCCACGACCTGCCCGCGTCGCCCGACACATGGATGAGCCCGTCGTCGGAGCCCGCCCAGAGGAGGCCGGGCTGCGCCGGCGACTCGGCGAACGCGAAGATCGTGCAGTAGTACTCGGCGCCGGTCTGGTCCTTCGTGATGGGGCCGCCCGACGGGCCGAGCCTCGAGGGGTCGTCGCGCGTGAGGTCGGGGCTGATGCGCTCCCACGTCTGGCCCTCGTCGCGCGAGCGGAACACGTGGTTCCCGGCGACGTACAGCGTGTTCGGGTCGTGCGGCGAGAGGACGATCGGGAAGGTCCACTGGAAGCGGTGCTTCACGTCCGCGGCCGAGTGCCCCGAGCTCATCTCGGGCCAGACCATGATGTTGCGCGACTGGCCGAGGCGGTGGTCGTAGCGCGTCAGGAAGCCCTGGTAGTTGCCGCAGTACACGATCTCGGGATCGTCGGGGCGCACGGCGATCCAGCCGGACTCGCCGCCGCCGATCTCGTACGCCTCGATCCCGGTGATGCCCATGATCCGCGCGCGGCTGGGGACGGCGATCGCGGTGTTGTCCTGCTGCGAGCCGTAGATGCGGTACGGGAACCGCGTGTCGGTGACGACGTGGTACATCTCGGCGGTCGGCTGGTTGTAGATCGTGGACCACGTCTCGCCGCCGTTCAGCGTGACCGTGGCGCCGCCGTCGTTCCCCTCGATGATCCGCTTGGGGTCCTGCGGGTCGATCCACATGTCGTGGTTGTCCCCGTGCGGGATCTCGAACTGCTGGAAGGTCTTGCCGCCGTCGATCGACTTCCACGCGTCGACGTTCAGCACCCAGACGGTGTCGGCGTCCTGGGGATCGACGAAGATGTGCGTGTAGTACCAGGCGCGCTGGCGCAGGTTGCGGTCCTCGGCGAGCTTCGTCCAGGACACGCCGCCGTCGTCCGAGCGGAACACCGCGCCGTCCGCCGCCTCGACGATGGCGTAGACGCGGTCGGGCCGCGACGGCGCGATGGCCACGCCGATCTTGCCGAGCACGCCCTTGGGCAGGCCGGGCCTGCGGGTGATCTCGGTCCAGCTGTCGCCGCCGTCGGTCGTCTTGAACAGGCCGCTCCCGGGGCCGCCGCTCGTCATCGTGTGCGGCAGGCGCACCGTCTCCCACATCGCGGCGTACATGATCCGCGGGTTGTTCGGGTCCATCGTCAGGTCGATCGCGCCGGTGCGCTCGTCGCGGTAGAGGACGCGCTGCCAGGTGGCGCCGCCGTCGCGCGAGCGGAACACGCCGCGCTCCGTGTTCGGGCCGTGCGCGTGCCCGAGCGCGGCCACGTACACCGTCTCGGCGTCGCGCGGGTCGATCCGGACCGTCGCGATGTTCCGCGTGGCCGCGAGGCCCACGTTGCGCCACGTCCGCCCGCCGTCGGTGGACTTGTAGACGCCGTCGCCGTGCGAGACGTTCTCGCGGATGCACGACTCGCCCATGCCCGCGTAGATCACGTTCGGGTCGCTCGCCGCGACGGCGAGGGCGCCGACCGAGGCGCGCTTGAAGGACCGGTCCGACACGTTCTTCCAGAAGCGGCCGGCGTCGGTCGTCTTCCAGACGCCGCCGCCGGTGGTGCCCATGTAGAAGGTGAGCCTGTTGGCCGGATCGCCCGCGACCGCCACGCAGCGCCCGCCGCGGAACGGCCCGACGAGCCGGAACTCGAGCCGCTCGAGCGGATCCGCCGCGCGCGCCGGCGACCGCGGCCGCGTAGCGGCGGCGCGTCGGGCGGTGGTGCCCTGCGTGCGGCGAGCGCCTGTGGGACGGCGAGCGGCTGGCATGGACTGGCCCTCCTCTATGTGGTCGGGCGGAAGGCTAATTCGCGCCGGCGGGCGTCGTTGCGCTAGGCTACCGCCCATGAGATACACGACCAGCATCCGCGCCCTCGTCCTCAGCGACCTCACGGTGATCAACGTCACGACGCTCGCCCTCGCGTTCGTCGTGGCCGAGATGCTCTACAAGTTCCGCAGCTTCACGCTCGAAGCCGCCGCGTTCCTCGTCACCTGGTACGTCCTCCGCCTCGCGGCCCGCGCGATCTTCCGCTCCGTCTAGAGCGTCCCCTCGACCCCGCGCACGTCCCAGAGCCGCAGCCCGGCTGCGGCCGCCTTGACGACAGAACGCCCGTTCCATATCGTCAACGGCCGATGCGAACGGGTGTTCGGTCCACCGGACGCGCGGTCAGCTTCCCGGGACGCACGAGCCTCGAGCAGATCCTCGACGCCTTCGAGCGGGACGCGGAGTTCATGTCGCTCGTCACGCGCTGGGAGCGCCTGCCGGCGAAGCCACCCCGGTACGCCCCGTTCCCCGCCTGGCTCGATCCGCGGATCGTCCGGCGGCTGCGCGCGCGCGGGATCGAGGCGCTCTATTCGCACCAGGCCGAGGCGCTCGAGACGGCGCGCGCGGGCCGGCACACCGTGGTCGTCACGCCGACGGCCTCGGGCAAGACGCTCTGCTACAACCTGCCGGTCCTCGACGCGATCGCGAAGGACCCGTCCGCCCGGGCGCTCTACATCTTCCCCACGAAGGCCCTCTCGCAGGACCAGCTCTCCGAGCTCGTGCGCGAGTCGGCGGAGATGGACATCGAGCTCCGGACGTACACCTACGACGGCGACACGTCGCCGGCCGTGCGCGCGGCGATCCGCAGCGCGGGGCACGTCGTCATCACGAACCCCGACATGCTCCACACGGGGATCCTCCCCCACCACACGAAGTGGGTGAGGCTCTTCGAGAACCTGCGCTACGTCGTCCTCGACGAGCTGCACACATACCGGGGCGTCTTCGGCA
>VGOU01000155.1 GCA_016875795.1 Chloroflexota bacterium | reverse complement strand
CGGCCGCACGCCGACCGCGACGGCGACCGCGAGGTCGCGGATGTGCGAGATCGAGACGGAGAGCGGCTCGCTGAGGCCGAGCGCCGCGCGGCGCGCCGCGGCGCGCCCGTGAAGCGTCACCGTGGGCTGGCCGAGGCGCGTGCGCCTGATCTCGATCTCCCGCCAGCCGACGCCGCGCACGCCGAGGCCGAGCGCCTTCGAGACGGCCTCCTTCGCCGCCCAGCGCCCCGCGAGGTGCAGCACGTTGCGCCGGCAGTACGCCCGCTCCCACTCCGTGTACACGCGCTCGAGGAACCGCCCGGGGTGCCGATCGAGGACGCCCTCGATGCGCGCCGTCTCGATGATGTCTATTCCGACCTCGCTCCCGGCAGAGCCGGTCGCTCGGCCCGCGTGCTCGACCTCGTCCCGCGGGCCTCGGTCTGCGCGCGCGGGGGACGGCGCCCCCTTATTCAACGGTCACCGCCTTCGCGAGGTTGCGCGGCTGGTCCACGTCGTTGCCGCGCCGGTCGGCGACGTGGTACGCGAAGAGGTGCAGCGGGACGACCGCGAGGATCGGCGAGAGCAGGTCGTTCGTCCGCGGGATGCGGATGACGTCGCTCGCGTGCTGCCCGATGTCCTCGTCGTCGTCGTTCGCGAGCGCGATGACCGTGCCCGCGCGTGCCCGCACCTCCTGGATGTTCGAGACCATCTTCCTGTACGTCCCGTCCTGCAGCGCGATGGCGACGACGGGGAGCGACTCGTCGATGAGCGCGTTGATCCCGTGCTTCATCTCCCCCGCCGCGGCGCCCTCGGCGTGGCTGTACGAGAGCTCCTTCAGCTTGTGCGCGCCCTCGAGCGCCGTGGGGTAGTTGATGCCGCGCCCGAGGTAGAGGAAGTCCTTCGACTGGTGGTACCGGTACGCGAGGGCTTTCACCTTCGGCTCCTCGGCGAGGACGGCGTCGACGAGCGTCGGGAGGTGGAAGAGCTCGGCGAGCAGCTTCCCCGCGGCCCCCTGGTCGAACGTCCCGCGCCGCTGGCCGAGGAAGACGGCGAGGAGGTACAGGTCCGCGAGCATCGTCGTGTACGCCTTCGTCGAGGCGACGCTGATCTCGGGCCCGGCGTGGAGGTAGATGACGTCGTCGGCGACGCGCGAGGCCTGGCTCCCCATGGCGTTCACGATCGCGAGGACGCGCGCGCCGCCCTTCCGCGCCTCGTCGATCGCCGCGAGGGTGTCGACCGTCTCGCCCGATTGCGTGAGCGCGACGACGAGCTGGTCCTGGGTCACGACGGGGTCGCGGTAGCGGTACTCGCTCGGGATCTCCACGTCGCACGGGATGCGCGCGAGCCGCTCGATGAGGTACTTCCCCGCGAGCGCGGCGTACCCGGCGGTCCCGCAGCCCAGGAGCGTGATGCGCTGGAGGCGGCGGACCTGCTCGTCGGCGATCCGCACGTCCTCGTCGAAGATCACCCGCCCGGAGCCGCGGTCCACGCGGCCGAGGAGCGTGTCGGAGAGCACGCGCGGCTGCTCGTGGATCTCCTTCAGCATGAAGTGCTTGTAGCCGGCCTTCGCGGCCGTGACGGGGTCCCACGTGATCGTCGTCCGGGACTTCTCCACGGGCCGGCCGTCGCGGCCGAGGAAGCGCACCTCGTTCGCGGTGATGACGGCGAACTCCCCCGGCTCGACGAAGCTCACCGTCCGGGTGTGCTCGAGGAGCGCGGGGATGTCCGACGCGAGGTGGTTCTCGCCCTTGCCGTACCCGACGATGACGCCGCCGGCGTTGCTCACGCGCGCGGCGACGATCTTCCCCGGATCCTTCGCCGAGACGAACGCGAGCGCCGCGGCGCCCTCGAGGCGCGGCACGACCCGCAGGGCCGCCTCCTCGAGCGAGCGGCCCTGCTTCAGCTCGTCCTCGAGCATGTGGACGACGACCTCGGTGTCGGTCTCCGACGTGAAGCGGTGTCCCGCCCGCAGGAGCGGCACCTTCAGCTCCTCGAAGTTCTCGATGATCCCGTTGTGGATGACCGCGGTGACGGCGCCGCAGTCGACGTGCGGATGGGCGTTGTGCTCGCTCGGGCGGCCGTGGGTGGCCCAGCGCGTGTGCCCGATGCCGCTCGTCCCGGAGACGGGCTTCTGGGCGATGACCTGGACGAGGTTGTCGAGCTTGCCCTCGGCGCGGCGCACCTCGAGCTGGCCGTCCTCCTGCACCGCCACGCCCGCCGAGTCGTAGCCGCGGTACTCGAGGCGCCGCAGCCCGCTCACGAGGAGCGGGGTCGCGTCGCGCGATCCGACGTAGCCGACGATGCCGCACATCAGGCGAGGACCTCCTGGGCGAGCGCCGCGAGGCGCTGCGCCGTCGATGATGCGACGGCCTCGGCCCGCGCCTCCACCAGGATGCGCAGCACCGGCTCCGTCCCGGACGGGCGCACGTTGATGCGGCCGCCGCTCCGCTCGAGCTCGGACTTCGCGCGCTCGTACTCCTCGCGGAAGGCGCGCACCTCCCGCCACTCCCTGCGGCGCGCGACGCGCACGTTCAGGAGCACCTGGGGCCAGCGCTCGACGTCCGCCGCGAGCGCGGAGATCGGCCGCGCCTCGCGGCGCGCGAGCGACATGACCTCGAGCGCGGTGAGGATCCCGTCGCCCGTCGTCGAGTGCTCGCGGAAGATGACGTGGCCGGACGGCTCGCCCCCGAACTGCGCGCCGCGCTTCTCCATCTCCTCCCACACGTGGCGGTCGCCCACCTGCGTGCGGACGAGGGTGATGCCGTCGCGCGCGAGCGTCGCCTCCATGCCGCCGTTCGTCATGACCGTCCCGACGACGAGGCGCGGCTCGAGCTTGCCGCGCCGCGCGAAGTGCCGCGCGGCGAGGGCGAGCACGAAGTCGCCGTCGTGGAGCTGGCCCCGCTCGTCGGCGATGACGCAGCGGTCCCCGTCGCCGTCGAACGCGAAGCCCACGTCGGCCGTGCGCTCGACCACGGTGCGCCGCAGGCGCTCGGGGTACGTGCTCCCGCAGTCCGCGTTGATGTTCAGGCCGTCGGGCTGGTCGGCGATGACGACCACCTCGGCGCCCACGGCGGCGAAGACCGACGGCGCGACGCGGTACGTGGCGCCGTTCGCGCAGTCGAGGACGACGCGCGCGCCGTCCAGCCGCGGCGCGAGCCGGACGAGCGCGTCCTCGTAGCCCTTCACGAGCGCACGCTCGTCGCCGACGAGGCCGATGCCGCCCTCCGTCGGGCGCGGCAGCGCGTCCTCGCCGGCCATGCGCTCCTCGATGCGGTCCTCGAGGGCGTCGTCGAGCTTCACCCCGCGCGAGCCGAAGAACTTGATGCCGTTGTCCGGCGCCGGGTTGTGCGACGCGCTGATGACGGCGCCCGCGCTGAAGCCGTTCGTCTTCGCGATCCAGGCGAGGCCGGGCGTGGGGACGTGCCCGACGAGCCGCACCTCGATCCCCACGGAGCACAGCCCGGCCGCGAGCGCGCTCTCGAGCATGCGGCCCGAGCGGCGCGTGTCGCGGCCGACGACGACGCGGTGCCCGGGGCCGCCGAGCACGTGCCCGGCCGCGCGGCCGAGGCGCAGCGCGATCTCCGGCGTGAGGTCCCGGTTCGCGATGCCGCGGACGCCGTCGGTCCCGAAGAGCCGCGTCATGGCGCCGCCGGTGAGGGCGAAGGTGACGGTGTCGTACCGCGTATGGTGACGGTCGCCCGGGCCACCTGCAGCGCCTGGATCGTCGTCCCCGAGGGCTCCCGGACGCTGACGTCGAGCGTGTACGTGCCGGGGCCTCTCCCGCCGACGTCGACCGTCGCGGTCACCGCGTCGCCGCCGAGCGCGCTGAGGAGCGGGACCGTGCCGGCGAGGACGACGTCGACCGTTCGCGGGTCCACGGCGGCGCTCGTGCCGGCCGCGACGTTCACCGGCACGACGGCGACGAGCGGGAACGGGCGCGTGCCCGCGAGCGCGACGACCGTCACCTGCACGCCGACCTCCTGCGATCCGAGCACGGTGATCCCCTCGGGCACGACGAGCGCCACGCTGAACGAGCGCGGCGCCGACAGCCCGCCGACGTCGACCGGGGCGGTGTTGATGCGCTCGAGCGCCGCGACGGCGTCGCGCGGCCCGCTCACGGTCACGACGACGGGGCCCGTGGCCACCCGCGAGATCCAGTACCCCGTCGCGACGTCGCCGCGGAGCACCCAGAGGATGGGGACGGTCCGCGTCGTGGCGCTCGACTGCACGGGGATCGTGACGCGCACCGCGACCGGGTCCACCTCGACGCCGTCGACGACCCGGCCCTGCGCATCCACCGGCTCGGGTCGCACGTCCTGGGCCAGGTCGACCGGGGCGTCGCCGAACCGCACGGTCGCGAGCACCGCCGCGACCGACGCGACCGCGCTCTCGGGCCCGCTGATCGTCACCTCCTGCGGGCGGAACGTCGCCGGCGCCGCCTGGAAGCCCCTGGGAGGCTCGTTCGCGAGCCGCGCCTGGACGGCGAGGGCGCGCTGCGCGCGCCGCTCGAGCCGCACCGGCATCGTCGCCGGGATCGCCTCGACGACGCGCACGCGCTCGTCGCGC
>VGOU01000154.1 GCA_016875795.1 Chloroflexota bacterium | reverse complement strand
CAGCGCGCACGCGGCGGTCCAGCCCGCGAGGCGCAGCAGATCGCGCCGGGTCACCGGTCGCGAGCCTACCGCTCCGACTGACGAGCGAGCGGGTCCGATCAGCCCAGGCTGACCGTCACCGCCTTGCGCTGCGTGTAGCCCTCGAGCATCCCCTCGAGCGAGACCTCGCGGCCGATGCCGCTCTGCTTGTAGCCGCCGTACGACTGGCCCGGCAGCTGTCCCCCGCCCTGGTTCACCTGGACGAAGCCGGCGTCGATGGCGTGGGCGGTGCGGAGGGCGCGCCCGATGTCGCGCGTCCAGACGTACGCGGCGAGGCCGTAGTGCGTGTCGTTCGCCATGCGGATGGCGTCGGCCTCGTCCCGCCACGGGATGGCGACCATGACCGGGCCGAAGATCTCCTCGCGCGCGAGGCGCCAGTCGCTCCGCACGTGCGCGATGACCGTGGGCTCCACGAAGTAGCCCTTCGAGAGCGGGCCCTCCGTCGGCGGCAGGCCGCCGATGACCATCCGCGCGCCAGCCTGCTTCGCGCCCTCGGCGACGTAGCCGCACACCTTCTCGTACTGCCGCCTGCTCGCGATCGCGCCCATGTCGGTCGCCTCGTCGAGCGGGTCGCCGACCTCGATCTTCGCGAGCTTCGCCGCGAGCTTCGCGAGGAAGTCGTCGGCGATCGACTCGTGGAGGAAGAGGCGCGAGCCCGCCGTGCACGACTGGCCCTGGCGCGTGAAGCGCATGCCGGCGATGACACCGTCCACGGTGCGCTCGTCGTTCGCGTCCGCGAACACGATCTGCGGGCTCTTCCCGCCGAGCTCGAGCGAGACCGGCACGATGCGGTCGGCCGCGGCGCGCATGACCGACTTGCCCGTCTCGGTGTGCCCGGTGAACGAGAGCTTGTTCACGCCCGGGTGAGCGGCGAGCGCGGCGCCGACCTCCTCGCCGAGCCCGGTGACGACGTTGAGCACGCCGGCCGGGAGGAACTGCGCGGCGAGCCGCGCGAGCGCGAGCACCGCCACCGGCGCGTCGGCCGACGGCTTCAGCACGATCGTGTTGCCCGTCGCGAGCGCGGGACCGATCTTCCAGATCGAGATCGTGATCGGGACGTTCCACGGGACGATCGCGCCGACGACGCCGTACGGCTCGCGCAGGGTGTACGACAGCATCGTCGGGCCGAGCGGGACCGTCTCCCCCTTCGTCTCGCTCGCGAGCCCGGCGAAGTAGCGCAGCGTCTCCGCGCCGAGCTTCACCTCGGGCCGCGTGATCGTGCGGAGGGCATTGCCGGTCTCGCTCGAGAGGGTCCGCGCGAGCTCCTCGGCATTCGCGTCCATCGCTTCCGCGATCCGGTAGAGGGCGCGGCTGCGGTCCTTCCAGTGCGTGTCGCGCCACTTGGCGAACGCCGCCGCAGCAGCCTGGACGGCGCGGTCCACGTCGGCGGCGGCGCCGCGCGGGACCTCGGCGAACGCGGTGCCGCTCTTCGCCGGGTTCTCCACCAGGAACGTGCGGCCGTCGGCAGCGGCCACGAACTCGCCGGCGATGTACATCCGCTCGCGCCGCGCCGGCGCGGTCGCTGGACGCTCGGACGTCAGTACTCCCAAGAGGCCCTCCGGATCGCGTGATGAGCCGTCCCGTCTTCGGGCCGCGACTCAGATCCGCTTCCTACAACATGGTGCCGTATGGGCCTCGGTCGGCAGCGCGACGGCCTCGCACCCACCCCGCCGATGGGCTGGAACTCCTGGAACCGCTTCCAGACGGCCATCGACGAGCGGCTCGTCCGCGAGACCGCCGAGGCGATGGTCGAGAGCGGGATGAAGGACGCCGGGTACCGCTACGTCGTCATCGACGACGGCTGGGAAGCGAAGGCGCGGAACGCCGAGGGCGACCTCGAGAGCGATCCGGACCGGTTCGGCTCCGGCATCGCCGACCTCGCCGGGCGCGTGCACGCGCTCGGCCTGCGCTTCGGCATCTACACCGACGCCGGCACCGCGACGTGCCAGGGCTTCCCGGCGAGCCTCGGCAACGAGGCGCGCGACGCGCGGCGCTTCGCGTCGTGGGGCGTCGACTACGTGAAGGTCGACTGGTGCCACACCGAGGGGCTGCGCGGCCGCACGCAGTACCCCATCTGGACCGAGGCGTTCCGCAGCGCCGGCCGGCCGATGGTGCTGAGCATCTGCGAGTGGGGCCGCGACCGGCCGTGGGAGTGGGGTCCCACGACCGGTCATCTCTGGCGGACCTGCTGGGACATCCAGGACAGCTGGGCGAGCCTCATCGGCGTCATCGACCACCAGCGCGGGCTCGGGGCGCACGGCGGCCCGGACGGCTGGAACGACCCCGACATGCTCGAGGTGGGCAACGGGGGCATGACGCCGGACGAGTACCGCGCGCACTTCAGCCTGTGGTGCGTCCTCGCCGCGCCGCTCATGGCCGGCAACGACGTGCGCGCGATGACCGACGAGGTGCGCGCGATCCTCACCGCTCCCGAGCCGATCGCCGTGGACCAGGATCCGCTCGGACGGCAGGGCGACCTCGTCCGCGCCGAGCGCTCCTGCGAGGTCTGGGCGCGCGAGCTCCAGGGCGGCGGGCGCGCCGTCGTCCTCTTCAACCGGTCGCCGCGGTCCGAGGAGGCCGTCGTGCGCTGGACCGACCTCGGCTGGGGTCCGCAGGACCGCGCGCGGGTGCGCGACCTCTGGGAGCGCGCCGACCGCGGGACCTTCACCGAGGCGTATTCGGCGACCGTGCCCACGCACGGCGCCGTGATGCTGCGCCTCGCGCGGCCGGACTAGCGCGCAGACAGGCGGCGTATCCTTCCCGGCAGGGGAGCGCGGCACCGCCGCGCTCCTTCCGCGTTCCCGCGGGAGGTGCGCGTGACCCTCGAGGTGACGGAGCGGCCGACGCTGTTCGAGGGCCCGCTCGCGCTCGTGACGCACGTCGGGCGCGACGTGCTGGCGAACGCCGCGCACTTCGCGACGGTCCCGAAGGCCGTCTACGAGTACGTCAGCAACTCCATCGACGCGGCCCCGCCCGGCCGCCCGTGCACCGTGCGCGTCAGCATCGTGGCCGTCGGACCGCGGCGGCGGATCGAGATCGCCGACGACGCCGCGGGCATGTCCCGCGAGCAGCTGCGCTCGTTCTTCACCATGCACGGCGAGAACGCCTGGCGCCGGAGCGGGCGCAAGGTACGCGGGCGCTTCGGCACGGGAAAGATCGCCGCCTTCGGGCGCGCCGACCGGCTGCGCGTGGACACGGTCCAGTCGGGCCTCCGCAACGTGGCCGAGCTGCGCCGCGCCGACCTCGAGGCGGCGCAGGCCGGGCGCCCGGTGCAGGTGCACGAGATCGCCGTCGACCAGCCCACGGACGCGCCCGACGGCACGCTCGTGACCGTCGAGGACCTGCACCGCGGCACGCGGGTCGACCGCTCCGAGATCGTCCGGTACCTCCAGCGCCAGCTCGGGCGCCACCTCGTGCGCCACCGCGTCTCCGTGGACGGGGAGCGCGTCGAATACGCCCCGCCCGAGGCCGCCGAGGAGCACCGCTTCCCCGCCCCGCCGAACGTGGCCGCTCTCGCGGGGCCGGTCGAGCTCGTCGTGCGCGTCGCCGCGCGCCCCCTCGCCGAGGAGGAGAACGGCGTCGCGATCCTCTGCGACGGCTACCTGAACGCGATGACGCTCGCCGGCGTCGAGGGCAAGCAGGAGGCGCAGTACCTGTTCGGCGAGGTCGACGTGCCCGCGCTCGACGACGACGGCGCGCCGATCCCGGCCTTCCTCTCGTCGCGCGACCTCACGCTCAACCCCTGGAACCCGGTCGTCGCCGAGCTCGTGCCGTGGATGCGCGCATCTCTCGAGACGGTGCGGCGCGAGCTCGTGCGCCGCGCGACGGAGCGCCGGCGCGCCGCGGAGCAGCAGGAGCTCGAGCGGCTCGGCTCCGAGCTCGCGACGCTGCTCGCCGCCGTCTACAAGGGCGAGCGCATCCGGGTCGTCGCCGCGGCGCCGGCCGATCCGCCCGAGCCGGTCGCCCCGGTCGCGGAGGTCGCGCTGCCCGCAGTACCGCGACCCCGCAGGCCGCGCAGCGACAGGGGCGTGGCCCGCGGCCCGCGGCCGCCGCGGGACGTGCCTGCCGACGTGCCCCCGCCGGTGACGGTCACGATGCCGTCTCTCGCGGGCGACCGGACCCCCTCGACGTTCCGCGTGTCCTTCCGCCATGCCGGCGAGTCGAGCCCGCGCGCGTTCTACGTTCCCGAGGAGCGCGGGATCGTCGTCAACCTCGACCACCCCGAGGCCGTGGCCTCGCTCATGAACGGCGGGCCGACGGCGCCGTTCTTCGCGCACTACTGCATGCGCACGACGCTCGAGGAGTTCACGCTCGTCATGGTCTCGGAGCTCGGCTACCCCGACGCGCCCGAGATCGCGCGCGAGATCCGCGAGCGCTCGGACCGCTACTCCCGCACGTTCGCGCCGGCCATCCTGCGCTTCGCGTTCGCCGACGCCGAGGCCACCGTCGCGACCCCGGCCTGATGGGCCGTCCCGCCCGCCCGCTCGCGCGCCCCCGCGCGCTGAACGCGC
>VGOU01000153.1 GCA_016875795.1 Chloroflexota bacterium | reverse complement strand
CCGGCCAGCGTCGCGGCCGCGGCCGGGGGCGTCAGGCGCCGGCGGAGCGGTTCGGCACGCCCGCGCTGATCCTCCTCGACAACCGCGATGGCGAGCCCGACCTCACCGGCGCGGCCGCGGTGTTCGAGGGGTACTTCGACATCGAGACCGGCGACCGCCGCCGGCCGGGCGAGGGCATCCCGCGCCTGCGCGTGGGGAGCGACCGGATCTGGGGATTCGAGTGCTGGTGGCGCGCCGACCCCGAGGGCGCCGGGCTCGTGCCGGAGGACCACGCCGAGATCGAGGCCTCCAAGAGGCTGCTCCGCGGCCTCCTCCGCGAGGCGCGCCGGCCGCCGGCCTTCGTGCGGAAGAGCGCGACATAGCGCGCGCCGGCCCGTCCGCCGCTACCAGGCGAAGCGTCGCTCCGCGTGCACGAAGGGCTTCGCGAGCAGGGCGAGCAGGAGGCCGGCGGCGAAGCCGCCGATGTGGGCGAACCACGCGACGCCGGACGTCTCCTCCGTGGGCGTGATCGACGCGAACCCGTTGATGAACTGGAAGAGCGCCCACATGCCGATCATCACCACCGCGGGGACGGTGTACGTGAACGGGACCAACCGCATGAGGACGAGCACGCGCACCCGGTTGGAGGGGAAGAAGACGAGGTAGCCCGCGAGCACGCCGCTGATGGCGCCGGAGGCTCCGAGGCTCGGGATGACGGAGTCGGCGTTCGTGAAGACGTGCGCGAGCGACGCGAGGACCCCCGTCACGAGGTAGAAGGCCAGGTACCTCGCCGGCCCGAACGCCGCCTCGACGTTGTCGCCGAAGACGTACAGGAACAGCATGTTGCCGAGCAGGTGGGCCCAGCCGCCGTGCATGAAGATCGACGTGAGGAGCGTCAGCTGGATCGGGCTCGGCCCGCGCTCGTGGACGATCGTCTCGACGATCCCGTCCGGCAGGCGGATCGGCGTGGGGCCGACGAGGTCGCGCCCGCCGAGGATCTCCGCCGGGATCGCCGAGAAGGCCATGGTGAACGCCTCGCTCGGCAGCTGGATGAGGATGAAGACGGCGAGGTTGATGGCGATGATCGCGAGGTTGACGACGGGGAAGCCCCGGCCGGGGTGGGAGTCGTCGCCGATCGGGATCACGCCGCGGAATGATGCGCTTTACGGGCCCTCGCCGGTAGAATGGTCTCCTCACGGCGACGTAGCCAAGTGGTAAGGCAGAGGTCTGCAAAACCTCGATCACGGGTTCGATCCCCGTCGTCGCCTCCGGTCTTGCCCGGGCAGCCCCCTCCGATCAGAGGGGCATCGTGCCGTCTGCCGTCGTCTCTCGCGCCGGTCGGTGTCGGCAGGACGCATCTGGCGCAGGCCATCGGTCACGCCGCCTGCCAGCAGCGGCGCAGCGTGCTGTTCGAGGGGACCGCGCGCGTGTTGGCGGACCTCGGCGGCGGCCATCTCGATGCCACCCGGGAGCGACGCATGCGCCGCTACCTGCTGCCCGACCTGCTCATCCTCGACGACTTCGGGCTGCGCGCGTTCGCCGAGCGCCAGGGCTCTTCCCCAACCCCGTGCTCGCCGAGGGCGCGCTCGACCGTCTCATCAATGCGGCGCACCACGTCACGCTGCAGGGCAAGAGCTATCGTCCGCAGCGGCGGCCCGACCGAGCGAGGGAGGGCACGACCGGGAAGGACCGAGCGAGGCCGACGCGCGCCGCGGCTGGGTCAATACCCTGACGCGCGGGCGGGTCAAAGGCCTGACGCCCGACACCCAGCGGCGGGCCGCCGCCTCCAGCATCGCCTCGGCCAGGTACACGTTGGAGCTCCCATTCCGCTCATGTAGAGTGACGCCAATTCAATACGCGACGCGGCCAGAGGTCGCGGTCGTCAGCAGTAGCGCTCACCGAGGGACGAGCTTCCCGACTGACGTGAGCGCGAACGGGACGACCGCCGAACGCGAAGGTCCGGCTCGGGACCGGAGCGTGGGACGTGACCCGGAAGGGCGCGGACTGTCGTGGCGGGGAGGGCACCCCGTCACGGAGCGCTGACCGCATCAGTGGCTTCTGGCCGCGCGGGCGGGCTCGGCCGGGAACTGGTGCGTGATGCGCGCACCAGTTTCTTTGTTTGCCCGGAGGAGGAAAGCGTTGCCGATCGAGCGGTTCGCGATCATCGACAGCACGCTTCGCGAGGGGGAGCAGTTCTCGGGCGCGCACTTCACGACCGAGCAGAAGATCCAGGTGGCGAAGGCGCTCGACGAGTTCGGCGTGGAGTACATCGAGCTCACGTCGCCCGTCGCGAGCCCCCGGTCGTACGCGGACTGCAAGACGATCGCGGCGCTCCCGCTGCGGGCGAAGGTCCTCACCCACGTCCGCTGCCACATGGACGACGCGAAGGTCGCGGTCGAGACGTGCGTCGACGGCATCGACATCCTCTTCGGGACGTCGTCCTTCCTGCGCGAGTTCTCGCACGGCAAGAGCGTCGACGAGATCATCGCCCAGGCGCGCGAGGTCATCACCCTCATCAAGGACCACGGCAAGGAGGTCCGGTTCTCGAGCGAGGACAGCTTCCGCTCCACCGAGGGCGACCTCCTCAAGGTGTACAAGGCCGTCGACGGTATGGGCGTGGACCGCGTCGGCATCGCCGATACGGTGGGCATCGCCACGCCGCGGCAGTGCTACGCGCTCGCGCACGAGCTGCGCCGCCAGGTCTCGTGCGACATCGAATTCCACGGCCACAACGACGCGGGCTGCGCGATCGCGAATTCGTATTCGGTCCTCGAGGGCGGCGCGACGCACATCGACACGAGCGTGCTCGGGATCGGCGAGCGCAACGGCATCACGCCGCTCGGCGGCTTCATCGCGCGCTTGTACGCCGACGACCCCGCGGCGATCAGGAAGAAGTACGACCTGCCGAAGCTGAAGGCGCTCGACGAGATGGTCGCGTCCATGGTCGGCATCGAGGTCCCGTTCGACGAGTACATCACCGGCAAGTACGCCTTCCACCACAAGGCGGGCATGCACACGAAGGCCATCTACGTGAACCCGAACTCGTATGAGATCCTCGACCCCGCGGACTTCGGGCTCGAGCGGACGATCAACATCGCCCACCGCCTCACCGGCCACAACGCCGTCGGCAAGCGCGCGCAGGAGCTCGGCCTGACGTTCGGCAAGGACGACCTGCGCGAGGTGACGAAGCGGATCAAGGCGATGGCCGACGCGGGCCCGCTCTCGATGGACCAGCTCGACCGGGTGCTGCGCGAGTGGGTGGTCGCGTAGTGGCCGGGCCCACCCTCGCCGAGCTCATCCTCTCGCGCGTCTCCGGGCGAGACGTGCGCGCGGGTGACCTCGTCATCGCGCCCGTCTCGCGCGTCATGGTCCACGACTCGGTCATCGACGCCGTCATGTCCGGCCTGAAGGCGCTCGGCAAGGAGAGGGTGTGGGACACCTCGAAGGTCTGCGTGTTCGTCGACCACGCGGCCCCGGCGCCGACGCCCGTCGTCGCCGACTCGCACCGCGTCCTGCGCGAGTGGGTCCGCGACCAGGGGATCGCGACGTTCTACGACGCCGGCGAGGGCGTCTGCCACCAGATCATGGTCGAAGAGGGGTACTGCGAGACCGGGGCGGTGATCGTGGGGAGCGACTCGCACTCGAACTCGTACGGCGCGGTCGGCGCCTTCGGCGCGGGCATGGGCGCGACGGACATCGCGGTCGCGCTCGCGCTCGGCCGCACGTGGCTGCGCGTCCCGGAGTCGATCAAGGTGACGTTCACCGGGACGCCGCGGCGCGGCGTGACGATGAAGGACGCGATCATGCGCGTCGTCCGCGAGATCGGGACGGATGGCGCGCGCTACGCGTGCGTCGAGTTCCACGGCGCGGGCGACCTGCCGCAGGGCGACCGCATCACGCTGGCCGGCATGACCACGGAGATGGGCGCGAAGGCCGGCATCGTCGCCGGCACACCCGAGGCGCCCCCGTGGCTGCGGCCCGCCCCGGACGCCTCATACGCGCGCGAGGTGCACGTCGACCTCTCGACGCTCGAGCCGCAGATCGCCATCCCACCGCGGGTCGACCAGGTGTCCGACGTGTCCGAGGCCGTCGGCATCCCGGTCGACGTCGTGTTCCTCGGCTCGTGCACGAACGGACGCGTCGTCGACATGCGCCAGGCGGCCGAGCTGCTGCGCGGCCGGCGGATCCACCCGCGCGTCCGCCTCGAGGTGGTGCCGTCGTCGCGCCGCCAGTTCGAGGACGCCATGGCCGACGGGACGCTCGGCACGCTCTCCGCGGCCGGCGCGGTGATCGGCACGAGCGGGTGCGGGCCGTGCCTCGGCCGCACCGGCGGGGTGCTCGCGGGCCAGGAGGTCTGCTTCTCGACGGCGAACCGCAACTACAAGGGCCGCATGGGGTCCCCCGACGCCTCGATCTACCTCGGCTCGCCGTACGTCGCGGCCGTCGCCGCGCTCACCGGCGTCATCGACGACCCGCGCCCGTACCTCGAGGCCACCGGCGAGGCGTTCGAGGCGCTCGTCGCGCGGCGGCGTCTCGAGCGCGGCGACCGCGGCGCGGCGTCGGCCCGCTCGGGGGACCGCGCGCGCGAGCTCAT
>VGOU01000152.1 GCA_016875795.1 Chloroflexota bacterium | reverse complement strand
CGCCGCGGACGCGCGTCCGCGGCGACCGGCGCGGCCCGTGCGGGAAACGCGCGCGGCGGGCCCGAGGACCCGCCGCGTGGACGTTCGCGATCCCGGCCACGCGGCTCACCGCGCGCCGGCAGCGCACCGCTAGTCGACCAGTGCCCCCAGCGCCTCGTCGAGGACCGCGTCGGCCTTCGCCTGGATCTCCTCGTCGGTGGCGTCCTGGATGGGGTGCGGGACGAAGACCCGGCGCACCTCGGGCAGCCCGAGCGCGCGCGCCTGCGCCTCAGCCGCCTCGACGAACTCCGAGGAGGCGATGAACACCGAGGGAATCCCCTGCACTTCGAACCAGACGGTGTCGTGCACACTGCACGTCGTGCAGGACCCTCAGTCGGCTAACGCCTCGATCACGAAGCTGCATTCCTGCGCGATCCGCTGCCGCAGGTCCTCGGGCGCCGGCTTCGCGAACGTCGGCTTGCGATAGCGACGCACGTCGACGTTCGGCATCCGCTCGCGGATGCGCACCTCCAGCCGGTCGAGCAGCACGTTCCCGCGCGGCTTCGAGATGTCGAGCAGCCCGATCGTGCCGCTCACGTGCTCGGGGCGCGTGGCCAGCTCCCGGCGGATCGGCTCGCGCTCGTCCGTCGGGTCGAGGATCACCGTGGGTGGACGGGTCTGCGTCGTCATGAGACCTCCTCGATCCTGCGGCTCGTCGGCATCGACCCGGTCGCGCCGCTCGCCCAGCCGTCCAGGATCATCGAGAACTTCCCGGCCTCGGATCCCGCGACGGCGATGTGGATGTTATCCGCGGAGCGGAACTTCGGCACCAGGCCGTCGAGGCCGGCCTCGGGGACGAGCGCGCGGGGCAGGCCCGCTCCGCTCTCCTCGTCCTGGAGGAGCGCCCGCGCCGGACGCGACGTCACCTCCTGGATGCGTCGGCGAAGGTCGTCCTTCGTGTAGCGGTCGCGCCACAGCGTGTCGACGTGCTCGGGCGAGACCACCACGAAGATGTCGCCGGAGCCGTGCCCCTTCGGGTGGTGCGAGGCCTCGAGCTTGAGCCCGAAGCTGCCAGCGAGCTGGTGCGCGCTGCGCGAGGTCTGGTCGACCATCAGGCTCTCGCCCGTGGACGCGAAGAGCGTGACGACGGAGTCGGCGGGCGCGAAGCCGCGCTCGACGTGGAGGGGCGCCCACGGGCTGCGCTCCTCCCACTCCGCGAAGCACTGCGTGTACTTCATCGCGTTGCCGAGCGTGGAGCGCTCGGTGCCGCCGGGCTTGCCCCCGCCGACGTTGCGCAGCACGAGCCGGATCGCGCGCCCGATGCTCGCGTTCGCGCGGTACCCCGCGCCCATCGCACCGAGCCGCATGTTGAGCCCGATGCGCTGGCGGATCGGACCGTTGACGATCACGACGGGGGCCGCGCCCATCGTCGTCGCGCTCACGCCGTGGATGTTGAACTCGTCCGTGCACATCGCCTCGACCGCGGCGATCACGACCGGGAGGTACTCGGGCCGGCACCCCGCCATCACCGCGTTGATCGCGACCTTCTCGACGGTCACCGGCGCGAGGTTGGGCGGCACCACCGCGACGACCTCCTGCGCGTCGCGCCGCGTCCCCCGCAGCATGCGCAGCACGCGCTCCGGCGTGGGCGGGACAACGGGGAGGCCGTCGGTGAGGCCCTGGTCGTACATGAACTCGACCGCGTCGTCGTGCGGCGCGATCTCGATGCGCCGCGCGCGCAGCGGGCTGCCCTCGGACTCCGCGACGAGCCGCTCGTAGATCCCCGGCTCCACCGAGCGCGAGCCGCACCCCGGGCGTGAGTCCGGGTACGACTTCCAGTCGACCCTCGGCGCCTTCACGCCCGCGAGCCGCGCGAGCTCCGCGAAGAGGTCGCGCCAGTCGTCGCGTCCGAAGCCGACGAAGCGGCGCAGCTGCGCGCCCTCGCCGTCGGCGAGGATGATCGTGGGGACGGTGTCGAATCCGTACGCGAAGGAGACGCGCAGCTCCGAGTCGTCGAGCATCGGCAGCGTGAGCGCGTGGCGCTCGACGAGCTTCGCGTTCCCCTCCTCGTCCTGCCCGATCGCCCAGACGTCGACGCCCGCGCCGAAGGCGCGGTGCGCCCGCTCGATCAGCGGCATCGAGAGGTTGCAGGTCTCGCACTCCTCGTGCACGAAGCAGAGGAGCGCCGGACGGCCGGTGGGGAAGGCGAGCGAGGTGCCCTCGCGGTCGTCGAGCCGGAAGCGCGGCAGGGTCATGGTCCCGGTGGCCATCGGGCTGGCGTCTCCTCTCTCGTCGGCTCGCGCGCGGGGCGCGTCGCGCGCGGGTCAGGGCGCGCGCTGCGCCTCGCGCTCGAATGCCTTCTGCACGCCGCCGAGGCGGCGGCGGCCGCCGGTGTCGACCTTCACCGCGGCGGGGTCGCGCTCGGCGACGCCGCGCAGCAGGTACTGGTGGAAGGCGCCGCGGATCGAGGTCGTGAAGCCCTGGGCGTCCTGCGCCTGGTTCACGGCGAGCTTGATCATACGCAGCTGGAAGGGGTCGTTTTCGGCGACGCGGTGGGCGTAGGCCATCACGTCGTCCATCAGCTGCGCGCGCGGGACGACGCGGTTGACCAGGCCGAGCTCGAGCGCCTCTTCCGCGGAGAGGAAGCGGCCCTCGAAGAGGATCTCCTTGGCCTTGCGCGCGCCCAGGTCCCAGGGGACCGAGAAGTACTGGAAGAGCGAGCAGAGGAAGCGGGCGTCGTCGGCCGCGAAAATGAGGTCCATGCCGGAGGCGATGATCCAGCCGCCGAAGATGCAGTAGCCCTGGACGGCGGCGATCGTCGGCTTCGGGTGGTTGCGCCAGCGCAGCGTGTTCTCGACGTTCAGGCTCCAGGTGCGCTCGTACTCGCCGCGCAGGCCGGCCTCGTAGGGGCGCGCCTCGAGGTCGGCCCGGTGCTCAGGGGTGCCGATGTCGTGGCCGGCGGAGAAGTGGTCGCCGGCGCCGGCGAGCACGACGACGCGCGCGTTCGTGTCCTCGGCGGCGCGGTCGAAGGCGTGATCCATCTCCTCGCGGAGGCGGCGCGACTGCGCGTTGCGGTAGCGCGGGCGGTTGAGCGTGATGACGGCGACGTGGCCGTCGACGTCGTAGAGGATGTCCTGGTAGTCCATCGCGACCCCCGTTCGCGGCGCCTGCCGGCTCGGCGGAGCCTATCACCCGGCGACCAGCGCCGACCGCGCGGGGTGAGCGCGCGGCTCGGCGCTGGTCCGTCCGCGGAGCGGCGCGATAAGCGAACGCCCCGCGCCCGCCCGAGGGGGGCGAGCGCGGGGCGTGAGGTCCGCCTCGACGGTGCGGGCTAGCCGCGCGGCAGCCCGAGGCCGCGCGTCGCGATGATGTTGCGCTGGATCTCCGAGGTCCCGGCGGCGATCGTCGACGAGACCGACGAAACGTAGGTGCGCGTGAACTCGCCTTCCATCGCCGCGTGGGCGTCACCCGGCCAGACGTTCGAGTGCAGCCCGAAGAGCTTCGTCCCCGTGTGCGCCGTGCGCTGGTTGAGCTCGGAGTTGTAGAGCTTCGACATCGAGGCCTCGTAGTTCGGGATGAGGCCGCGCGCCTGCATCGAGATGATGCGGAACGAGTAGTTGAACATCACCTCGGTCTCGATCGCGCGGTCGGCGATCTCGAGTCGCAGGCCCGGGTTGTCGGCGAGCGTCGACTTCGCCTTGCCGTCGGGCGTGCCCAGGTAGGCCATCAGCTTGTTGAGCGTGCGGCGGTTCGCCACCGCCCCGGTGATGTTCGAGCGCTCGTAGTCGAGCAGCGTCATCCCGACGTACCAGCCGCGGTTCTCCTCGCCGACGCGGTTGGAGGCCGGGACGCGCACGTCCTCGAAGAAGACCTCGTTGAAGTGGTGGCGGAACGACATGTCGATCAGCGGGCGCACCGTGATTCCCGGCGTCGACTTGTCGACGAGGAGGAACGAGATCCCGCGGTGCTTCGGCGCGTTCGGGTCGGTGCGCGTGAGCACGTAGAGCCAGTCGGCATGGTGAGCGAGCGAGGTCCAGATCTTCTGGCCGTTGATCACGTAGTCGTCGCCGTCGCGGATCGCGCGGGTCTGCAGCGAGGCGAGGTCGGAGCCGGCGCCCGGCTCGGAGTAGCCCTGCCGCCAGTCGACCTCGCCGGAGAGGATCTTCGGGAGGTGCTGCGCCTTCTGCTCGTCGGAGCCGTGCACGATGAGGGTCGGGCCGAGCTGCGAGACGCCCTGGCCGCCGACCGACGGCGCGCCGGACTGCGCCATCTCCTGCTTGAAGATGAACTGCTCCATCGGGGAGAGGCCCGCGCCGCCGAACTCCTTCGGCCAGTGCGGGGCGACCCAGCCCTGCTCGGCGAGCGCGGCGGTCCAGGCGGTGGCCGCGTCGCGCGCGCGGACGTCCTCGGACTTGCGGTCGCGCTCCCAGTCGCCGTCGCCCGCGCGGTAGCGCTCGGGCAGCTTGTTCTCGATCACCTGCCGCACCTGCGCGCGGAACGCGGCCTGATCGGCGGAGTCCTTCCAGTCCATGCTCAGCTCCCTCGCTCGAGTCTCGTCAGGCGGGAGCATAGCGCACGCGCGCGGCCGGTCGGAGCGCGCAGGCGCGTCGCATCGCGCGCGCGCATGCGGGCGACGGGGC
>VGOU01000151.1 GCA_016875795.1 Chloroflexota bacterium | reverse complement strand
GCGCCAGCGCCAGCGCCAGCGCCAGCGCCAGCGCCAGCGCCAGCGCCAGCGCCAGCGCCAGCGCCAGCGCCAGCGCCAGCGCCGCCGCCCGGGAAATAGGTCACCGCGAGGTTCTGCAGCGTCTGCGTCGCGAGGCAGACGACGATGAACGCGAGGCGGCGGATTCCAGCCACCCGGAGGCGGCGGACCGCCTTGACCCGGTAGCGGCGCGGTGATGCCCGTCCGCGGGCTGCGGCGCGCCGCGATCAGTGCGTTCATCGTCGTCTGCCTCGCGACGCAGACGCTGCAGAACCTCGCGGTGACCTATTTCCCCGATCCGACGGCGGCGGGCGGGATCGCGGGCGTGGCGAACCAGGCGCGCTGGGGATTCCAGCAGTTCGGCTTCTGGACGGGCACGAACACGTACTGGCGCATGTTCAGCCCCATCCACAGGTACGACTGGTGGTGGCGGGCCTTCGCGTTCGACGCCGACGGCTCGTGGCGCGAGATCGCGTCACCGAGCGTGAGCAGCCGGCAGCCGCTCGAGTCCTTCTTCGTCGACTACCGCGAGACGAAGCTGCTCCTCAACCTGTGGACGCGCCCGCCCATGCAGACCGCGTACATCGAGCACCGCTGCAGGGAGGAGCGCGCGCTCGGGCGCGCGCCGGCGCGGATCCAGCTCATCCTCCAGTGGCGGCCGATCCTGCCGCCGCACGAGGCGCTCGAGCGCGGCGACCACCGGGGGAGCGAGATCGGGACCAGCCTCATCGCGGAAGGCCGGTGCACGTGACCGCGCGCCCGGCGCGGCTCTGGGACCGCGCGTGGTTCACGTCGACGCAGTCGCACGCGCTCGCCGCGTTCCGGATCGTGTTCGGCCTGCTCTGGATCGACATCACGCTGTCGAGCTTCCCGAACTGGCTCCGCTTCTACGGACGCGACGGGATCGTGCCGTTCAGCGCGCTCGCGGACCCGTTCTTCGCGCGGCCGTCGCTGCTCTCGGTGAGCGCGAGCGAGCAGTGGACGTGGGCGTTCTTCGTCGTGTCGCTCGGCGCGGCCGTCTGCTTCACGCTCGGTTACCGGACGCGCGCCGCGACGGTGGCGCTCTACCTGGCGGTGATCTCGGCGGTGAACCGCACGCCCACCATCACGCACGGCGAGGACCTCGTGGCCCGGCCGCTGCTCTTCTTCGCGTGCTTCGCGTCGCTCGGCGACGTCTGGTCGGTCGATGCCTGGCTGCGCTCGCGACGCGGGTCGCCCGCGCCGCTGCCGGGGACGATCTGGCCGCTGCGCATGATGCAGATCAGCGTCGTGTTCGTGTACCTCTTCAGCCTGCCGGCCAAGCCGATCGACGACCGCGCCTGGCTCGACGGCACGGCCATCTACTACGTCATGGCGAGCGAGAACTGGAGCCGGTTCCCGCAGCTCGCGACCCTGTTCGCGTACGGGCCGATCACCTCGCTCCTCACCGTGGTCACGCTGGTGACGGAAGGAGCGTTCCCGTTCCTCGTATGGTGGTCGCGGACACGCTGGATCGCGCTCGGATCGCTCGCCGCGCTGAAGGTCGGGATCGGGATTCTCGTCGGCCACGTCTTCAACTTCAACGTGGTGATGCTCGCGAGCTTCCTGCTGTTCGTGCCGGACGCGACGCTCGTGCGCGTGCTCGCGTGGACACGGGGCCGATGGGCGGCGCGGTGGCGGCTGCGGGGGATCTCGAGGATCGAGGCGCCGGTCAGCGACAGCGCCTAGCGGCCTGTCGGGGTGGAGAGACTTGAACTCTCGACCTCAGCGTCCCGAACGCTGCGCGCTAGCCAACTGCGCTACACCCCGGGCGAAGGACATCAGTCTACGCCATCGAGCCCGCTCGATCGTGGTGCGCTCGAGCGCGCGTGAGGGGCCGGGGAGAAGTGGACCCTCGTCGCGCAAACATCAGACTGCGCCTCGACAAGGGACGGCTCGTCCGAGCGGCGTAGGAACGTCCGGCGCAAGGCCGCCCGGGGGAGCGTGGCAGAGGAGGGATGGCTCCCATAGGAGATCAGCGTTCCGTCATCGACCTCGAGTCGCGGCTCATCGAACGCGCGGCCGCCGATCACGAGCGCGGAGCCGGCCCGCGCGACGCTGGCCGCGATCACGGCCGCGAGCGTCGGGAGAGCGACGAGCACCATCGCCTTGGGTGCGCCCGACGACCCGATCGGGAAGAAGGGAAGGTTGCGGCCGAGCGTGAGCGCGAACGCCAGCGCCGACGCTGCGAGCGCCCAGCGCCCGCGGGTGAGCCGGTCAGGGCGAGCCCGATCGCGGCACCGGCGGGCGCGGCGAGCGCGAGCGGGATCAGCACCGCCCGCCAGCTGATGCGCTGCTGGTCGACGGGACCCGCGATGACGCCGCAGACCGTGGTCGGGACGAGGGTGGCGAGCAGGATGCGGTGAAGGCGAAGCCGTCGAACGGCGCGGCCGGGAGCGCGCCGCGCGCGGCGACCGCGAGGACGACGAGCGCGACGGATCCCGCGACGACCCCGGCGCCGACCGTCGACCCTTCCACGCGAGGTCGACCCTGGGCGGGAGACGTCCGGAAAGCGCTACGGCCGGCGCGGGACGTGACGCCCCTCGGCGGCTGAACGATGCGCGACATCATCCGCGCGCTCCCCGACGGCATCTACCGTGCGGAGGGCATGGTCGACGGGACCGAGGAGCCGGTGCGCGTCAGGGTCGTGCTCGAGGCGCGCGGCGAAGAGATCCACGTGGACTACCAGACGCTCCCCCCACCCTTCGGCCGTGTGTGCGCCCCGACCACGCGAGCGGCCAGAGGTGTGCGCGGCGCATATTGCCGCTCGAAACGCCCCGGAACACGCTCCCGCTCTCGAGCACGGAGGCGGACGGATCGCATCCGCCGGGAGGGGAATGACGATGACGGAGTCACCCGTACGCGGACTCGGCAGGCGGGCGCTCCTGCGGCGCGTCGGGCTCGCGGCGGGGGCCATGGGGCTCGGCGCCATCGCGGCGGCCTGCGGCACGGATCGAGTGCCGTTCATCGGCACGATCGGCAAGCGGAGCGGTGGGACGCTCGTGTTCGGGAACACCGGCGACATCGTGTCCCCCGATCCGGTCACCTCGGGCGGCGACAGCTTCTCGGTCGTGGCGGTGCTGCTGCTGCACGAGGGGCTCGTCGCCTACAACGAGGATCTCGAGCTGAAGCCGCGCCTGTCCACGAGCTGGGAGGTCAGCGAGACGGCGTGGACGTTCAAGCTGCGCCAGGGCGTGAAGTTCCACGACGGCACGCCCTTCGACGCCGCCGCGGTCCGCGCGCACTGGGAGCGCCTCATGGCGCCGGGTTCGGCGATGGGCGGATCGTGGAACCCGTATGTCGAGCGCGTCGAGGCGATCGACGCCGCCACGGTGCGCTTCACGACGAAGTTCCCGGACGCCTTCTTCCTCTCGCGTCTCGCCTCACCCGACGCCGCGATCGTGAGCCCCGCCGCCGTGCAGAAGTACGGCAAGGACATCACCAAGAACCCGGTGGGCACGGGGCCGTTCGTCTTCTCGGAGTGGGTCAAGGACGAGCGCTTCGTCGCGACCCGGAACGAGGCGTATTGGGGCGAGAAGGCGCTGCTGGACAAGGTCGTCGTGCGGCCGATCCCGGACACCCAGGCGCGCGTCATCGCCCTCGAATCGGGCGACGTCCACGTCGCCCGCCAGCTCAATCCCGAGCACATCGCCCAGCTCGAGAAGAACCCGCGGATCGGCGTCCTCGTCCGGCCGACGACCCGCAGCCTCTTCATGGGCATGCACATGCCCACGAAGCCGTTCAATGACGCCCGCGTGCGCCAGGCGCTCAACTACGCCGTCGACCGGGACTCGATCGTCAAGAACATCTACCTCGGAGCGGCGGAGCCGCTCGTCGGACCGGTCTCGCCCGGTGCCGCGGGGTATTCGCCGATGACGGGGTTCAAGTACGACCCTGCCAAGGCGAAGCAGCTGCTGGCCGAAGCGGGATACCCGAGTGGCTTCACGGCCACGATGATCGCGACCAAGGGTGCGTATCTGAAGGACAGCGAGCTGCAGCAGGCCGTACAGCAGTACGCGCGTGCGGTCGGCGTGACCCTGAACATCGAGCCTGTCGAGTTCGCGAAGTTCATCACCTACATGCGCGCGCCGGTGGCCACGAGCGGCCTTCAGATCTGGCAGGACTCGTGGGGCGGCACGGACGCCGCCTGGTTCATGGGCCACTATCGATGCGATCAGTTCCGCCCGGAGGGCTTCAACCGTCACGGCTACTGCCACGGGAGAGCGACCGAGCTCGTGAAGCAGGCTGAGCGCACGACCGACGTGACGAAGCGCGACGCGCTGCTCAAGGAGGCGGCGCAGCTCATCACCGACGATGCCGCGAGCCTGTGGCTGCTCGTCACGAAGCAGGTCGTGGGCACCGCGAAGACGGTCCGCGACCTCTTCCTCCCGCGCACGGGAACGCTCCTGGTGACGGAGCGGACCTGGCTCGAGGCCTAGCCGGAGGGCGTCCCGAACGCCGTCGCCGACGAGGTGAGCGCGACGACGAGAGTGAGGGTGGCCATGCCCGGGGCCAGGCTGATGTGCGGGGCGGTCCCCAGCGACTGCTGGGCCGCGTTCAGCATCGCGCCCCGGCGCGGGCCGTTCCCG
>VGOU01000150.1 GCA_016875795.1 Chloroflexota bacterium | reverse complement strand
GCGATGACGCACGTCTTCGAGGAGGCCCCGCGCACCCGCAGCCATCGCCACACGCACACCGAGGCGATGCTCTACGTGCTCGAGGGCCGCGGCTACAGCGAGATCGACGGCGTGCGCCACGACTGGAGGGAGGGCGACGCCGTCCACGTGCCGCCGCGCATGACGCTGCACGAGCACTTCAACGACTCCGACGCGCGCACGCGAACGCTGCGCATCGAGTTCGGGATCCGCTTCTTCTACGAGTCGCTCTGGGAGGGGTTCGCGAAGGTCCAGGACACGCTCGAGGGCTCGAAACTCTAGCGGGCGGCGAACACCAGGCTCTTCACGACGACTGGCACGACCTGCTTCTCCGGGAGCACCGCGCCCACGTCCACGAAGTCGAGGTCCGACAGCGCGATCTGATCGATCACGAGGACAGGCCTCTCGACGCCGAGCTCTTCTCGCAGCACCTGACCAAGCACACCGGCAACGTCGGCATCGACGACGACGACGAGCGGCGCGCCGGGGGCCACCGCGCGCGTGCCGCGCGCGATCCCCTCCGCGAGCGCGCGCAGCGCCGCGTAGGCGCCGCCGTGCGCCCAGCGCACTGCCACGGCGAGGCGGCCGTCCTCGCGGTCGAGGCGCGCGATCCCGCGGATGAGCTCCTCGGCGATGGCCGCCGGGTCCGCGCGCGCCGGGCGCAGCGGCACGGCCTCGAGATCCCGCAGCGGGAGGAGCACGGGGTCGCTGAGGTAGAGGGTGTCGCCGCTCACCTGGACCGCGTACTGGGCCGCGCCGATGCACGTGGCGCGGATCGCCTCCACCGGTGGGGCGACCGTGAGCGCTCTCGCCCGCGCGGCGATCGCCCGGCCGAGGCGGAGGCCGAGGTCGCCGAAGTCGCGGTGCTCGCGCCCGTTGACGTGCTCGCCCACCCCGCCCGAGAACACGACGACCGGGAACGGCCCCGCCGCCCGCAGCGGCTCCGTGAGCCACAGCGCCGGCTCGACCGGACGCCCCTCGGCGACGGCGAGGATGCGGTCGGCCATGTCCTCGGCCGTCCAGCCGCGCACGCGCGCGCCGAGGTCGACCGCGGCCGTCTCGGGCACGGCGCCCGCGCGGCACACGGCGTACTTCGTCGTGCCGCCGCCGATGTCGACGTTCAGCACGAGCGGCGTGGACGGGTCGCGCGACATCGTCACGGCGCCGGAGCCGTGAGCGGCGAGGAGCGCCTCGAGGTGATGCCCGGCGGTGGCGCAGACGAACCTCCCGGCCTCGCCGCCCAGCAGCGCGACGATCCCCGCGGCGTTCTCCTTCCGCGCCGCCTCGCCGGTCGCGATGACCGCGCCCGTGTCGACGTCCTCGCGCCGCCAGCCCGCCTCGGCGTACGAGCGGTCGACGAAGGCGCGGAGCGCGTCGGTGTCGATCCGCTCCGCCGACGCGTACGGCGTGAGCATCACGTCGGAGCGGTGCACGACGGTGCGCTCGACGACGGCGTACGCGCTCGAGAGCCGGATCCCCTGCCGCTCGAGCCCGAGCTCGCTGAAGATGAGGTGCGAGGTCGTCGTACCGACGTCGATCCCGACGGTGCGCAGGCGCAGCCGCTCCGTGGCGACGCGGCCCTCGTCGTCCTCGTCGTGCCCGTGACGGCCGTGGTCGTGGCGGTGCGCCAGGGCTCAGGCCGTCCGCGCGTCGACGACCTTCACCCGCGTGAAGTCGTACAGCGTGTCGCGCGAGTGCTCGACGCCGATGCCGCTCTGCTTCCAGCCCCCGAACGGGACGCCGAGCGCGGTGCCGCCGTGCTGGTTCACGTACACGTAGCCCGCCTCGATCTCGCGCGCGACGTCGTGCGCGCGCAGCGAGCGGCTCCACACGCTCGCGGTGAGCCCCAGGCGCAGCCCGTTCACCGCGGCGAGCATCTCGCCTTCGTCCCGCCAGGTGAACACCGAGAGGACGGGGCCGAAGATCTCGTCCTGCGCGATGCGCATCGACGGCGTCACGCCGTCGAACACGGTCGGGCGGATGAACCAGCCCCCCCGCAGCGCCGGGTCGTCCGGCGCGTCCCCGCCGTGGATGAGACGCGCGCCGTCGCGCCGGCCGCCCTCGACGTACGAGCGGACCATCGCGAGCTGCCGCTCGGACACGAGCGGGCCCATCTCCGTGGCCTCGTCGATCGCGCGGCCGACGCGCACGGCGGCGAGCTTCGTGAGGAAGCGCTCGAGGAACGCCTCGCGGATGTCGGCGTGGAGGAAGAGCCGGCTGCCCGACGTGCACGACTGCCCGCAGACGCCGAGGTTCATGCCGCCGACGGCGCCGTCGACGGCGAGGTCGAGGTCCGCGTCGGGGAAGACGACGACCGCGTTCTTCCCGCCGAGCTCGAGGAGCGCGGGCACGATGTTCGGCGCGGCCGCCTCGAGGATGGCCTGGCCCGTGCGCACGCTGCCCGTGAACGCGATCTTGCCCACGTCGGGATGGCCGGCGAGCGCCGCGCCGGTGACCGGACCCGTGCCCGTGACGACGGTGAGGACGCCCGCGGGCAGGACCTCGTTCGCGATCTTCGCGAGCTCGAGGACGGCGAGCGGCGCCTGGTCGGGAGCCTTCAGGACGACGGTGTTGCCAGCGGCGAGCGGCGCGGCGGACTTCGCGAGGGCGAACATCACCGGGTGGTTGAACGGGAAGATCACGGCGACGACGCCGAACGGCGCGCGGACCGAATACGTCAGCCGGCCCGCTGCGGTGGGATAGGCCTGGCCGCTCAGCTCGAGGGACTGCTCGGCCATCCACTCCAGGCGCGTGGCGCCGATGCCGACGTCGCGCTTCGCCACCTTCAGCGTGATGCCGGAGTTGCGCGCGTCCGCGAGCGCGAGCGCGTCCGACGCCAGGCGCACGCGCTTCGCGAGCTCCTTCAGGAGCCGGGCGCGCTCCCGCGCGTCCAAGCGGGCCCAGCCGGGAGCGGCCCGGCGCGCCGCCTGGACCGCGCCATCGACGTCCGCCGGTCCCGCGACCGGGACGTCCGCGATCCGTTCGCCGGTCGACGGATCGAAGGTCGGCATCGCAGCGGCGGAGAGCGTCGCGGTCACCTTCGCGAGGGTATCAGCGCATGTGGCGAGCGGCCGGTACGCTTCGATCGGAGTTCGAACACGGGGAGTCCGCAGTGAAAGAGACCACGGGTCCCACCGGCAGCGAGCAGCAGCGGCCCGCGTACTGGGGTCGCGGCGCGTACGAGCTCTTCCTCGAGCAGGAGGGCATCCCGGTCCACCGGGGATACGGCATCGACGACCTGCGCACCGCGGACGTCGCGCCGTGGCCGCGCCTCGACGCGAAGGGCGCCTACATCCGGCTCTTCGGCGCCGAGGACACCGACGGCAGCTACCTCCTCGCGCTCGACCCCGGCCGCTCGACCGCGGCGGAGAAGCACCTCTTCGAGGAGTACTTCTTCGTCCTGGGCGGACGCGGCACGTGCGAGGTCTGGAACGAGGGCGAGGACCGCGTCTCGTTCGAGTGGCAGGAGGGCAGCCTCTTCTCGGTCCCGCTGAACATGCGGCACCGCATCCACAACGGGTCCGGGACGCTCGCCGCGCGGCTCCTCGCCGTGACGACGATGCCGATCATGATGAACCTCCTCCACAACAGCGAGTTCATCTTCGGCTGCCCGTACGTGTTCCGCGACCGCTACGACGGGCGCGCGGACTACTTCGACGGCGGCGGCACGCTCTGGACCGGCCGCGTGTGGGAGACGAACTTCGTCGCCGACGTGCGCCGCTTCCAGCTGAAGGACTGGAAGGAGCGGGGTGCAGGCGGCAAGAACATCCGCTTCGAGTTCGCGAACAACACGATGGTTTCGCACGTCTCGGAGTTCCCGGTCGGCACGTACAAGAAGGGCCACCGCCACGGTCCCGGCTACCACGTCGTCATGCTGAGCGGCAGCGGGTACTCGTGGATGTGGCCGGACACGCTCGAGAACAACGTCGAGATCCACTGGAAGCCCGGCGCGCTCTTCGTGCCGCCGGGGCAGTGGTGGCACCAGCACTTCAACACCGGCGGCGACCCCGCGCGGTACCTCGCGATCCGCTGGGGCGGCAACAAGTGGAAGCTCACGGCGTACCTGGACAACCAGGACGTCGACAAGGACACGAGCCAGGGCGGCAACCAGATCGGGTACGAGGACCAGGACCCGCGCGTCCACCGCACGTACCTCGGGCGCTGCAAGGCGAGCGGGGTGCCCGTGAAGATGGATGAGTTCCGGGTGCGCGTCTAGCAGCGGCCGGCAGCGGGTGCAGCAGGACTTCTCGCGCACGCTGCGCCTCGCCGCGTCAGCCGACGCCGTCTTCGAGGCCATCCGCGACGTCCGGCGCGTCGCCGCGTGGCTCTCGGTCGTCCGCGAGGTGAAGGACGTCGAGCCACCGCGGCGCTACACGGCGCTCCTCGAGGACCGCATCGGGCCGTTCGCCATGCGCGCGGACCTCACGGTCGAGGTGCGGGAGACGGGGCCGCGCGCGATGCGCGTCACCGCCTCAGGCGAGGACCGCCAGGTGGGCTCGCGCATCGGCGCGACGATCGACCTGGCGGCGACGGACGCCGCCGTCGGGAGCGAGCTCGCCATCGCGGGGCGCTACGAGGTCGTCGGGCGCGTAGCGACGCTCGGGGCGGCGGCCATCCGCACGAAGGGCGACAAGATCCT
>VGOU01000149.1 GCA_016875795.1 Chloroflexota bacterium | reverse complement strand
CCTCCGCGCGGTCGGTGGCGGCCCGACCGGCGAGGGCTGGCCGGTGGCGTTCGGCGGGCGGACGCTCGCGCTCGACGACCACGGCGTGGCGACGAGCGGGACGGCGGGGCGCAGCTGGGGCGAGGGCCTGCACCACCTCATCGACCCCCGCACCGGCGCGCCGGCGCGCACCGACCTGGCCGAGGTGTCCGTCCTCGCGCGGACGGCGCTCGACGCCGAGGTCCTCGCGAAGACTGCCTTCCTCCTCGGGCGCGAGGGCGGCGAGCGCCGGCTCGAGGGCCGCGCGCTGGCGTGGGCGCTGTCGTGAGCCCTCAGGAGGACCTGTTCTTCTGGCTCCTCGCGCGAGCGACCGGGATCGGGGCGTTCCTCGCGCTCGCCATCGCGACGCTCTCGGGCGTCGCATTGCGCACGAGCATCCTCGACCGCATCGGGACGAACCGGGCATGGCGCGAGCTCCACACCTTCACCACTGCGCTCTGGCTGCCGCTCGGGGGCGCGCACCTCGTGACGCTCCTGCTCGACCGGACGGCGCGGATCGCGCCGGCGGACCTGCTCGTCCCGTTCGACGTCTCCTACGGCGCGCTCCCTGTCGGCCTCGGCACGGTCGCGCTCGACCTGTACGTCGTCGTCGCCGTCACCGGCTGGATGAAGCGGCGGATGTCCCAGCCGCTCTGGTCGTGGATCCACCGCCTGTCCTACCCGGCGTTCGGCCTGACCTTCGCCCACGCGGTCATGTCGGGGACCGACTTCAGCGCCCCGGTGGTGTCGGCGTTCGCCTGGTCCATCGGCTTCGCGGTGGTCGTCCTCGCCCTCGCGCGGATCGCGTGGGGGCGCCTCCCCGCGTAGCGCGCGGACGGTGGAAAACCAGAACCGGGGCCTTTCAGCCCCGGTCCGGCACCTTTCGCGAACCCGCCGACCCTGGCTCCCCTGCTGGGCCGACCGGCCGAGCGAAGAACTCTAACGAGACCGATCGTGGTGGCGGGAAGGCCCGTTTTCTGGCCGTATTTCGCGGTCTTCCCTACTTCAGCTCGACCGTCGCGCCCGCGTCCTCGAGCTTCTTCTTCATGGCGTTCGCGTCGTCCTTGCCGACGTTCTCCTTGACCGTCTTGGGCGCGCCGTCGACGAGGTCCTTCGCTTCCTTGAGGCCGAGACCGGTGATCTCGCGGACCGCCTTGATGACGTTGATCTTCGAGGCGCCGACCTCCTTCAGGACGACGGTGAACTCGGTCTTCTCCTCCTCGGCAGCGGCGGCCGCACCACCGGCGGCGCCGCCCGCGGCCGGCGCGGCCGCCACGGCGACGGGCGCCGCGGAGACGCCCCAGCGCTCCTGGAGGAACTTCCCGAACTCGGCGATCTCCATGATCGACCAGGACTCGAGCTCGCCGGCGAGCTTCTCGAACTTCTCGTTCGGTGCGGTGGCTGTGGCCATGTCCTTCTCCTTCTTACGCGGCAGCGCCGCGGGCTGTCAGTACGTGGATGAGCTGCGAGAACGGCGCGTTGAGGGTGCTGGTGAGCCTGCCGAGCGGCGCCTGGAGCGTGCCGACGAACGTCGCCTGCAGCTGCGGGCGGCCCGGGAGCTTCGAGAGCGCCGTGACGTCGTCCGCGCCGAAGGCGCGGTCGCCGATGAGCGCGCCCATGAGCTTCAGCGCCTTGAAGGAGCGCATCTCGTCGACGAGCGACCTCGCGACCTCCACCTCGTCGATCCGCTGGCCCTTCGCCGGGACGGCGATGGCCGTCGGGCCGGTGAGGAGCCGCTGGATCGCCGAGCGCCCGGCGTCCGCGGCCGCGCGGCTGAAGAGCGTGTTCTTCACCACGTGGTACTCGACGCCGCGGCTGCGCAGCTTCCGCCGCAGGTCCTGGAGCTCCTGCACCGTCAGCCCGCGGTACTCGGTGACGACGATCGCGGACGAGGCGCTGAGGTGCTCCGCGAGCGCGGTCACCTTCTGCGCCTTCGCGGCGACGCCGCCGCCCTTGCGCTTCACCTTGGGTCCTGTCCTGACCTTCGCCATGGCACCTCCAACAGAAAAGCCTTCGCGCCCAGCGGCAACGAAGGCTCCCTAGGAGATGCCCTCGCCTCCGCCGGCCGGGACCCACATCCCGTTCACTCCGCTTTCGCGGTACCTGCTTCTCGGGCGTATTCGCTTGTCGCCAGTCTACCCGTGCGCGCGGCCCGCCAGCGCGAGCGTCTCGCCGAGATCGAGCTTCACGCTCGGGCCCTGCGATGACGCGAGGTACGCCGACCGGATGTACGTGCCCTTCACGCCGCTCGGGCGGGCGCGGTTCACCGCGTCCATGAGCTGCGCGAGGTTCTCGAGGAGCGCCGTCTCCTCGAACGACGACTTGCCGACGATCGTGTGCACGACGCCGGTCTTGTCCACGCGGAACTCCACGCGCCCGGCCTTCGCGTCGCGCACGGCCTTCGTCACGTCGAACGTGACCGTGCCGGACTTCGGGTTCGGCATGAGCCCGCGCGGGCCGAGCACGCGACCGAGTCGGCCGACGATGCCCATGACGTCCGGCGTCGCGATCGCGACGTCGAAGTCGAGCCAGCCGCCCTCGATGCGCTTCGCGAGGTCGTCGGTGCCGACGGCGTCGGCGCCGGCGGCCGTGGCCTCGCGGGCCTTCTCCGCCTGGGCGAAGGCGATGACGCGGACGGTCTTGCCCGTACCGTGCGGCAGGACGGCGGCGCCGCGCACGACCTGGTCGGCGTGCTTCGGGTCGACGCCCATGCGCAGGTGGAGCTCGACGGTCTCGTCGAACTTGGCGTTCGAGGTCTGCTTCACGAGCTTCACCGCCTCGGCCGGCGTGTGCTCCTTGTCGGCCTCGACCTGCTTCGCGAGCTCGTCGTAGCGCTTGCTGTGCTTCTGCGTCATGCCCCCACCTCGACGCCCATGCTCCGGGCGGTCCCCTCGACCATCTTCATCGCGGCCTCGACGGAGTTCGCGTTGAGGTCGTTCTTCTTCATCTCGGCGATCTTGCGCACCTGCGCCTGGGTGATCTTCCCGGCGACCGCCTTGCTCGGCGTCGGGGTGCCCTTCTCGATGCCGGCCTCCTTGCGGATGAGGTCGGCGGCGGGCGGGCTCTTCGTGACGAACGTGAAGGAGCGGTCCTCGAACACGGTGACGACCACGGGCACGACGCTGCCCGTCATCGCCGCGGTCTTCTCGTTGTACTCCTTGATGAAGGCGCCCATGTTGATGCCGTGCGGGCCGAGCGCCGTGCCGACGGGCGGCGCGGCGGTGGCCTTGCCCGCGGGGATCTGGACCTTGACGACTGCCTTGATCTTCTTCGCCATTACTTCACCAGCTTCTCGATCTGGAGGAAGTCCAGCTCCACCGGGGTCTCACGACCGAAGATGGACACCAGGACCTTCACCTTGTTCCGCTCGGGGTTGACCTCGTCGACGACGCCGTGCAGGTCCGTGAACGGACCATCGACCACGCGCACGGCCTCGCCCTTCGTGAACGCGACCTTGTACTTCGGCGCGTCCATCTTGATCTGACGGAGGATCTGCTTGACCTCGCTGTCGGTGAGCGGGGTGGGCTTGTTGCCCGAGCCCACGAAGCTCGTGACGCCCGGCGTGTTCCGCACGACGTACCACGAGTCGTCGCTCATGTTCATCTCGACGAGGACGTAGCCCGGGAAGACCTTGCGCTCCACCGCCTGGCGCTTCCCGTTCTTGATCTCGATCTCCTCCTCGGTCGGGACGAGGACCTGGAAGATCTTGTCGCCCATGTCCATCGACTGGATGCGGTGCTCGAGGTTCGCCTTCACCTTGTTCTCGTAGCCGGAGTACGTGTGGATGACGTACCAGCGGCGCCCGGTGTCGGCCTCGGCGGGGGCGGGCTTCTCCTCGACCGCGACGGCCGGCTCGGGCTCCGGCTCGACGGGCCGCTCGGCCTCGGCGACGCCTGCGCGGCGGAGCACCTGCTTCGCCTCTTCGACGTCGACCTCGGGCTCGGGCTCGAGCGTGCCGAGGAACGCGCGCGCGGCCTCGGCGGCCTCCTCGTCGCTGAGCTTGGCGGCGTCGCGCGAGCGGTCGCCGTCTTCGGGCGTCGCCTCGAGCGCCGCGGCCTTCTTCTCGTCCTGCTCGTCCACTTCCGCTCCCTCTATGGCGCCGGGGTCGTCGACGGGGCGTTCAGCAGCCCCTTCGTGATCACCGTCGTGAAGATGTTGTCGATGCCGTAGATGAACACCGCGATGATCGCCGAGATGATGAGGATGAGCACCGTGAACCGGATGACGGTCTCCCGCCTCGGCCACGTGACCTTGCTGAGCTCCTGCCAGGACTCCTGGGCGAAGCGGACCACGCCGCCCTGCGGCCTGCCCGGTGTCATGTCGCGCGCTTTCGTCGCCATTTCACTCCCACGCTCGCTGCACGGCAGGAGAGACTCGAACTCTCAACCCCTGGTTTTGGAGACCAGTGCTCTGCCAGTTGAGCTACTGCCGTATTCGCTTCTACCGCGTCTCCCGATGCGCGGTGTGCCTGCGACACCTCGGGCAGAACTTGGACAGCTCCACCCGGTCGGGGTCGTTCTTCCTGTTCTTCGTCGTCGCGTAGCTCCGCGACCGGCAGATCGTGCATGCGAGCGTGATGATCGGCCGGTTGTCCTTCGCCATCTCTAGTCAGCCACCTTCGTGACCACGCCCGCGCCGACGGTGCGGCCGCCCTCGCGGATGGCGAAGCGCAGGCCGGCCTCGATGGCGACGGGGGTGATGAGCTCGACGTCGAGGTTGACGTTGTCGCCGG
>VGOU01000148.1 GCA_016875795.1 Chloroflexota bacterium | reverse complement strand
CGGCTCGCTCGAGCTCGGCGACATCGTCATCAGCGCCGCGCAGGCCGCGCGGCAGGCGAAGCGCGGGCGCCGCACGCTGGAGGCGGAGATCGCCTTCCTCGCGGCGCACGGGGCGCTGCACCTGCTCGGGTTCGACGACGAGACCGCCGCGGGCTATCGGGAGATGGTGCGCCTGGGCACGGCCGCGCTCCGACAGGTTAAGCGGGCGTAAAGAGCGCCGGGAATGCGTCCCTGGATACACCTGCTCGCCCGGCCGCTGCGCTAGAACAGGCGGCGATGCGGTGGGCTGCGGCCACCCTCATCGCCCTCATCGCTGTCCTGTCGCTGCCGCTCGCCGCGACGCCCGCCCGGGCTGCGAGCCTGAGCGCCCGGCTGGCCCCCCTGGTCGACGGATTCGGCGGCGGGGCCGCGGTCGTCGTCGCCGACCCGGCCACGACGCAGGCCCTCTTCGCGCGTGACGCCGACCGCGAGGTCATCGCCGCGTCGCTCTACAAGCTCGCGATCCTGACCGCGGTCGAGGAGCAGGTCGAGCGCGGCCTACTGCGGTACTCGGACACGATCGTGATCGAGCCCTGGGACATCACCGCCGACGGATCCTTCGAGGTGCCCGGTACGGAGCTCACGGTCGACGAGGCGCTCGAGGCCATGATCACGCTCTCCGACAACGGCACGGCCGTGCACCTCTGGCGAGCGCTCGGCGGCAGCGCCGTGAACGCGCTCCTCGAGCGCAGCGGCGTCAGGGGCTTCCACGTCGCGACGAGCATCGACGACGACAACCACGTCACGGCGGGCGCCGTCGCGCAGTGGTTCGGCAAGGTGCAGAAGGGCGAGCTCGTCTCCCGCGCCGCCTCGCAGCGGATGCTCGCGCGGCTCGGGCGCCAGCACATCGGCGACCGCATACCCGCGCAGCTGCCGGAAGGCACGCGCGTGGCGCACAAGACCGGGAATCTCCCGGGCCTCGTGCACGACGCCGGCATCATCTTCACGCCGCGCGCGCAGCGGATCGTCGTCGCGATGACGTGGGAAGCCGACGATGCGGCGGCGAGGGAATTCATCGCGCACGTCGCCTCGACGGTGTACAGCGACGCCATCGCGGCGCCTGCGTCGGCCCGCTACCGCGTGCCATCGGCGCCTCAGTACGTGCAGCAGGGCTCGGCCTTCGTGATGGAAGCGCTCGTCGAGAACGCAGGGGACGAGGACTGGGCGCCGCGGGGGATGTGGATGACGTGGGAGCTGCGCGACGCCTCGAACGCCGTCGTCGCCCGCGCGCCGCGCCCGATCGACCTCGGCGGCGTCCGCAGCGGCGGATCGACGACCGTCGCCGTGTCGTTCACCGCGCCGGCGAGACCCGGGGATCATCGCCTCCTCCTCGGACTCGTGGACGGGACCGGGCGCAGCCTCGCTCAGCTCGGTGTCGCGACGGTCACGGTGCCGGTCCGCGTGCACCTGCCGGTCGTAGCGCGGACCGAAGTGCGCGTTCCGTCGCTCATGCACCGGCGCGAGGCGTCGCTGCTCGAGGTCTCCTATCGGGCGTTCGACAAGGTGCGGCTCGAGGACCACACGCTCGCGCTCGCCTGGCGCTTCGTCGATCCGGCGACCGACCGCATCGTCGCGCAGGGGCGACAGGCGCTCGGGACCATCAAGACCTACGAGGAGGTCGGCGGATCCTTCGCGCCGCTCGTGGCCCCCAACCTTCGCGGGACATACCGGCTGGAGTACGAGATCGTCGAGCGTGGCTTCCTCGCCGGCGTCGCGGAGCGTGCGACCGTGGAGATCCTCGGCCCGCGGACGTTCGGTGATGAGGCGGGGCCCACGTCGCAGCAGCGCAGGGCCACCGAGCAGCAGCTGCCGCGCCCGACCGCGACTGCGACGCCGCGTCCGGCGGTCACGCCATTCATCCCCCTCACGACCCCGCGGCCCGTGCCGCGCCCGAGCGCCGTGCCGTAGCGGGCGCTCAGCGCCACCGCGTGAGGATGTTCTCCCGCTGGAAGGCGGCCCGCGCCACGGCGAGCACGACGACGTCGATCGCGGCGAGCGTGAGCGTCGCGCCGACGATCGAGGCGTCCCCGAGGACGACCCGGCCGGTCACCTGCGCGATCCCGAGCGCGACGATCGGGACGACGATGAGCCCGCCGATCTGCTGCGCGACGCGCACGTCGTTCACGCGCGTCGAGATGAGGATCCCGAGGTTCACCGAGAGCGCGGTGAGCAGCGAGACGAGGAGGACCGTCGCGAGGACCCACGCCGGCGCCGACCGGCGTCGCGAGGAGCGGCTCGAGCGTGCGCGCGGTCTTCTCGCCGATGACGGAGTAGATGGCGATCGTGAGCGGCACGACGGTGGGGATGAGCGGGAAGAGGATGAGGAAGTACCGCGCGACGAGGCCCTGCACGGCCCGCGTCGGGTCGAGGCCGGCGACGGCGGGGGCGGCGGCGTAGATCGCGCGCGGGTCGCGCTCGCTCGGCGGGAAGCGCGCCGAGCTCGCCACGGCGAGCACGCCGGCCATGAGGATGACCGCCGGCGGGAGCAGCGTCATGCCGACGAGGAGCTCGTTCCCGAGCGCCTCGCGCCACTCGCGCGCGCGCACCGAGGTGACGATCGCGCCGCGCGCGCGAGGGCCACGCTCACGACGACCCCTCCTCGTGGACGATCCGCAGGTACACGTCCTCGAGCGAGACGCGCCGCTCGCTGACGAACGCGACGTCGGCCCCGCTCTCGACGAGCGCACGGACGACGGGCGGGTCCGTGCGCAGCGGGTCGTCGGTGCGCACGATGATCGCGCCGTCCTCGAGCCACGCCTCGCGGACGCCGGGCACCGCGCGGACGCGCTCGAGGTGGTGCGGGAGCGGGGCGGGCACGACCCGGGCCTCCACGGTCCGGCCGTACAGCTCCGCGCGGAGGCGGTCGGCCTCGTCGAGGTCGCGCGTGCACAGGAATTCCGTCCGCCCCTCGCTCGCGAGCGATGTGATGAGCTCGCGCACGGTCCGCGCGGCGTCGGGGTCGAGGCCCGTCGCGGCGATCGCGACCTTCTGCTTCATGCCGCGCGAGAACGTCGCGACGGGGCGGTCCCTCTCCTCGCGCATGCCCATGAGCCCGAGGTAGCGGTCGACCTGCGCCTCCGCCGCGCGCCCGTCGAGTCCGTACAGCGAGGCGCAGAAGCGCAGGTTCTCGGCGGCGGTGAGCCGCTCGTACAGGGCGGGGTGATCGGTGAGGATCCCCGCCGACGCGCGGATGCGCTCGTCGTCGCGGCCGAGGCGGAGCCCCGCGACCTCGGCGCCGCCGGCCGTCGGCGCGATGAGCGCGCAGGTGAGCCGCAGCGTCGTCGTCTTGCCCGCGCCGTTCGGTCCGAGGAAGCCGAGGACCTCGCCCTCGCGGACCTCGAGGCCGATGCCGCCGACGGCGGTCAGCCGCCCGGATCGCTTCGTGAGGCCGCTCGTACGGAGCGCGGCTGGCGAGCGCGCGAGCGTAGACGAGCAGGATGACGCGCTCCGCGGCCGCTCCGGCACGCCGTACGGGAACATATCGGGGTGGGAGCGCTCGAGGCCGAACGCCGCATCGCCGAGCTGTCCTTCCTCCGGGACGTCGTGCAGCTCGCCGCCTCGACGCGCGACTGGGACGCGATGCTCCGGATCGTCATCGAGCGGACGACCGACGCGATGCGCACCGACGTCGCGTCGCTGTACCTGCTCGAGCGGCGCGACGGCGTCCTGCGCCTCGCGGCGACGAACGGCCTCGACCGGCGCAACATCGGCCGCGCGACGCTCCGCGTGGGCGAGGGCATCACCGGTTGGGTGGCGAACGCGCGCGTCCCCCTCGCGTCGCGCGACGTGCGCAAGGAGCCACGGTTCAAGTGGATCCGCGGCACCGACCAGCCGCAGTTCACGTCGATGCTCTCCGTGCCGCTCGTCGTGCGCGACGACGTCGTCGGCGTCATGAACGTGCAGACCGTCGAGCCGCGCGACTTCTCGAAGGAGGAGATCGACTTCCTCCAGACGATCGCGAGCCAGGTGGCCGGGATCATCGACAAGGCGCGCCTCCAGCGCGAGGCCGAGCGCAAGCTGCGCGAGGTCTCCGCGCTCTTCGAGGTCTCGAACGTCCTCACATCCACGCTCGACCTCGACGAGGTGCTCCAGCTCGTCGTCGACCGCCTCGTCCGCGTGTACCCGGGGGCGTCCGGCGCGATCCTCCTGCGGGAGGCGGACGGCGAGGCGCGCGTACGCGCGCGGTCGGGCGAGCTCGGGAAGGACGCGCTCCAGGCGGCCCACCGCGCCGTCGCCGAGGCGCGGCCGATCGTCGCGTTCGACCACGTGGCCGTTCCGCTCCTCGCGGGCCCGAAGCTCCTCGGCGCGGTCGCGCTGCAGGTCCCCGACTACAAGGAGTTCCTCGACGAGGAGGTGGCCTTCGTCGGCGCGCTCGCGAACCAGGCCGCGCTCGCGATCGACAAGGCCGCGCTGTACGCGCTCGAGCGTCGGACCGCCGAGACGCTGCGCGAGCTCGAGCGCGCGCGCAGCGAGTTCGTCGCGGTCGTCACGCACGACCTGCGCACGCCGCTCTCGGTCATCCGCGGGCACCTCGACCTTCTCGCGGAGAGCGGCGGCGGGCGCTCGGCCCAGGAGGCGGTCGCGCAGGTGGAGCGGCTCGACGGCCTCGTCGACCGCATCCTCGACAGCGTCCGCGGCTCGGCGGCGCCCGAGGTCACCGTGCGCCGCACGCGCTTCGACCTGCGCGCGGTCACCGCGGCCGCGCTGAAGGAGCTCGCGCCGCTCGCGCGCCGGCACCGGCTGCGCGCGCCCCGCGCGGGCGCGCCGATCTGA
>VGOU01000147.1 GCA_016875795.1 Chloroflexota bacterium | reverse complement strand
CCCCTGCGCGCCATCCGGCGCTTCACGGACAAGGCCTGCGAGAGCTCGACCCCGTCTTCGAGCGCATGCACAAGAGGACCGGGCGCCACCGTCGCGCCCGAGTGGCTGCTGCGGGCCCTCGTGCTGCAGCTGCCGTGCAGCGTCCGCAGCGAGCGCCTCCTCATGGAGCGCCTCGATCACGACCTGCTCTTCCGCTGGTTCGTCGGGCTCGACATCGACACGGCGGTCTGGGACCCCTCGACCTTCAGCCAGAACCGCGACAAGCTCGTGCAAAGCGGTCCTCCTGCCCTCCTGGTGGACCTCACAGGTGCGGCAGCGCCGGCGTGAAGCCGCCGACGCAGAGCATCGCGAGGGCGATGAACGCGGCGGCGGAGTGGAAGCCGGCGGCGCGATGGTTGAGGAGCGCGAGCCGGCTGTTGAGCGCCTCGAGCGGGCTGTTCGAGATCCCGCACCAAACGGCGCGAGGATCTCCCGCCGGTACTGGCGCAGCGTCCGCGCGAGCGCCTGGAACGGCCGCAGCCGACTGCGCGCGGCGCGGCGGAGCATGGTGGTCCCTCGCACCCTGTCCTCCTCGATCGGTCCGTCGGCGTTGAGGCCGCGACAGACCTATCGAGCGGCGGGGTGACCTTCTTTGCTCAGGAAAGCCCCGGACGCAGAGCGGGTCCCCAGACTTCGCGCAGCGGTGGTCCACGGCGGGACCTGCAAGCGGCCTCTCGATCCGATTCATCGATCGTGTCAAAGACCGCGACCGTTTCGTCGCCGATGTCGAGATGGCACGAGGTGACCTTCTCGGCGGGCCGGGGCGGCGCTCGACGTTCTTCAGCATTGGTCCCGAGGAGGGCGCGCTCCGGATCTACGACGCGGGCTCGGGCCTAGCCGCCGCCGATGTCACGATCGTGTCCTGTCGCTGGGTCTCCGAGACCTCGCTGCATGATGACACCGAGAGCTGACTGCGAATGGCGCCGTCAGCAGTGAGGTTGTAGTCACCGACTAGGAGCGTGCTGAAGAACGCCCGTGAAGGGCGGCCTCCATGAGTGATCGAGCGGCTCGCATCGTCGTCAGCGAGTCTCGCGCGATCCCGCGCAGCTCGTTCGGCGGTCGTCGGGGCCCCTCGCGCTCGCTCGACCCCTCGTGGCGCGCGGCCCGCTCACGCGACCACCGTGAGGTCGCGCATCCGCACCAGGCTGTACGCCGCGAGGGCGAAGGCGAAGGCCCACCCGACGCGGCGTCTCCCGCGGTGGCGGGTCTTGCGCGTGAGCGCGATCGTCTTGGCCCAGCCGGAGATCCGCTCGACGGCGCGCCGCGCCTGCTGGCTCATGGCGTATCCGGGGTGACGCGTCGTCCGCGCGTCGATGGCCGAGCGGCGCCTGGTGGTGTGCTGGGCGATGTGCGGGGTGACGCCCTCGGCCCGGAGGTCGGCGACGAACTCGCGGGCGTCGTACGCCTTGTCCGCCGCGAGCGTGGCTTCGACGGGGAGGCCGTGTCGGTGGTCCATGAGCACATGGCCGATGAAGCAGAGACGCGCCTCCTGGAAGGGGCCGCGGCGGAACAGGCGCGCCTCGGGGCCGGTGGTCGAGCGGTGGGTGTCGTTGCGCCGGCGCTGCCCCTTGAAGTCGCCGCCGGACCCGGGCGCGCCGCCGCCCGGGTCGTCGGTGGGCCGGAAGCTCTTCTGCCCGGCCCAGGCCTCGATGAGCGTGCCGTCGACGCTGAAATGCTCGTCGCCGAGCAGGCTCTGCGCGCGCGCCTGAGCGATCACCGCCGCGAAGAAGGCCCCGGCGCCGTCGCCGCGCAGCAGGCGCTCGCGGTTCTTGGTGAACGTGGTCGCGTCCCACACCCGGTCGCCCATCTCGAGGCCGACGAGCCAGCGGAAGAGGAGGCTGTGCTCGAGCTGCTCCGTGAGCATCCGCTCCGAGCGCACCGAGTAGAGGACCTGGAGGAGGAGCGCGCGCGGCAACTGCTCGGGCGGGATGGGCGGCCGGCCCGTCCGGCTGACAGCCGGCCCAAGAGCGGATCGAGCTCGCGAGGGCGCGGTCGGTCATGGCGCGGATGGCCCGCAGGGGATGGTCCCGCGGCACGCGCTCCTCGAGCCGGACGCAGCTCCACATGGCGCCTTGGCGCTGGTCCTCGCTGCGCATCGCGTCCCTCCCTGGAAGGTGATGCGCTCCCTCGGCGCCATGATCACACATCGCCGCGCCGCGGGGAAGATCCCGCGGACGCGTATCTCCGCAGCCCACTAGGCTGCTTCCCATGCCGAAGCGGATGCCGCGCTCGCGCACGCTGAAGGGCGATCCGAAGATCGTCCACTACGACTCCGGCGGCGGGGCGCCGGGGGAGCCGCCGATCGTCCTCCTCCACGGCGCCACCCTCCGCGCCGAGGACTGGGAGAACATCTTCCCCCGCCTCGGGACCCGCTACCGCGTCATCGCGTACGACGCGCGCGGGCACGGCAAGAGCGGACGGGCCGAGCGGTACGCGCTCGAGCACCTCGCCGCGGACCTCGTCCGCGTGCTGAGCGGGATCGCCCAGGCGCCCGCGGTGCTCATCGGCCACTCGATCGGCGGGGCGACCGCCCTCGTGGCCGCCGCGCGCGAGCCCGCGCTCGTCCGCGGCCTCGTCCTCGAGGACCCCTGGCTCTCGCTGTACCGCGACACGAAGTGGCGCACCGCCTACTTCCAGAAGCTGCGCGCGGCGCTCGACCAGCGCGCGGACCCGCGCGCCTTCGCGCGCGCGGTCGCCGCCCTGCCGCTGCCCGAGCCGGGGCCCCGCGGCGAGCGCATTGTCGGCGAGGTGCGCGGCTTCTATTCGGCGGAGCGCCTCGCGACGTACTACAAGGACGTCGATAGCGCGCTCGTGGACCAGCTCGTCACGCGCGACGAGGCCGGCAGCAGCGCGATCGCCGAGGCTCCCGCGAAGGTGCGGTGTCCGGTGCTGCTCCTCGCCGCGGGCACGGGGAGCGCCCTCGCCGAGGGCGAGGCCGACCGCCTCGCGATACGGATCGAGGACGCAAAGGTGATGAAGTTCCCCGGGGTCGGCCACCGCATCCACGGGCTTCGCCCCGAGCCGTTCCTCGAGGCGCTCGAGCCGTTCCTCCGGAGGGTGCGGACCGCGGCTTAGCGATCCGCCCCGAGCAGCTGCGCCACCGGCACGAGGATCGAGAGCAGGAAGCCGAGGAGCACGACGCCGGCAAGGACCCGGATCACCGACGCCCGCGGAGCGAGATCCCCGCCGTCATCCGGCCGGATGCCCCATCCCTCCCGGCGCAGCCCGCGGAGCGTCGCCCGCAGGTCGCGGTAGCGGCCCACCTCGCGCCAGTCGTTCTCGAGGTCCGGCACCCCGGTGTTCACCTGCTCCATGATCCGCCCGTCCGCGAGGAACACGCGCGTCTCGAGGCAGCGGTCACCGTGCGCCAGGGTCTTCGTCAATTCGGCGCGCGCGACGACGCGCCAGGGCGCGAGGCTCACGCCGCGAGGGTACTAGCGCACCGTGACCGCGAAGTGGATCCCCGGGTCCTGGAGCCACGTCGTGCCGCCGATGGCGCCGCGCACGTACAGGCGGTACACGCCCGGCGTCGAGGGCGCTCGGACCTTGGAGGCGAACCAGCCGACCTGGCCGGACCGACGTAGCTCGTCGTCGTGGTCGCGAGGCGGTTGCCCGCCATCCATTCGTGCGCGAGGTCCCGGCGCATGGCGTCGAGCGGAGCGCTCGTGCCGAGGTTCGCCTGCTGGCCGGGGCTGCCGACGTGCCAGCCGCGGTAGCCGGTGCTCCTCAGAGCGACGACGAGCTGGGTCGGCTGGCCCGGCGAGACGACGGGGTTCGGGCTCCGCCCGCTCCACGCGGCGCGGAAGCCAGTGTCGAATGTCGAGGACGCGGCGACCCCCGCATCGACGATGCCGCCGAAGTTGGCCGCCCGGTACTAGCCGCACGCCGAGCCGCGGCCCGTACGCGCGGCCGACGCCGATGGCGCGGTGGTTCGCGTTCACGAGGACCGCGTGGTGCGGCGGGCTCGCGATCCAGCCGCTCAGCACGTCGCGCGCGCTGCTGTAGCCGGCGGCGAGGTCCTCTCCCGTCCACGTCTGGTACGCCGGGTACCCCGCGTCAGCCATTCGCTGCGTGGGCGGGCGCCCGTCGAGCGAGGTGTGCGCGAAACGGTCGTCGATGGCCATGTCCGTCCACATCCACTTCGCCGACGCGGCGAGCGTGTCGGACACCGTGAGGGTCGGCGGGGCCCTGCCTGCGCGGAAGGCGTCGATCTGCGTCACGAGGTCGGCCTCGAACGAGTCGAGGGTCGCGGCGTGGGCCGGCTGCGTGATGGCCCCGAGGGCCGCGGTCACGAGGAGCGACGCGACCAGGAAGGCTGAGCCGATCCGGACCGTCCGCCGCCAGGCATTCACGCGCTGATGAACGAACGTCGTTGGGAATGGGTTACGCGGTCGCTACCGTCGTTACCGCTCCTTCGTCTGGCCCGCCTGCTTCGCCAGCGCTTCGGCCAGTTGAGTGATCCGCAGGTCGGCCGCATCGAGCCGCTTCGCGCACTCCTCGTAGAGGCGGAGGCCCTCTTCGTACAGCTTCACGGCCTCGTCGAGGTCGAGCGCGGGATCCTCGAGGCGCTCGGCGATCGCCTCGAGCCGCTCGAGCGAGGCCTCGACCGATCGCTGCCCGTCCGTGCTCACCGCTCCGGCTCCACGCTCGTCACAGTGGCACCAGCGCGCCCGTCGCGCATCCGCAGGCGCACCGCCTCACCCACGGACAGCCCGTGCGCGCCCGTGCGGATGCGGCCGTCCGCTCCTTCGACGACGGCGTACCCGCGGCCGAGGACGGCGAGCGGCGAAAGGGCGTCGAGGCGGCGGCGCAGCGCCAGGG
>VGOU01000146.1 GCA_016875795.1 Chloroflexota bacterium | reverse complement strand
CGCGAGCTCCATCACGAGAAGCGAAGGACGTCCCCGACTTGCGTGCCGGTGCGCTCGGCCGTGCCGCTCGGCAGCTCGATCACGGCGTCCGCGCCGCGGGCGGACGCGACCGGCACCCACGGCCGCAGCCGCGAGGCCACGCGCACGACGCGCCGGTCGCGGTCCACGAAGACGGCGTCGATGGCGAACAGCATGAGCAGCGTCGTGATCGCGGACGTCCTCGTGATGAGCAGTCCCTCGCCATCCGAGAGGCGCGTCCGTCCGAGGAGGCCGATGCCGCGGGAGAGGGGGTCGTCGGCGACCCGGCAGCGCGTGGCGAGGGTCGTGCCGCGGGCGGTGTTGTCGAGCCGGCCCTGTCTCAGATGCCCGCGCAGGAGTCCATCGCCTGCAGCGCCGCGGGGCCGAGGATGACGGTGAAGAGCGAGGGAAAGATGCGGCCGATCGCCGGGAGCATGATCATGACCGGCGCCTTCGCCGCGCGCTCCTCGGAGCGCTGGCGCCGCTCCTGGCGGAGCTGCTCCGACTGCATGCGGAGCACCTTCGCCGAGATGAAGTTCTGGAGCTCCTTCTGCTCGACGCGCTCGACGATGCCGCGCAGCGACTCCTGCCGCGACTCGCCCGCGCGCTTGCCGGCCTTGTTCGAGAGGTAGAAGTCGGGGGCCTTGAACCCGAGGACGAGGCCAGCGGGGATCGCGATGAGCGTCTGCGTGGGGTCCGCCGTGATCGCGTTCACGAGGGCCGGGCCGCCGACGGCGCCGACGAGGGCGGCGAACGCCTTCACGCCGAGGAAGAACTCGGTGCTCGTCCCCTCCGTGCCGGCGCGCTTCAGGCTGACCGCGAGCCCGCGGACCGTGTTCGCGGGACAGAAGCGGCCGACGAGCCGCGACAGCATCTGGATGATCGGCTTGAGCGTCCGCTCGCTGATTGGCCGCCGCAGCTCGAGCTCCTCGAGCGTCCGAGGACGCGCCGCGATCCGCCGGAGACGGGCCTGCGCGGGGTCGAGCCCCTGGCCCACGCAGATCGAGGCGAAGATGAGGACGATCGCGAGGGCCATGAGGCCCGAGGGGAGGGCGGCCTCCATCAGACCTTGATGTCCGCGATCTTGCGGATCGCGAAGGACCCGATGGCCATCATGATGCCGCCGACGACGAGGAGGATCTGGTCGATCGTCTTCGTGAAGAGCGGCTGCATGAACGCCGGCGAGATCATGTTGATCATCCCGGCGATGGCGATCGGGAGGAACGCGACGAGGTAGCCGGAGTAGCGGCCCTGCGCGGTGAGCGTGTTCACCTCGCCCTTGATGCGCACCCGCTCGCGGATGGTGAAGGCGATGGTGTCGAGGATCTCGGCCAGGTTCCCACCGACGGACTGCTGGATGCTGATCGCCGTCACCATGAGGTCGAGGTCCTCGCTCTTGATGCGGCGCACCATGTTGTGGAGCGCCTCCTCCATCCCGAGGCCGAGGTTCACCTCGCGGACGACGCCGAGCATCTCCTCGCCCATGGGCGCCGGCGTCTCGCGCGACACGAGCTCGATCGACCGCGTCACGGCGAGCCCGCGCGCAGCGAGTTCGGCAGGAGGGTGATGGTGTCGGGGAGCTGCTTGTTGAACGCGCTCAGGCGCCCGCCGATCCGGCGGCCGGCCCAGAAGCGCGGCAGGAAGTAGCCGAGGATCACGCCGATGACCCCGGAGACGGGGTCGCGGAAGAGCCCCAGGAGGAGGCCGAGGCCCGCGGCCATGCCGATGCGGATGTAGTAGCACTCGGAGACCTTCAGCCTCAGGTTCGCGCGGGCGAGGTCGCGCTGGACGCGGAGGCTGAAGCGCTCGTCCTCGACGTCAGCGGTGAGGATCGCGACGTCGACGTCCTGGCGGCGCTCGGGCTTCTTCTTCTTGTCGTCGTCCTTCGCGCTCTTGCCGCCGGCACACCGCGCGAGCCGCTCGTCGATCGAGCCGCCGCTCGTCATGAGGGCGTAGACGCCGCCGAACACGAGGAGGATGCCGAGCCCGAGGCCGATCGCGGAGGCGAGCGCGATCTCCACGGCCGCTCCCTCTAGCGGAGGAGGCACGCGTTCATGTCGCCGAAGGCGGACGGCGGCAGCTTGACCCCGGCCGCCTCGAACTTCTCCGAGAACTTCGGCCGGATGCCGGGCGGGCGCAGGCGGCCCTGGACCTTGCCGTCGACGTAGGCGGCCTGCGCGTAGCGCGCGCGCTTCACCTTCTCGAGCTCGTGGACGTGACGGACGGCGTTCACGAGCTCGCCGGCGGAGAACGGCTTCACGAGGAGCTCGCGCGCGCCCGCGAGCATCGAGCGGAGGAGGTAATCCCGCTCGCCCTGGACGCTCATCATGATGATCGGCGATCCGGGGACGGTGCTCGAGATGATCTCCGTCGCGGTGACCCCGTCCATGTCGGGCATGTTGATGTCCATGAGGATCGCGTCGGGGGTGCGCTCCTTCGCGAGGCCGATGGCCTCCTGGCCGCTCCCCGCGGTCCCGATGCCTCGAAGTCCGGCTCGAAGCCGAGCAGCTTGGCGAGGTTGTCGCGTGTGTCGGCGATGTCGTCGACGATGAGGATGCGGATCTTCTCCGCCGTCACGGCCATGGGGGCAGGAGGATACTTCGCTGCGCTTCGTACCGTGCTTCCAAGCGAGGGCTCATGGGGCGAGCGCGAGAGCGATGAGCGACCCGATCCCGAGCGCGACGCCGTAGGGGATCCGGCTCTTCATCACGCGCCAGAACGGGTCGCTCACCTCCGTCTCCGGCGGCGCGAGGCGGCGCACGGCGATGAGCGCGAGCGCGAGCACGCCGCCGGCGAGCGCCCCGTACAGCGCCGCACTGAGGAAGAAGATCGAGCCGCGCACGGCCCCGACGGCCATGAGCATCTTCGCGTCACCGGGCTTCAGGCCTCCCGCCGCGTAGAACGGGTAGCAGACGAGGAACGCGAGGCCGAGCCCGGCCGCGTGATCGAGGAAGCCGCCCTGGAACGGCGCGCCGGGGATCCCCGCGAACAGGCCGAGGCCGAGGCCCGCGGCCATCGTCGGGAACGTGATCTGGTTCGGGATGCGCTGCCATCGCCAGTCGGTGTAGATGGCCACCGCTACGAAGGCGATGAGCAGCGCATCCTGGACGAGACGAAGGGCGTCCGTGTTACGTGAGGTTGTTGCCGACGTCGCTGAGGACGTTCTGGATCTGACCGCGCGGGAGGATCATGGCGGCGAGCACAGCGATGGCGATGACGGCGATGATGAGTGCGTACTCGACGAGGGCCTGGCCCTCTTCCTCGCGGATGAACATGACGAGGTCATGTGCCGTCCTCCTTCCTCTTCAGGGATCGGCCCTGAAGCCTGCGCGGGCGACGGACAGGCGGGCAACTAGCGAGACGGTACCGGCTCGGGCGGTATGGCGCCCCTCCGGCGGGGCCGCGCCGATCTCGACCGACTGATCGCGCGGAGTGCGTACGAGGCCTAGCGGAAAGCGTCCGATCTCCTCCACGATGTCCGCGTGGGAAGGGTCCCGGGGGCGCTGACGCGCCGTCATCCCGCTCCGCGCGCGCTGACCGCGGTCGTCGTCGCGCTCGCCGGCCGGGCCGCCGCGTGGACGGGCAGCTACCTGATCATCGGCGAGGGCGCGCCGCGCGAGGTCATGGCCTCGCGCGTCCCGGAGGGGATCTTCCAGGCCGGTCCCTCGCTCGCCGTGACGATCTCCTCGTGGAACCTGCCGTTCGGCGTCGGCTCGATCGTGCTCGGCAGCATGTTCGCCATCGGGCGCATCTCGCTCGGCTACTTCGCGCCGTGGTGGCGGGCGATCGGCCACCGCGTCGCGCTCGGCAGCAACTCCTTCGTGCTCACCGCCCCCGGCAAGCTCGCGCCGGATCCGAGCGTCCTGTGGCAGCGCATCGGCGCGCGCGAGATCCTCGCCGACGTCCTCGTCGCCGCCGCGCTCGCGAACATCCGCATGTGGCGGCCGCGCCATTGGCGCGACATGAAGCTCGCGCGCGTGCGGGCCGTCGCAGACGTCCGCCTCCGCGCCACCGAGGTCGCGCGCCTCGCGGCCGCGTTCGCGCTCCTCGCCTGGACCGCGAACATCGAGGCGGCGGGCGTGGCCGCGTTCCTCAGCCGCCTCGCCGACTAGGGCAGCCTCCGCAGCAGCAGCTCGCGCGCCTCGAGGTCGAGCCGCCGGCCGCGCTCGGCGAGCTTCTCCGCGACGACGCGGCGGTGCTGCTCCGACCGGTTCGCGCCGAACTTGAACTTCGCGCGCACGTCCGTGACGGCCATGCGGATCCCGCGGATCGCGCCGAGCAGCTTCGCGTACGGGTTGTCCCCCGCCTCGACCGGCGCGTGCCTGCCCTCTGGCTGGAAGTGCTCGAGCTGTGAGGCGAGCATGGCGGCGATCCCCTCCGGGTCGTCGATGACCTCGACGTCGCCGGCGAGCTGCACGGCGGCGTAGTAGCTCGTGGGCACGCCGTATTCGCCCTGGTTCCAGTGGCCCGCGACGTACGTGTACGCCCCGAAGACGGAGAGGAGCGCGCGCGGCCGCTCGGCGAGCGCCTCCCACACGGGGTTCGGCTTCGCGAGGTGCAGGATCACCGTCCGCTCGCCGTCGTACATGAAGTGCGCCGGCACGACGACGGGCAGGTCGCGGTCGCGGCCCGGCGCGATGAGCTCGCCGAAGTCGTGGTCGCGCAGGAACGCCTTCCACTCCTCGTCCGAGAGCGGCTTGTCGTGCGGCCGGATGAGCACGTGCCAAGCCTACGCGGGAGCCCGGGCGGCGTATCGCACATCCGATACGGTGGAGCCATGACCGGATCGCTGTCACGACGCGAGCTGCTGCGCGCGCTCGCGGCGGCGTCCATGGCGGCGGCCTGCGGCGTCACGCCGG
>VGOU01000145.1 GCA_016875795.1 Chloroflexota bacterium | reverse complement strand
CGGATCGTCGTCGGCTCGTTCGTCGACATCCAGCGCCTCAACCCGTCGACCTCGAACGACACCGGCTCGTCCAACGTGAGCGGCAAGATCTACGACTCGCTCATCTTCGCGGACCCGAAGACGGCCGAGATCAAGCCGTGGCTCGGCACGTGGAAGACGAGCGCGGACGGTCTCACGTTCGACTGGCAGATCGACGCGAAGGCCAACTGGTCGGACGGCAAGCCGATCACCGGCAACGACTTCCTCGCCCGCGTGAAGATGCAGGCGCGCAGCAAGGTCACCCCGAACAAGAGCGTCTTCAACGACGTCGAGGGCTACCAGGACTACTCCACCGGCAAGGCGACCGCGATCTCCGGGATCAAGGTCGACTCGGCCGACCCGAGGAAGTTCTCGGTCAAGTTCACGCGCGTGTTCTGCCCGGCGATGACGAGCGTGTTCGGCTCGGCTCCGATGCCCGATCACGTCTTCGGCAAGTACACCGTCGACGCCGACCCCACCAAGAACGTCGACGACGCCCCCGAGAACAACAACCCGCCGGTCTCGAGCGGGCCGTTCAAGTTCAAGGAGTGGCGCAAGGGCGACCAGACGATCCTCGTCAAGAACGAGAGCTACTTCAAGGGCGCTCCGCTCATCGACGAGCTCGTCTACAAGGTCGTCGCGGACACGAACGTCCTCGCGGCGCAGCTGAAGACCGGCGAGCTCTCCGTCGGCAAGATCACCGCGACGGACCTGGCGGGCTTCGAGAGCGAGACACGCCTGAAGATCTACAAGTGGCAGGCCAACTCCTACACGTACATCGGCTGGCGCGGAAACAACCCGAACGTCGCGTACCTGCAGGACAAGCGTGTCCGCCAGGCGCTGGCGTACGGCATCGACATGGCCGCCGTCGTGAAGAGCGTTCTCCTCGGCGAAGGCGTGAAGATGATCCAGCACCACCCGAACGTGTCGTGGGCCGCCTCGCCCGAGGCCGGCCTGAACGCGTACAACTACGACAAGACGAAGGCGGAGGACCTGCTGAAGCAGGCCGGCTTCGCCAAGGGCTCCGACGGCATCTACGCCAAGGACGGCAAGCCGCTCCGCATCACGATCGTCACTAACCAGGGGAACAAGCTCCGCGAGACGTTCCTCCAGGTCGCGACGGAGCAGTACAAGCAGATCGGCGTCCAGATCAACCCGAAGGTCGAGGCCTTCGAGTCCCTGGTGCCGAAGCTGACCGGTGGATCGCCCGAGATCGAGGCCGTGATCATCGGCTGGTCGCTCTCGGTGGACCCGGACCCGTTCACCATCTGGCACTCGAGCAACGTGGCCAGCCCGCAGAAGGCCGGCAACAACTTCGTCGGCTACGCGAACCCGGCCGCCGACAAGCTGATCGAAGCCGGGCGCAACGGCCCGGATTGCTCGCAGGCCGCGCGTCAGAAGGTCTACCAGGAGATGAACAAGGTCCTGAACGAGGACCAGCCGTACATGTTCGGCTATTCGCCCAGGGAGATCATGATCGCGGACGGGCGCATCCAGGGCATCGCCCCGGGGACCTTCAACCTCGAGGGTCTCTGGAACGTCGCCGAGTGGTGGATCAAGAAGTAGCCATCCCCTAGCTGACCATCGAGGGGCGGCGGCGGGCGCGGTCCCGCCGCCGCCCCTCGCCCGTGCGGAGGAGAGACGTGCGGACCTACATCATCCGGAGGCTGCTGCAGGCGATCCCGACGCTCATCGGGATCTCCATCCTCGTCTTCGCCATCACGCGGCTCGCCCCGGGTGACCCCGTCCGCCTCTACACGTTCGGCGCGCTGCAGATCACGGAGGAGGACATCCAGGGTCTGCGCGAGCACTACGGACTCGACAAGTCGCTCCCCGAGCAATACGTGAACTGGCTGACGCTCGCGGTGCAGGGGGACTTCGGGAAGTCGCTGCAGTACAACCGCCCCGCGCTCCCACTGCTCCTCGAACGGCTGCCCGCGACGCTGCAGCTCGCGCTCGTCGCGCTCGTCCTCCAGCTCGCCATCGGCATACCGCTCGGCGTCGTCGCCGCGCTGAAACGCGGGACGTGGATCGACAACTTCATACGCGTCTTCGCCGTGGCCGGCCACGCCATCCCGACCTTCTGGATCGGCCTGCTGTTCATCATCATCTTCGCCGTCGGACTGCGCTGGCTCCCGAGCCAGGGCATCCTCACCGTCGGCAAGGACGTGTGGGACATCCCCGACCGGATCAGCCACATCATCATGCCGGCGTTCGTGCTCGCGCTCGGCGGGATCGCGAACTACAGCCGCTACCTGCGCACCGAGACCCTCGACGTCATCGCGCAGGACTACATCCGCACCGCGCACGCGAAGGGGCTGCGTGAGCGCAGCGTCGTGTACGTCCACGCCCTGCGGAACGCGCTCATCCCCATGGTCACCGCGCTCGGGCCGCTCCTCGCCGTCCTCATCGGCGGGTCGCTCGTCATCGAGCAGGTGTTCACGTGGCCCGGCGTCGGCCAGTTCACCTACGCCGCGGCGCGCAGCAAGGACTACCCCGTGATCATGGCCGGCGTCATGGTCGCGTCCACGCTCCTGGTCGTGAGCTACCTCATCCGCGACATCGCCTACGTCGTCGTCGACCCGCGGATCAAGGTGCGGTAGTGGCGACCGTCGCCGCGGCCGCGCGCCCCGTCGAGGCCGAGAAGCGCAAGGTCGCCGCGGGCCTCTGGGAGAACGCCTGGTACCGCCTGCGGCGGGACCGGCTGACGATCGTCTCCGCGGTGACGATGATCGTGCTCGGGCTCGCCTCGGCCGCCGCGCCGCTGCTCGCCGATCACGTGTTCAAGACGACCGAGCTGCAGCAGGACCTCCTCAGCACGTACGCCAAGCCCACCCTCGACCCGCCGAAGTACCTCTTCGGCGGCGACGAGCTCGGCCGCAGCCAGATCGTGCGGCTCCTCTACGGCGGCCAGATCAGCCTGTTCATCGGCTTCGTCGCGGCGTTCATGAACATCACCATCGGGGTCGCGCTCGGCCTCGTCGCCGGCTACTTCCGGGGCTTCATCGACGACATCATCACGTGGTTCGTGACGACCCTGAACTCGGTCCCGACGATCTTCCTGCTCATCATCTTCAGCGCCCTCTTCTCGCCGAGCGCGCTCCTGCTCACGATCGTCATCGGCGTGCTCTTCTGGACCGGCGTGACGAACTTCGTGCGCGGCCAGACGTTCGCGCTGCGCGAGCGCGAGTTCATCACCGCGGCGCGCACCATCGGCGCGCCGCCGGTGCGGATCATGACGCGGCACATCCTGCCGAACGTCCTGCCGCTCATCTTCGTCCTCATGGCCATCGACGTCGGCACGATCATCCTCGCGGAGTCGGCCCTCTCGTACCTCGGCCTCGGCGTGCCGCCGGGGACGCCGTCGTGGGGGAGCATGCTCACGAACGCGGCGTCGTACTTCCACCGCGCCCCCTGGCTCGTCATCTCGCCCGGGCTCGCGATCTTCGTCACGGTGCTGTGCCTGTACCTCGTCGGCGACGGGCTCCGCGACGCGCTCGACCCCCGGCTGAAGCAGGGCTGAGCGTCGGCGCGCGGCGCGGTACCATTCCCTACCGAAGTGATCGGAAATCCCCTCCAGGCCACCGCCTTCCACGTGTCTACGCGCGGCGAGTACGGGATGCGGCTCATGGTCGAGCTCGCCCGGAACTGGGGCCACGGGACCGTGAGCCTGCACGCCGTGGCCGAGCGGGAGGGGCTCCCCGAGGCGTACCTGGAGCAGCTCGTCGCGACGCTGCGCCGGGTCGGCCTCGTCACCGGCAAGCGCGGCGCGGGCGGCGGCTACACGCTCGCGCGGGACCCGAGCGCCATCACCGCCGGTGACGTCGTGCGCGCCCTCGAGGGACCGATCGAGCCGCAGGTCTGCACCGCCGAAGGAGAGGCCATCGTGAACTGCGTCCATGAGCCCAGCTGCGGCACGCGGCTGGTCTGGGTGAAGCTCCAGGAGACCATCGCCAAGGCGCTCGACGGGCTGACGCTCGCCGACCTCGCGACGTGGCCCTCGGGCAAGCCGCAGCCGGTGCTCGCGCGCTGATGGCCACGCTCGAGGTCGGGGGCCTCCAGGTGGAGGTCGACGGCAAGGCGATCCTCAAGGGGATCGACCTCACCGTCGCGAGCGGCGAGGTGCACGCCGTGATGGGCCCGAACGGGTCGGGCAAGAGCACCCTCGCGCTCACGCTCATGGGCCACCCGCGCTACACGGTGACCGCGGGCACGGTGCTGTACGACGGCCAGGACCTGCTCGCCATGCCCGTGGACCAGCGGGCGCGCGCGGGTATGTTCCTCGCCTTCCAGTACCCGATCGCCATCCCCGGCGTCTCCGTCGCCTCGTTCCTGCGGACGGCCATCAACGCCCGGCGCGTGAAGGGCGACGCGAAGGACGACATGCCCATCCCGCAGTTCCGCAAGCTCCTGAAGGAGAAGACCGAGCTCCTCGACGTGCACGACACCTTCCTCACGCGCTCGGTGAACGACGGGTTCTCCGGCGGCGAGAAGAAGCGGCTCGAGATGCTGCAGATGCACATGTTCCAGCCGCGCTTCGCCGTCCTCGACGAGACGGACTCGGGCCTCGACATCGACGCGCTGCAGACGGTCGCGCACGGCATCGAGGCGCTCCGCGCGCCGGAGGTGGGCATCCTGCTCATCACGCACTACGAGCGGATCCTCCGCTACGTCCGGCCCGACCGCGTGCACGTCCTCATCGACGGCCGCATCGTGCGCGCGGGCGGGCGCGAGCTCGCCGCGGAGCTCGAGAGCAAGGGGTACGACTTCGTCCGCGAAGAGCTGTACGCCGGGAGGGCCTAGCCGGTGGCGGTGACGGCGCGCGGCGGCCCGCGCGCGCTCGGCGTCGAGCGCATCCGCGCCGACTTCCCGGTGCTCTCGCGCACGGCGAACGG
>VGOU01000144.1 GCA_016875795.1 Chloroflexota bacterium | reverse complement strand
CATCGCCGTACCCTCCGGTCGTCGATGCGCTCCCTTGAGGTCATGATCGCACGTCAGGCCGTCCGTGGGAAGATCCTGCGGACGCGTTTTTCATCAGGCCCCTAGTCTTTGCCAGGTGCCAGAGCGCACACGGCTCGACCAGCTCCTCGTGCGGCGCGGGCTCGCGCCGAGCCGCGAGCGCGCGCAGGCGCTCATCCTCGCCGGCAAGGTCCGAGTCGCCGGCAGCCGCGCCGACCGCGCGGCGATGCCCGTCGGACCGGACATCAGCCTCGAGGTGCAGGAGCCCCAGCCGTACGTCTCGCGCGGCGGGTCGAAGCTCGCGGCCGTCCTCGACAAGCTCGGCATCGACCCCGCGGGCACGGTCGCGCTCGACATCGGATCGTCGACCGGCGGCTTCACCGACGTCCTCCTGCAGCGCGGCGCGCGGCGCGTGTACGCGGTCGACGTGGGGAAGGGCCAGCTCGACTGGAAGCTGCGGAACGACGAGCGGGTCGTCGTCATGGAGGGGGTGAACGCGCGCGAGGGCTTCGACCTCCCGGAGGCGGTCTACCTCATCGTGGCGGACGTCTCCTTCATCTCGGTGCGGCTCGCGGTGCCACCGTCGTTCAGACATCTGACCGAGGGCGGCGATGCGGTCGTGCTCGTGAAGCCGCAATTCGAGGCCGGCCGTGAGCACATCGGAAAGGGCGGCGTGGCGCGCGACCCGATCGTGCGCCGAGACGTCGCGTTGGCCGTAGCGCGGCGTTTCGGCGAGCACGGCCTGGCGCCGCTGAGGATCGTGCCATCGCCCATCCTGGGCCGCGAGGGCAACGTCGAGGTGTTCGTGCACTGCCGGAAGGGCGCGCGCCCCACGGACGAGGCGCGGCTGCGGCACGAAGCCGAGGAAGCCGCGCGCGGCGAGGTCGAGATCGGATCCGCATGAAGCTCGCGCTCTGCTCGCGCGCCGACCGCCCGGCCGCGGTCGCGGCCGCCGCCGACGCCGCGAAGCGCCTGCGCGCGCGGGGCACCGGCGTGGCCGAGGTCGACCTCGACAGCGGATCGCTCGCGCAGGACGTCGCGGGCGCCGCGGTCGTGTGCGTCTTCGGCGGCGACGGGACGATGCTACGCGCCGCGCGCCGCATCGCGCCGCTCGGCGTCCCGCTCCTCGGCGTGAACCTCGGCCGCCTCGGCTTCCTCACCGGCACGAGCGTCGAGGAGTTCGACGGAACGGTCGCCGACGTGCTCGGCGGGCGCTACACCTGCGAGGACCGCACGGTCGTCGGGACGAGCGTCACCCGCGCGGGGCGGACGGTGTACGAGGGCCGGGCGCTGAACGACGTCGTCGTCGCGCGAGGCGCGCAGGTGCGCGCCATCCACGTGGACGTCCGCATCGACGGCCAGCCCTTCACCGTGTATTGGGCCGACGGCATCGTCGTCGCGACGGCGACGGGCAGCACCGCGTACGCGATGTCGGTGGGCGGGCCGCTGATGTTCCCGACCGCGGCGGACATGGTCATCGTGCCCATCGCGCCCCACCTCTCGTTCGGCAACGCGGTGGTGCTCGACCCCGACCAGCGTGTCTCGCTCGACGTGCTCGACGAGCCCGCGCGCATCTCCGTGGACGGCCAGGAGGAGCAGGACCTCCGCAGCGGCGACCACGTGGAGGTGCGGCGCAGCGACGTCGTCGCGCGGTTCGTCCGCACCCCCGCGATGCGCCCGTTCCTCCGCCTCCTGCGCCAGAAGATCCTCAAGGAAGGTGAGACCGCTTGATGACGACGCTCCCGACGATCCAACGCACGGGGCCGTACGCCGACGCCGTGCAGGCCATCCGCTCGCGCACGAGGATCGAGCCGGTCGCCGCGATCGTGCTCGGCTCCGGCCTCGGCCATCTCGCCGAGGAGGTGCAGGGCGCGGTCCGCATCCCGTTCGCGGAGATCCCCGGCTGGAAGCGCAGCACCGTCCCCGGGCACGCCGGCGAGCTCGTCGTCGGCACGCTGTCGGGGAAGCCGGTGGCGGTGATGAAGGGGCGCCTCCACTTCTACGAGGGGTACGAGATCGCCGACGTCGCCTTCCCCGTGCGCGTCTTCAAGGCGTGGGGGATCGACACGCTCATCCTCACGAACGCCTGCGGCGGGCTGAACCCGTCGCTGCGGGCGGGCGACCTCATGGTCATCGAGGACCACATCAACTTCATGGCGGCGAACCCGCTGCGCGGGCTGAACGACGACGCGCTCGGCCCGCGCTTCCCGGACATGGTCGGGACGTACACCGAGGAGCTGCGGAAGATCGCGCACGAGGTCGACCCCGGCCTGCGCGAGGGCATCTACGTCGCGGTAGCCGGCCCCAACTTCGAGACGCCGGCGGAGCTGCGCATGCTGCGCGGCTTCGGCGCCGACGCCGTCGGGATGAGCACGGTGCCCGAGGTCCTCGTCGCGCGGCACATGAGCATGCGCATCCTCGCGATCTCCACCGTCACCGACATGGCGACGGGCATCCCCGGCCAGATCCAGCACGTGTCGCACGAGGAGGTGCTCGAGGTCGCGAACCGCGCGGGCAAGCGCCTCGCCGACCTCGTGAAGGGGGTCGTGGCCCGCTTGTGACCGTGCGCGTCGTCGAGGTCATCGAGAGGAAGCGCGACGGCGGGCGGCTCACCGCAGCGGAGATCGACCGGGTCGTCGTCGGCCACTCGCGCGGCGAGGTCCCCGACTACCAGATGGCCGCGTTCCTCATGGCCGTCCTGCTGCGCGGGATGGTCGACGAGGAGACGGTCCTGTTGACGGACAGCATGGTCGCCTCGGGCCAGCGCCTCGACCTCTCGCGGTTCGGGCGCGTCGTGGACAAGCACTCGACGGGCGGCATCGGCGACAAGGTGACCCTCGTCGTCGCGCCGCTCGTGGCCGCGTGCGGCGCCCCGGTCGCGAAGATGAGCGGGCGCGGGCTCGGGATCACCGGCGGGACGCTCGACAAGCTCGAGTCGTTCCGCGGCTACCGCGTGGACCTGACGACGGCGGAGTTCCTCGCGCAGCTGGAGCGCATCGGCGTCGTCGTCACCGGGCAGACCGCGGACCTCGCGCCGGCCGACGGCGCGATGTACGCCCTGCGCGACGTCACCGGGACGGTGCCGTCGATCCCGCTCATCGCCTCGAGCATCATGTCGAAGAAGATCGCGTCGGGCGCTCACGGGCTCGTCCTCGACGTGAAGGTGGGCAGGGGCGCGTTCATGAAGACGCTCGCGCGGGCGCGCGAGCTCGCGCGGCTCATGGTCGCCATCGGCAAGGCGCGGAAGATGGACGTCACGGCGGAGCTCACCGCCATGGACGCGCCGCTCGGCGGCGCGGTCGGGAACGCGCTCGAGGTGATGGAGGCGATCGCCACGCTCGCGGGCGGCGGCCCGGAGGATCTCCGCGAGGTCGTCCTCTCCGCCGGCGCGGAGATGCTGCTCTACGCGCGGCGGGCGCGGACGAGGGCGGCGGCGCGGGCGATGCTCGTGCGCGCCATCGCCGACGGCAGCGGCCTGCGCAAGCTCGAGGAGCTCGTCGCCGCACAGGGCGGCGACGCGCGCGCCGTCGCGGACCCATCGCGTCTCGCCCGCGCGAAGACGGTGACGACGCTGACGAGCGGGCGCATCGCGTACGTGGCACGGCTCGACGCGCACGACATCGGGCTCGCCTCGGTCCGTCTCGGCGCGGGACGGGAGAAGAAGGGGGACCCGATCGACCACGCGACGGGGATCGTCCTGCGGGCGAAGCCCGGCGACCGCGTGGCGAAGGGCGAGCCCTACGCCGAGGTCCACGCGAGCGGCCGGAGCGGCGATGCCGAAGCGATCCGGATGGTCGAGCGCGCGTTCACCTGGCGGGCCACGCGCGGCGCGCGCCCGCGCCTCGTGCTGGGAAGGATCGCCTCCGGCTGAGCCCGCGAGCCTCTAGGCTCGGATGACGTGATCGCCCGCGGAGCCCCCTTCCGCGACAACCCTTTCGGCATGTTCCTCGTCGTCATCGTCCTCCTCGCGCTCGTGACGGGCGGCGTCGCGGGGCCGATCAGGGGCGTGCTCCGCGACCCCGCGTCGGCGGAAGCGTGGACGGCGTTCGTCGGCTTCGTCATCGCGATCGCGCTCGGGATCACCGCGCACGAGTTCATGCACGCCTTCACGGCGCATCGCTTCGGCGACGACACGGCGAAGCACGAGGGGCGGTTGACTCTCGACCCGCGGGCGCACCTCGACGTCTTCGGCTCGCTCCTCATCCTCCTCATCGGCTTCGGCTACGGCCGGCCCGTGCCGGTGAACGAGGCGCGCCTGCGGGGCGGGCTGGCCATGTCGCTCGTGTCGCTGGCGGGCCCGCTCACGAACATCGCGCTCGCGGCGGTGGCCGCGATCCCGCTGCGTGTCGGCACGGCGGACGTGATCGGTGGGGCCTACGAGGAGATCATCGGAACGGTCGTCGTGGTCAACTGCTTCCTCGCGGTCTTCAACCTGCTCCCCATCCCGCCGCTCGACGGGTCAAGGGTCGTCTACGGCCTGCTGCCGCCTCGGCAGGCTCATGCCTGGCGAACGTACGAGCAGTACGGCCCCTTCATCCTGATCGCGCTCGTCTTCCTGCTCCCATACGTGACGCGCACGAACGCCATTGCGCAGATCGTCACCATCCCGGGACTCGCGATCGCTCGGTTCCTGGTCGGAGGCGCCTGATGGAGGTCCGCCACCGCGTCGCGCAGACGTGGCGCTACGCGCTCTCGGCCGATGCCGACGGGCGCCACGTCCGGCGCACGGCCGAGGCGCTGCGTCGGATGGGTGCGGACGAGGAGCTCGTGGCGGCGGGCCTGCTCCACGACGTCGCGAAGCCGCGGGAGACGCGGATCTGGCACCGCGTCGCGGCGGTGCTCCTGGAAGCGCTCGCGCCGCGCGTCCGCGCGCGCCTCGCGACGGGGGAGGGTACGTTCGCGCGCTACCTCGACCACGCCCGCCGCGGCGCCGAC
>VGOU01000143.1 GCA_016875795.1 Chloroflexota bacterium | reverse complement strand
GCCGTTCGCGGCGGCCACGCCGGCGCTCGCGCTCCTCGCCGCGCGCCGCTCGGGCGCGCCGTACATGCCCGTGCTCGGCGGCGTGGTGGCGGGCGGCGCGCCGTTCGCGCTCGTGTACCTCTCGTACAACCTCATGCGCTGGGGGTCGCCCTTCGACCTCGGCTACCTCACGCTCATCGAGGGCGACGTCTTCTACACCCAGGGCCTCTTGTCGCCCCTGTACATCCCGCGGCACCTCTACGCGATCTTCCTCGAGCCGCCCGACCTCGTGGAGGGCACGCCCTGGTTCCTGCGGCCGCGCTTCGTCGGCATGAGCCTGTTCATCACGACGCCGGTCTTCCTGTGGGCCTTCGCCGGGCTGCGCGAGGTGCGCCGCAGCGCGGCCGTCGCGGCGACCGGGCTCGCGGCCGCACTCGCGCTCACGCCCGACGTCACGCACGGGACGATCGGGTTCGCGCAGTTCGGCTACCGCTTCAGCATCGACGCGCAGCCCTTCCTCGTCGCGCTCGCGGTCACCGGCGACGCGGTCGCCGGCGGCGTATGGCGCCGACGCCCCTCGGTCCTGTTCCTCGTGGCCGCGGCGGTCGCGGTCGCGATGAACGTCTACGCGACGATCGCGATCCTCCGTTACGGATACTGGCAGTGAAGGTGGGAGCGACGGAGTGAGGCAGCGGGAGGCGACGCTCTTGCTCTGGGGCGCGGTGGCGGTCGGCGTCGTCCTGCGCCTCCTCGTCTTCCGCGGACAGGGGTTCCCGAGCGACGTCAACACGTTCGTGGCGTGGGGCGAGCGCGTCGCGGAGATCGGCCCCGCGCTCTTCTACGAGCCGGGCTACTTCAGCGACTACCCGCCGGGCTTCCTGTACGTGCTCTGGCTCGCCGCCGCGCTCTTCGACGGCGAGGGGCTGCGACTCGCCGTGAAGGCCCTCTCGATCCCCGCGGACATCGCGATCGCGTACGTGCTGTACCGCGTGCTCGCGCCTCCGGCCGGCCCGTTCGCCGGCGCGATGGCGGGCGCCCTCTGGATGCTGCACCCGGGCCCGATCTTCGCCGGCCCCTTCTGGGGCCAGGTGGACTCGTGGGGGACGCTGCCGTTCCTCGGGGCGCTCGTCATGGCCGGCCAGCGCCGCTGGGTCCTCGCGGGGATCCTCGCGGGCGTCGCGGGCATGGTGAAGCCCCAGTTCGGCCTCGCCGCGGTCGTCGTCACCGCCGCGGCGCTCGTCGAGCTGGCGCAGGACGGCGGCTGGCGGCCGGCCGCCAGGGTCGTCCTCTCCGGCCTCGGGACCGCCGTCGCGATCGCGCTGCCCTTCCGCCTCACCCCGGGCGCGTTCATCGACCTCGTGCGCAGCGCGTCGGAGACCTACCCGTACACGTCGCTGTACGCGTTCAACGTCTGGTCCGTCGTCGGCGACTTCTGGAAGCCCGACGACGGCTACGTCGTCATCGGCGCCGTCGCGCTCGTCGCCGGCATCCTCGCCTCGCTCGCCCCGCTGTGGTGGCGGCGCGACGTCGCGGCGCTCCTCGCCGCCGGCGCGTTCGCCGCGATGGCCTTCTACTTCCTGCCGACCCGCGCGCACGAGCGCTACGTCTTCCCCGCGTTCGCCCTCCTCGCCCCGTTCGCCGTGACGCGCTCGCGGGTCCTCGTGCCGTACGTGGTCATGGCGATCACGTTCTTCGCGACCCTCTACTTCGCGTTCACGCGCTATCCGCAGAACGGGCTCGCCGCGCCGGGCCTCGTCGAGAGCACGCTCTTCGGGCGGACCGGTCAGATCCTCATGGCCATCGTCCTCATGGGCTCCGCGGCGCTCCTCGTGTGGCGCCTCGCCCGCGGGGAGATGGCGCTGCGCGACACGGTGGAGGTCGGGATGGCCCCCGCCGCGCCCGCGCGGGAAGAGCGGCCCGCGCCGCGGACGTGGGAGCTGCCCGGCGGGTTCGGGCCGGGCCGCTGGCCGACGAAGCGGGACGTCGCCCTCGCGCTGCTCGTGGCCCTCGCGGTCATCGCGACGCGCGGCTACCGGCTCGATCACCCGCGCGACATGTACTTCGACGAGGTCTATCACGCGCGCACGGCCATGGAGCTCCTCGCGCAGCGCGAGCCGTACGAGTGGACGCACCCGCACCTCGCGAAGCAGGTCATGGCCATCGGGATCCTCCTCCTCGGCGGCGACCGGGTCGAGGGGCGCGAGGCGCTGCCGCAGGACGTGACCGCGTACGCCGTGAGCGGCGGCGGGCTGCGCGCGTTCGGCTCGGCCGGCGGGCGGGTCGCCGTCGACGCCGGCACGCGCAGCGACGTGGCCGACGGCGTCCTCACGGAGCCAGTCCGGCACATCGCGTTCTCCGGCAGCACCGTCGTCGCCGTCACCGACCGGCGCATCGTCATGATCGACGTCGGCCCCGACGGCCGGCTCGGCGAGGCGCGCTCGGCCGAGCGGCGCGCGGCCGCGACCGGCCTCGTCGTCTCCGCAGATCACGCGGTCGTGGGGACGGCGCAGGGCATCGAGATCCACCCGGTCCGCGGGACGGCGCGGCCGGTCACGGCCGCGATCCCCGCCGTCGCGATGACCGCCCGCCCCGACACGGACGACGTGTACGTGGCGGACGGGCGCGGCACGATCCACGCGGTGAACGCCTTCACCGGCCAGTCGACCGGGCGCATCACCGCCGTCGCCCCGGTCTCGAGCCTCGCGTGGGCGCAGGGCGCGGGACGGCTCTATGCCGGCCGCGCGGACGAAGCGGCCGTCGACTGGTACGAGCCGCCCCGCGACCAGCAGGTCACGGGCATCCATGGCGGGACCGCGCCCCTCGCGAACGCGCGGACCGGCGCGCTCGGCGGGGGCGTGCGCGCCCTCGCGGTCGTCCCGCGGTCCCAGTTCCTGTACGCGCTCGTCGACGGGAAGGCCGTCGTCGTCGAGACGCACGGGGCCTCGGCGTTCGCGGCGATCCCCGTCCGCGGCACGCTCGTCGGCGTCGACGGGCCCGGCGACGGGCTCGAGGTCGCGGGCGACGGGGTCGTCGAGCGCATCCCCACCGGACGGCACGCGTTCGCCTGGCGCGTGCCCGGCGTGCTCTTCGGGGCGCTCATGGCGTTCTTCATCGTGCTCATCGCGCGGCGCCTCTTCGCCTCGCCGCTCGTCGCCGCGCTCGCCGGCGCGATCGTCGTGCTCGACGGCGCGATGTTCGCCCAGGCGCGCATCGGCATGAACGACATCTACATCGCGACGTTCCTCGTCATGGGCTGGTACTTCGTCGTCGCGGCCCACCGGCCGCGGCGATCCGCGGCGATCGACCTGCTCCTCGCGGGCGCGCTCTTCGGGCTCGGGGCCGCGTCGAAGTGGGCGGCCTTCTACGCGCTCGCGGGCCTCGGGCTGTACTCGGTCGCGGCCACGGCGTACGCGTGGTCGCGCGCGCGGCCGGGGTCCGGCGGCCCCTTCGACCTCCTCGCGTGGCGCGGGCGCGTGCCGAACGCGCTCTTCCTGCTCCTCTGCTTCGCGGTCATCCCGATCGCCGTGTACGCCGCGAGCTACGCGCGCTGGTTCGGCGGGCCCACGATCCCGTACGGCTGGGGCCTCGTCGAGCTGACGATGCAGATGTACTGGTACCACTCGGGCCTCACCGCGCCGCACCCCGCCGGGTCGCCGTGGTGGAGCTGGCCGCTCGTCCTGAAGCCCGTGTACTGGTACCTCGGCAACCCCGGCCCCGGCTCCACCGCCGTGATCTACGACGCGGGGAACATCGTCCTCTTCTGGGGCGGCATCGCCGCGTTCGCCTGGGCCGCGGTCACCGCGGTGCGCGCGCGGTCATGGGCGCTCGGGATCCTCGTGTTCGCGCTGCTCACGCAGTACGTCGCGTGGATCCCGATCACGCGGGTGCTCTTCTTCTACCACTTCTTCACCGCGCTGCCGTTCTACCTGCTCATCCTCGCCGCGGCGCTCGCGATGCTCTGGGAGCGCGGCCGCGCGGGCCTCGTGAAGGGGTACATGACGCTCGCCGCCGCGGCCTTCGTCTTCTTCTACCCGTTCATCTCGGGGCTGCCGACGGCGGCGGACCAGGCGAGCGTGTTCTACGTGCTGCCGACGTGGCAATACGACTGCCAGTTCTATCCCCAGTTCGAGTGCGACCCGCGCGTCGCTGGCGACGTCCCGCTCCAGGCCATCGCCGGACGCATCGCGATCGCCGCGGGCATCGGCCTGCTCGGCTTCGTCGGGCTCTCGGCGCTGCGCGACGGCGGGGCCGCGCGGCTCCGCGGCCTCCTCAGGGGCTCGCCGTTGGGGAGGGTGAGGCCGGCTCGCTAGCGCTACGCGCGGTCCGTTCGTCCTCACGCGCCGGCCGCGGCCGTCGCTCTCGGCCTCACTCGGCCATAGGGGAAGGCGAGGCCGGGAGCTGCGGCATGCAGCACGTCGTCTGACGCAGCGGCTCGAGCGCCCAGCCCGCCGCGACCGCGGCGACCGCCGCGATGATCGCGGCACCTGCAGGAGCGGCACGAGCCGCTAGCGCTGATGCGCGTACACGACGACGGTCACGTTGTCCTCGCCGCCGCGCTCGTTCGCGAGGTCCACGAGGGCGCGGGCGGCCCTGTCCGGCGCGCCGCGCGAGAGCGCCGCGATCTCCTCCGCCGCGACGTGGCGCGTGAGCCCGTCGGAGCACAGCACGAGCCGGTCGCGCGGGCCGAGCGTCTCGATGAACACGTCGGGCGCGACGCCGCGCGGGTCGCCCACGAACCGCGTGATCGATCTCGCCTGCTCCCCGCTGTGGTCGGTCGTCACCTGCCGCGCCGCGCCGCCGCGGACGACGTACGCGCGCGAGTCGCCGAGGTTCGCGACGGCCACCTGCTTCCCGCGCACGGCCGCCGCGACGAGGGTCGTGGCGGCGAAGGGCGTCCCGCCCTCGCCCGTGGCCTTCAGCACGGCGTCGTTCGTCGCGCGCACCGCGGCGGCGAGCGCGGCGCTGCTGTCGCGC
>VGOU01000142.1 GCA_016875795.1 Chloroflexota bacterium | reverse complement strand
GAGTTGTGCGCGGCGATCGTGAGCGCGACCGAGCCATCACCCGCGCCGAGCTCCTCCATGACGAGCGCGATGGTGACGACGTCGAGACCCGCGCCCCCGAGGTCCGGCGGGATCGCGAGCCCGAGGAGGCCGAGCGAGGCGAGCTCCGGAACGATCTCGCGCGGGAACGCGCCGGCCTCGCTCCACGACGCGGCGTTCGGCAGGATGCGGTCGCGCACGAACGCGCGCACCGCGTCCCCGACCATCACCTGGTCCGCGCCGTGACGGAGGTCCAGCTAGCGCCCCATCGCGGCGGAGGCACCCGGGACGTCCTGCGCCACCCGAGCGGCGAGGGCCTCGTCGCTCTCGGCGAGGGCGGGATCGGCGGCATACCTGAGGCGCCGGGCCGTGAGGATCCGCCCCCGCTGGTCCGTCGGCAGGGCCATGAACGCCTGCGCGCGCGCCCTCGTGAGCCGGCGGCGGTCGCCCTCCGCCGTCCGCGAGAGCTCGCGCATCTGCGGCAGGAGCGCGCCGGCGCGCGCGATGTCGGTGGGGATCCCCGCGATCCTCGCGAGGCGCTCCTGCCAACAACCGACGAGCGCGGCGTCGTCCTGCGCCTTCGCCGCGGCGACGCCGGAGTCGACCGGACGCTCTTCGAGCTTCGCCATCTCTCCTCCTTCTATGCCTGTGCGGGCGATGCGCTGCCGCGCCGCAGCGCGACCGCGGCCCGCACGTACTCCGCGATCTCGGCGAGCGACGAGCCGGGCGGGAACACCCGGTCGACGCCGTGCTCCCGCAGGAGCGGGATGTCGTCCTCGGGGATGATGCCGCCGCCGAAGAGGAGGACGTCGTCCATCCCCTTCTCGCGCATGAGCTCGCTGACGCGCGTGAAGAGGTAGTTGTGCGCGCCCGACAGGAGCGACAGCCCGATCGCGTCGGCGTCCTCCTGCAGCGCGGTCTCGACGACCTGCTCCGGGGTCTGGTGCACGCCCGTGTAGATCACCTCCATCCCGCTGTCGCGCAGGCCCCGTGCCACGACCTTCGCGCCCCGGTCGTGGCCGTCGAGGCCCGCCTTCGCGACGACCACGCGGATCGGCCGCTTCATGCCTTCTGCTCCTGGCTTCCGTCGCTCGGTCGGGCAAAGCCCTCCCTCGCGCCCGGGTGCTCGACCTCGTCCTCGCCTCGGTCTGCGCGCCCGGGGGACGGGAGCGTGCGGGGGATGCCGAGCTCGTCGGCGTGCTCGCGGTAGTGGCCGAACGTGTTGCCGGCGACGACGGCGACGACCCACGACTGGGGCCCCCACGCGGTCGCCTGCACGGCCGCGTCCATCTGCGCGTCGTCCGGGCGGCCGATCTCCTCGAGGAGCCGGCGGTGCGCCGTGTCGAGCTCGTCGACAAGGGCCTCGGCGCCCACGAGCCGGTGCGACTCCGCGACGCGCGCGTTGAACGCGTCGGTGTCGTTCGCCTCCTCGGGGTACGCGCGATCGCCGGTCTCGCGGAACGCTCGCAGGCGGCGCGCGGACAGGTCCTCCCAGGCCGCGACGTGCGCGACGAGGTCGCGGTACGTCCAGCCCGCGCTCGTCCGCTCGTCGTAGCGGGCGCGGCCGAGGCCGCGCACGGCGTCGCGGAACGGGCGCCAGCCCTGCTCGATGCGGGCGATGAGGCGCTGCGCCTTCGTCACTAGAAGTACCCCGGGTCGCGGTAGGTGCCGAAGACGTCCTTCAGCGCCTGGACCTGCTCGCCGACGGTGGCGCACGCGCGCGCACACTCGAGGAACGCGGGCATGAGCTCCGCGGTGGGGTCGCCCTTCGCCCGCGTCGCCGCGTCGCGCAGCGCGTCGAGGGAGGCGCGCCAGCGCCCCGCGTCGCGCCGCGCGCGGACGTCGCGCAGGCGCTCGACCTGGCGCCGCTCGACGTCGGGGTCGATGCGCAGAACGGGGATGCGCTCGTCCTCGTCCATGCGGTACCTGTTGATCCCGACGACGACCTTCTCGCCGCGCTCGACCTGTCCCTGGAAGCGGAAGCTCGCCTCGGTGACCTCGCGCTGCGGGTAGCCGCGCTCGACCGCCTCGACCATGCCGCCCATCGCCTCGATCTCGTCGCGGTACCGCTCGAACCCCTTCTCCATCTCGTTCGTGAGGTGCTCGACGTGATACGACCCCGCGAGCGGATCGACGGTGTCGGCGACGCCCGACTCGTGGGCGATGATCTGCTGCGTCCGGAGGGCGAGGGTGACGGCCTCCTCGGTCGGCAGCGCGTACGTCTCATCGAGCGAGTTCGTGTGCAGCGAATTCGTCCCGCCGAGCACCGCCGCGAGCGCCTGGAGCGTCACGCGCACGACGTTGTTGTACGGCTGCTGCGCGGTGAGGGAGACGCCCGCGGTCTGGGCGTGCGTGCGCAGCATGAGCGCGCGCTCGTTGCGCGGAGACCAGCGCCGCTCGACCTCGCGCGCCCAGATCCGCCGCGCCGCGCGGAACTTCGCGATCTCCTCGAACAGGTCGTTGTGCACGTCGAAGAAGAAGGAGATGCGCGGGACGAAGGCGTTCACGTCGAGCCCGGCCGCGGCGCCCCACTTCACGTACTCGAGGCCGTCGAGGAGGGTGAACGCGAGCTCCTGCACCGCGGTCGCCCCGGCCTCGCGGATGTGGTAGCCGGAGACCGAGACGGGGTTCCACCGCGGCGTCTCGCGCGCGCCGAAGCGCAGCGTGTCGACGACGAGCGCCATGGCGGCGCGCTCGGGGACGATCCACTCGCGCTGCGCGATGTACTCCTTCAGGCAGTCGTTCTGGATCGTGCCGCCGACGCGGTCGAGCGGGAAGCCGCGCTCCTCGGCGACCGCGAGGTACATCGCCCAGACGATCGACGCGGGACCGTTGATGGTCATCGAGGTCGTGACCTCGTCCATCGGTATGCGGTCGAAGAGGATCCGCATGTCGGCGATCGACGACACGGCCACGCCCTCGCGCCCGACCTCGCCGCGGCTGAGCGGGTCGTCCGGGTCGCGGCCCATGAGCGTCGGCATGTCGAAGGCGGTGGACAGGCCGGTCACCCCGTGCTCCATGAGGTACCGGAAGCGCCGGTTCGTGTCCTCGGGGCCGCCGAAGCCGGCGAACTGGCGCATCGTCCAGAGCCGGCCGCGGTACATCGAGGCCTGGACGCCGCGCGTGTAGGGGAACTCGCCCGGGAAGCCGAGGTCGGTCGCGGGGTCGAAGCCGGCGAGGTCCTCGGCCGTGTACAGCGGGTCGACCGGGATGTCCGAGAGCGTGCTGAAGCGCGCCTTGCGCTCGGGCGTGCGCGCGACCGCGGGCCCGTACGTCTGCTCGAGCCACTCGCCCTTCGACCCGCTGCGCGCGCCGGGCTTCCGTACGACCTTCATGCCGCCAGCAGCTGCCTCGCGATCACCAGTCGCTGCACCTCGCTCGTCCCCTCGTAGATGGTCGTCGCGCGGGCGTCGCGCGCGAAGCGCTCGACCGCCGACTCGCGCATGTAGCCATACCCGCCCATGGTCTGCACGGCGGTCCGCGCCGCGCGCTGGGCCATCTCCGTGGCGAACAGCTTCGCCTCGGACGCCTCTCGCGTGAAGGGCCGGCCCGCGTCGCGCAGCCACGCCGCGCGCAGGGTGAGGAGGCGCGCGGCGTCCACCTCGGCGCGAGCGCGCGCGAGCGCGAACCGGACCATCTGGAAGTCGGCGATCGGACGGCCGAACTGCCGCCGCTGGAGCGCGTACGCTCCCGCCCTCTCGAGCGCGCCCCGCGCGATGCCGACGGCCTGCGCGGCGATCCCGATGCGCCCGCCGTCGAGCCCGGCCATCGCGACCGCGCCGAACCCCTTGCCGAGCGGCCCGAGCACCGCGGCGGCGCCCACGCGGACGTCCTCGAGGACGAGCGCGCTCGTGTCGGAGGCGTGGAGGCCCATCTTCCGCTCCGCCGCCGCGATGGTGACCCCGCCGGCGTCCGCCGGGACGAGGAACGCCGTGATCCCCTCGTGCGGGCGCTCCTCGTCGAGCGGACCCACGCGGGCGAGGACGATGACGACCGGCGCGTAGCGGAGGTTCGTGACGAACATCTTGCGGCCGTTCAGGACCCAGCCGTCGCCGTCGCGCGCCGCCGTCGATCGCAGGCGCGCGGCGTCGGAGCCCGACCCCGGCTCGGTGAGGGCGAAGGCGCCGAGGCCGGAGCCGTCCATGAGGCGCGGCAGCCACTCGCGCTTCTGCTCCGCGCTGCCGCGGCGGACGAGCGACCCCTCGGCGATCCCGCCGTTCACCGACACCGCGACGGCGAGCGAGCCCCACACCGCGGCGAGCTCCTCGAGGACGAGCGCGAACGCCACCCCGCTCGCGCCGAGGCCGCCGTCGGCCTCCGGCACGGTCATGCCGAGGACGCCGAGCCGGCCGAGCTCGCGGATGACGTCCGCGGGGAGGCGGCCCTCCGCCTCGGCGCTGTCGATGCGCGGCTCGAGCCCGCGCGCGAAGTCGCGCACGGCCTCGGCGAGCGCGCGCTCGTCGGCGCCGACGGCGGGGAGCATCAGCCCCGCGCCTTCGCCTTCCGCACCTCGTCGGTGAAGGCCGGCACGAACTCGAACAGGTCGCCGACGACGCCGTAGTCGGCGACCTTGAAGATGTCCGCGTCGGGGTCCTTGTTCACGGCGACGATGACCTTGCTCGACGTCATGCCCGCGAGGTGCTGGATCGCCCCGGAGATGCCGAGCGCGATGTACAGGTCCGGCGTGACGGTGCGGCCGGTCTGGCCGACCTGCTCCTCGTTCGGGCGCCAGCCCGCGTCGGTCACCGCGCGCGACGCGCCGAGAGCCGCGCCCAGGACGCCCGCGAGCTCTTCCACCATCTTCCAGTTCTCGGGGCCCTTCAGCCCGCGCCCGCCCGAGACGACGACGCGCGCCTCGGCGAGCGGCACCTTCCCGCCCGCCGCGGCCGACGGCTCGAAGCGCTGGAACGCGAGCGGCTCGTCGGCCGCGCTCGCCGCGACCCCCTCGACCTG
>VGOU01000141.1 GCA_016875795.1 Chloroflexota bacterium | reverse complement strand
GCCGGCGCCGACCTGAGCGTCGCGAACCGGACCGCGGAACGCGCCCGCGCCCTGCCCGGCCGGGCGGTGGCGTGGCCGGCGCGGTCGCTCGATGGCTACGACGCCGTCGTGAACGCCACGTCGCTCGGCCTGCACGGCGAGGATCCGCTCGACGGCGTCGCCATCCCCGGCGGGCTCGCCGTCGTGGATGTCGTCGGCGTCGCCGAGGAGACCCCGCTCATCCGGCGGGCGAAAGCGTCAGGATGCGTCGCTGTGGACGGGCTCTTGATGCTGCTGCACCAGGGAGTGCGCGCCTTCCGCCTCTGGACCGGGCTCGAGGCACCGCTCGCGGTGATGCGCGCCGCGCTCCCACGGAGCGTCTGATGCGCTTCCTCACGGCCGGCGAGTCGCACGGCCAGCGGCTCGTCGCGCTGCTCGACGGCATCCCGGCGGGTGTGCCGGTCGACGTGGCGGCCGTCGATGCGGATCTGCGCCGCCGCCAGCTCGGGTACGGCCGCGGCGCGCGGCAGCGGATCGAGCGCGACCAGGCGCGATTCGTCGGCGGCGTCAGGCACGGGCGGACGACAGGCGGGCCGGTGGCCATCGAGATCGACAACCGCGACGCGCCGAACTGGGAGCGCGTCATGAGCGTGGAGCCGGTCGTCGATCCGCCGGAGCCCGTCACGCGGCTGCGCCCCGGCCACGCCGACCTCGCCGGAGCGCTCAAGTTCGGTCACGGGGACGTGCGCGACGTCATCGAGCGGTCGAGCGCGCGGGAGACCGCGGCGCGCGTCGCGGCGGGCGCCGTCGCGAAGGCGGTGCTCGCGCTCGTCGGCACGCGCGTCCAGAGCGAGGTCGCGGCCATCGGCGACGTCGAGAGCGCACCCACGTGGGACGACGCGAAGGTGGAGGCGAGCGAGGTGCGCTGCGGCGACCCCGGGCGCTCCGCGGCGATGATCGCGGCGATCGCCGCGGCCCGCGACGCGGGGGACACCCTCGGCGGCATCGTCGCGGTTCGCGCGACCGGCGTCGTCCCGGGGCTCGGCTCGTACGCGGAGTGGGATCGCCGTCTCGACGGCCGCATCGCGCAGGCGCTGTGCTCGATCCAGGCGGCGAAGGGGCTGGAGTTCGGCGACGCGTTCGCCGCGGCGCGCGAGCGCGGCAGCGCCGTGCACGACCCGATCGTCATCGAGGAGGGCCGCTTCGCGCGGACGCGCAACCGCGCGGGCGGGCTCGAGGGCGGCGTCACGAACGGGAACGACATCGTGTGCCGCGTCGCGTTCAAGCCGATCTCGACGCTCATGAAGCCGCTGCCGTCGGTGGACCTCGCGACGGGCGAACCGGCGCCGGCGCACGTGGAGAGAAGCGACGTGTGCGTCATCCCCGCCGCCGGCGTGGTGTGCGAGGCGATGCTCGCCGTCGTCCTCGCCGAGGCGCTGCTCGAGAAGTTCGGGAGCGACGACGCGGAGACCCTCGTGGCGTCCGTCGAGCGCTACCGTGCGCGCCTGCGGCCCCTCGGGCCGCGGCAGGGCAGCGGCGGCGGCGACGCGACCGAGCTGCCGTGAGGCTCTTCCTCGTCGGGCCGCCCGGGGTGGGGAAGTCCGTCGTCGGGCGTGAGCTCGCGCGGATGCTCGGCGCGTCGTTCCTCGACATGGACGACGCCATCGAGCGCGCGACGGGCCGGCCGAACGCGCGGACGATCATCGAGCGGGGCATCGAGGCGTTCCGCGACCACGAGACGCGGCTTCTCGACGGCCTGCGCCCGACGCCCGCGTGGGAGGTGGTCGCGACCGGCGGCGGCGCCTCGATCCGCCCGGCGAACCGCGAGCGCATGCGCCGCCTCGGGCTCATCGTCGGCCTGCGCGGGTCGGTCGCGGCGATCACGCGCGGGCTCGCGCGCACGATGGACGAGCGGGAGCACCTCGTCCGCGAGGGGATCACGCCGCGCGCGCACGCCGAGCGCATCCTCCGCGAGCGCCGCGGCGTGTACGCCGACGTCGACGTGGGGTTCGAGGTCGCCGGGGCGGCGGACGCGGTCGCGCGCTCCATCGCGGCGTGGATCGTGTCGTCGCGCGGCATCCGCGTGGACGTGGCGGGCTCGCGCCCTTACCCGGTCCTCATCCGCGCCGGGCTCCTCGAGCACGTCGGCCGGCATCTCGCCGACCTCGGCTGGCGCGGACGCGTCGCCGTCGCCGGGGACCGCACGGCCCGTCGGGCGTATCTCCCCGCGGTCGCGTCATCGCTGCGCGGCGCGGGCATGGAGCCGGTCGTCGTCGCCGTCCCGGAGGGCGAGCGCGCGAAGTCGAAGGCGGCGCTCGAGCGGCTGTGGCGCGACCTCGCGCGCGCGGGCATCGGCCGCGACGGAGGGATCGTCGCGGTGGGCGGCGGCGCGACGGGCGACCTCGCGGGGTTCGCCGCGGCGACGTACATGCGCGGGATCGCCCTCGCGCACGTCCCGACGACGCTCCTCGCCATGGTCGATTCGTCCATCGGCGGGAAGACGGGCATCGACCTCCCCGAGGGGAAGAACCTCGTCGGCGCGTTCCACCAGCCGTCGGCAGTGTTCAGCGACCCCGCCGCCATCGCGACGCTGCCCGAGCGGCAGGTGTCCTCGGGCCTCGCCGAGGTCATCAAGACCGCGTTCCTCGCGGACCGCGAGAGCGTCGCGCATGCCGCGCGGTCGGTGGAGCGCGTCCTCGACCGCGACCTCGCGCCGACCACGCTCCTCATCAGCATGTCGGCCGAGCTGAAGGCCGCGGTCGTCGGGGCCGACGAGCGCGAGGCCGGGCTGCGCGAGCTCCTCAACTTCGGCCACACCCTCGGCCACGCCTACGAGGCCGCGAGCGGGTACCGCGTCGCGCACGGCGAGGCCGTCGCGGTGGGGATGGTCTTCGCCACGGCGCTCGCCGAGGAGCTCGCGCTCGCGCCGCGCAGTCTGCGTCCCGGCCTCGAGGACCTCCTGCGGCGGGCGCGCCTCCCGGTCCGCGCGCGCATCCCCGAGAGGGCCTGGCGGCTGCTCGGCCGCGACAAGAAGGTGCGCGCGGGGAAGGTCCGCTGGATCCTGCCGCGCCGCGTCGGGCGCTTCAGCGAGGTCACCGGCGTGCCGCAGCGCGCCCTCGACCGGGCCGCGCGTGCCCTGGAGGGCCGCACCGCGTGAGGACGATCCTCTTCATCAACGGCCCGAACCTGAACACGCTCGGCGCCCGCCAGCCCGAGATCTACGGCACGACGACGCTCGCCGAGGCGGCCGAGCGCTGCCGGGCGCTCGCCGCGGCGGCCGGCGCGCGCCTCGTCGAGCTCCAGTCGAACCACGAGGGCGCGCTCATCGACTTCCTGCAGGCCCACGCCGACGCCGACGGGGCCGTCATGAACCCGGGCGGGCTCGCGCACACCTCCGTCGTCCTGCGGGACGCCGTCGCCGCCTGCGGGTTCCCTATCGTGGAGGTGCACATCAGCGACATCAGGACGCGCGAGCCGTTCCGGCGGCACAGCTATCTCCAGGACGTGACGGCCCACCAGGTGATCGGCCGCGGCGTGGCGGGGTACGAGGAAGCCGTGCGGTGGGTGCTCGAGCGCTCACAGAAGGGGTAGCACGTGGTCTCTACCGGCGAGATCAAGCGCGGCATGACCATCGAGCTCGACGGGAACCTGTACCAGATCCTCGAGTTCCAGCACATCAAGCTGGGCCGCGGGTCGGCGCAGGTCCGCATGAAGCTGCGGAACATCCGCAAGGGCGACACGATCGAGAAGACGGTGCAGGCGGGGGATCGCTTCACGCGCGCCCGGCTCGACCACCGGAACGTCCAGTACCTCTACCACGACGGCGACCACTACCACTTCATGGACACCGCGACGTACGACCAGATCATCCTCGACGCCGACCTGCTCGGCGACGCGGTGCACTACCTCACGGACGGCATGGTCGCGATCCTCGAGGAGTACGAGGGCGAGCCGATCGGGGTCGAGCTGCCCGCGTCGGTCGTGCTGCGCGTGACGCAGTCGGACATCGGCTTGCGCGGGGACACGGCGCAGGGCGCGATGAAGCCCGCGACGCTCGAGACCGGGCTGCGGGTGAACGTGCCGCTCTTCGTGAACGAGGGCGACAGGATCCGCGTCGACACGCGCTCCGGGGAGTACCTCGAACGCGCGCAGGAGTAGCGGCGCCGCCCAAGCCGGACCGCGTCGTCACCGTCGGGCGGCTGACGGTGCGCATCGCCGAGCGCCTGCAGGCCACGGACGAGTTCAAGGACCTGTGGGTCGAGGGCGAGGTGAGCGAGCGCACGGTCTCGGCCGCGGGGCACGTGTACTTCACGCTCCGCGACAACGTCGGGCAGATCCGCTGCGTCCTCTTCGCGACGCAGGCGGCGAACGTGCCGCTCACGCCGGAGAGCGGGGCGCGCCTGCTCGCGCACGGCCTCGTCGAGGTGTATCCGGCCGGCGGCCGCTACCAGCTGCGGTGCGACGACCTCCTCCCCGCGGGCGCGGGCGAGGCGCACCTGCGGCTCGAGGCGCTGAAGCGCCGCCTCGCGGCCGAGGGGATCTTCGCCGCGGAGCGCAAGCGCGCGCTGCCGGCGCATCCGCGGCGCATCGGCGTCGTGACGAGCACCGCCGGCGCGGCGTGGCGTGACATCCAGACGGTCGTCGCGCGGCGCGACCCGCGCGTCGAGATCGTCATCGCGGCGGCGCTCGTGCAGGGCCCCGACGCGGCCGGCTCGATGATCGCCGCGCTCGACGGGCTCGCGCAGGTGCGGGGCCTCGACTGCGTGATCGTCGCGCGCGGCGGCGGGGCGAGCGAGGATCTCTGGCCGTTCAATGACGAGGCCCTCGTTCGCGCGCTCGCGCGCGCGCCGTGGCCGGTGTGCAGCGGGGTCGGCCACGAGACGGACGTGACGCTCGTCGACCTCGTCGCGGACGTGCGCGCGCCGACGCCCTCGGTGGCCGCGGAGCTCGTCGTGCCCGACGCCGGCGCGACGCGCGTCGCGGCGGAGCGGCT
>VGOU01000140.1 GCA_016875795.1 Chloroflexota bacterium | reverse complement strand
CGGCGACCGGTTGCGGTCGCTAGCGGCCGACGACGCGCCCGTACGAAGTACGGCAGGTAGCTAGGCCGGCACTTTCGCGCCGAGCTCGGCGCGCACCTTCTTCGCGGCCTCGACCACGACCCGGCACTTGTCGATCGTCTCCTCGACGGTCCGCGTCTTGAGGCCGCAGTCGGGGTGCGGGAAGAGCTTGTCCGCCGAGACGTACTTCAGGCCCTTGCGGATGCCCTCCGCGGCCTCCTCGAGCGACTCGAGCTCGTGCTTGTGCACGTCGACGATGCCGATGGCGAGCTCCTTCGTGAAGGGGTGCTCGTCGAACAGCCGCAGCCAGCGGTATTCGTAGTTCGACATGGCGAGGTCGAGCTGGTCGACGGGGAGGTCGAGCACCGCGGGGTAGATCGCGGCGAAGTCGCCGTAGCAGATGTGCGAGACGGTCTTCGCCTTCAGGCCCCGGGTCACGATGCCCATGGCCTCGATGGCGATGCCGATCTCCTCGGGGCGCGCGTGGATGGCGGGCTCGTCGATCTGGATGTACGTCGCCCCGGCGCGCTCGAGGTCCTCGGCCTCCTCGCGGATGGCCTCGGCGAGCGCGAGGGCGGCATCGCGCCGCGTCGGGTAGGCCTCGTTGAAGGACCAGTCGAGCATCGTGTACGGGCCGGTGAGCATGCCCTTCACCGGCTTGTCCGTCAGCGACTGCGCGTATTCGAACCACTCGACGGTCATGGGCCTCGGCCGCCGGATCTTCCCGGCGATGATCGGCTTGTGGTAGTAGCGGTTCCCGTACGAGCGCACGAGGCCGCCCTCGCGGTAGCCCTCTAGGAGGTCGGCGAAGTACGCGACCATGTCGCCGCGGTACATCTCCCCGTCGACGAGGATGTCGAGCCCCACCTGCTCCTGCCGCTCGATCCACTCGCGGGTGGCCTGGCGCTCGAGCTTCGTGAGCTCCTCGCGCGAGACCTTCCCGCGCGCGAACTGGTTGCGCGCCTTCTGCAGGTATTCGGGCTTCCCGAAGGAGCCGACGGTCGTCGTGAGCAGGATCTCGCTGGTCATGCCAGCACCCCCATCGCCGCGCGGGCGCCCTTCACGAGCACCGCGAGCTTCTTCGTCGCGACGTCATGCGGCAGGTACTCGAGCCCGGTGGTCGGCGCGGCCCATACGTGGTCCGGCCCGATGACCCTGGCCGCGGCCTCGAGCGCGCTCGCGACCTCGCCTTCGCTCTCGAGGCGCGTGTTGCGGGCGTCGACGACGCCCAGGACGACGGTGCGGGCCCGCAGCGGCTCGAGGCGCGCGAGTGCGTCGCTGTGCCGGCTCCTGATGTCGATCCCGAGCTGCGCGACCGGGAACGATGCGAGCTCCGCGAGGATCCCGTCGGCCGGGAAGAAGTACGGCTGCACCGCGAGCGGCACGTTCGCCTTCGCCATGCGGTCATAGGCCTCGCGCGCGAGCGAGATGAGGTCGGGCCGCGCGACGATCGCGGGGTCCTCGACATCGACGAGCGTCGCGCCAGCGGCGCCCAGCCCCCTGATCTCGGCGGCGAGCGCGTCCGCGACCGCGAGCGTACGCTGCTCGAGCGTCCGGTAGGCCTTGTCCTCGGCCGTGAGCGTCGCGAAGGAGAGCGGCCCACAGACGGCGGCCTTCAGCTGCTTCGTCGCGGTCTGCTTGGCCAGCTCGAAGTCACGCACGAGAGTGCGGCCGCCCGTGGCGACGGCACGCTCGATGATCGGCTGGCGGAAGTAGGTGTTGTTGTCGTAGAAGCGCTCGAGCGGCCCCCGCGACACGCCCTCCCAGGAGCGCGCGAATGCGGCGAAGAGGTCGTCCCAGCGGATCTGACCGTCGTTGATGACGTCGATGCCCGCCGCCTCGAGCTCGGCGATCGCCGCGCGCGTCGCGCCGTCGAAGACCTGATCGAGCGCGCCGGCGTCGATCTCGCCGCGGTCGAAGCGGTGCAGCGCACGGCGGATCTCCTGCCCGCCGGGGTCGTCCGAGATCTTGGGGAATGCGCCGATTACGGTCGTCTTCATGGAGTCCCCTCTCGCATTTCAACAAGGAGCCGGGTATCACCTGAGCGGGACTCCGCTGGCTGCCGGCATTCGCTACGTTAGCACCCATGTCCGAACGCCTGGTCGATCGCACGTTGCGCGAGTTCAGCGATGACCTCGCCTCCGAGCGGCCCGTTCCGGGAGGCGGCAGCGCCGCGGCGTACGCCGGGGCGCTCGGCGCCGGCCTGTGCGCGATGGTCCTGCGGATCGCCGCGAAGAAGGACCCCGACGCGTTCGCGGCGCGCGTCGCCGAGCTCGACAACCTGCGCAGCGACTTCCTCCGCCTCGTCGCCGACGACGGCGACGCGTTCACGCGCGTCTCCGAGGCGATGAAGATGCCGCGCAAGAGCGACGAGGAGAAGGCGCTGCGGAAGCAGAGGATGCAGGCCGCGCTCCTCGGCGCGTCCCGCGTCCCGCTCGAGGTGGCGAAGACGGCTCGGCGGCTGCTCGACACTGCCGAGGCGGCGATGAGCGACGCTCCGGCGATGGCCGTGAGCGACGTCGGCGTCGGCGCCCTCATGGCCGAATCCGCGCTGCACGGCGCGGCGATGAACGTGATGATCAACCTCGCGTCGCTCGACGACGTCGGGCAGGTGAAGGCGCTCTCCGAGGAGTTGGACCGCGCGCTCGAGGGATCCGAGCAGCAGCGCGCGCGGGTGGTCAAGTTCGTCGAGTCGCGGATCGCGCGCTAGTGGCGCGGCTCCTCCACGGCCGCCCGCCCGCCGAGCGGATCAAGGGTGAGACGCGCGCGAGGGTCGAGGCGCTGCAGCGGCGGCGCGTCCACGCGCACCTCGCGGTCGTTTCGGTCGGTGCCGACCCCGCCGCGCTCACCTACACCGAGCGCCTCACGCGGTCCGGGCACGGGATCGGGGTGAAGGTCACGACCTACGCGCTCCCACGCGAGACGAGCGAAGCGCAGCTGCGCGCCGAGCTCGACCGCGTGTCCGCCGATCCCGCCGTCCACGGTGTGATCCTCCTGACGCCGCTCCCGGGGGCGCTCGACGAGACGCACGTCGTCGACCACATCGCGGTCGCGAAGGACGTCGAAGGTATGCACCCCTCGAGCGTCGGCTGGCTCGCCGACGGGCGCCCGCGCTTCATGCCGTCGACCGCCGAAGCGGTCATCGAGCTGCTGCGGTCCTATGAGGTCCCCATCAGCGGCCGCCATGCCGTCGTCATCGGGAGGAGCACCGTGATCGGACGCCCGGCGGCGTACCTCCTGCTGCGAGAGGACGCCACGGTCACGATCGCTCACAAGAAGACGGGCGACGTGACGCGGTTCACCCGCGATGCGGACATCGTCGTCGTGGGCGTGGGCAGCGCGGGCTTCCTCAGGGGCGAGATGATCCGTCCCGGTGCGACGGTCATCGACGCCGGCATCAACGTGACCCCACACGGCCTGACCGGCGACGCGGATGCCGAGAGCGTGGGCGCCACCGCGGGAGCGCTCAGTCCCGTCCCCGGCGGCCTGGGTGCGGTCACCGCGGCCCTGCTCCTCCGGAACGTGGTCACGGCTGCGGAGGAAGCGGCTCCGTAGTCACGGACCGCAGCCTGTGTTTCCGTGCCAGGCTGGCAAGGATCCGACCAGAATGGTGCAGATTTCACAACAGCGCGGAAGAAAGGGAACGCCGGCGACCGTCGGCCGCCGGCGTTCTTTTCTCGGGAGGGCAAGTTGGACGTTAGCCCATCAGAGGCGGGGCGAGGTCCGCCACGAGGCGCATGCCCTCGATAGCCGCGAATGCGAGCGCTACCGCCCAGACCCGCATTCAGACACCTCCCTTCTTCGCCCTGGTCCTGGTCGCAAAGGCGCGCTGTGAATACGTAAGGGCTTCTTCGGCGAGGCCCTGACGACCCAATACCTTGCTCAGTTCGTTGTACGCATCGGCAAGCTCGGAGCTCGCGCCACGCTGTTCTAGCCCGCGCACCAGGTCCTTCAGCGCCGCAACAGCCTTCGGAGGGTCGACCTCGACGAGCGTCCTGGCGAGTGCATAGCGCACCCCGAATTGCGCCGTCGCATCGTCCAACGCCTCCGCTCGCGGAATTAGACGTTCGAGACGTTGTAGCGCGACTTCATGCTTGCCCTCCCGCGTGTCGGCCCACGCGATCTGCGTCTCTACCCGCAGTGCGAGCACATCGTTCCCGGCTGCGGAGGCGGTGGTCAGCGCCTCCTCGAACACCTCGCGCGCTCGACCGTGGTTCCCAAGCGCCCAGAGCGCACGTGCAGTCTGGAGCTTGATCTCGGCGACGCGTGCCTCGTTCTTGATGGACTCGAACAGCACCTCGCTCTTAAGCAGCCAGCTAATCGCACCCTCAAGGTCGCCGACCTCGCGCCTCGCCATGCCCATGGCGGCGTACAAGGAGGCGAGCCACTTTGGGTCGGCGACGTCGCTGCCTTCTTGTGCCGAGCGGTCGAAGTGTTCGAGGGCGGACCTGTAGTCCCCCCGTTGGTAGAAGACGACGCCGAGGTTATAGAGCACGTGCACGCGGAAGAGCGGATCCCTGATGAGTCCGCTCGCCGACGCCTTAAGCGCCCGCTGCAAGTGCTCCTCAGCCTCGTCGTAGTCCATCAACGAGATCAAGGCTGCCCCCAGTTGGGCGCGCGCGCGTGCAGCCTGCTCCGAGTCGTTGACCGACTCGAAGCCGCGAACTACATCGCTGAGAGTCGCAGCAGCCCTACCAGGCTTACCCGCCTCAATGTATGCCCGGCCAAGCGTTCTGCGGAGTGCAAGCTTCTCATGGGTCGAGAGATGCTCGGAATCGACCTTGGTCAACTCGTCTATCGCCTGGCGCGCGGCACCTTGCGCGATCAGCTGATTCGCGCGAACGAGCGCGAGGTCACGCTCACGACGCTGGCGCACCTGCTTCTCGTCGTCCACGAAGTGAGCGACAGACTTGCCGAGCCTCGCCGCCAGGAACTCGAGCGACTTCATCGCGGGGC
>VGOU01000139.1 GCA_016875795.1 Chloroflexota bacterium | reverse complement strand
CGGCGAGCGCCGCGACGGCCGCCGCGCGCGCGGAGGACGCGGTGAGCGCGCACGAGCGCGAGCGCCAGGCGGAGCTCGACGCGCTCGGCATCAGGTGGCGGGTCTCGCTCGCGGTCGGCCTCGTGATGATGGCGCTCATGTACGTCCCGCACGGGATCCCGATGGACGTGCTCGCGCCGGTGCTCCTCATCGGCGCGACGGTCGTCCAGTTCTGGGCGGGGGAGACGTTCTACCGCGCCGCGTGGGCCGCCGGGCGGCACGGGTCGACGAACATGAACACCCTCGTCGCCCTCGGGACGACGATGGCGTACGTCTACTCGGCCTTCGTCACCCTGTGGCCGCGCATCGCGGCGGAGATCGGCCTCCCGTTCCACCTCTACTACGAGACGGCGGTCATAATCGTCGCGCTCATCCTCCTCGGGCGCTGGCTCGAGGCGCGCGCGAAGAAGCAGACGAGCGCCGCCATCCGCGCGCTCATGGGCCTGCAGGCCCGCACCGCGCGCGTCATCAGCGCTGGTGTCGAGCGGGACGTCCCCGTGGAGCAGGTCGTCGTCGGCGACCTCGTACGCGTGCGTCCCGGCGAGAAGATCCCGGTCGACGGCGTCGTGAGCGAGGGCCGCTCCGCGGTCGACGAGAGCATGCTCACCGGCGAGAGCATCCCGGTCGAGAAGACGGCCGGCGACCAGGTCATCGGCGCGACGCTGAACAAGGCCGGGAGCTTCGTGCTCAAGGCGACGAAGGTCGGCCGGGACACGACGCTCGCGCAGATCGTGCGCCTCGTCGAGGAGGCGCAGGGCTCGAAGGCGCCCATCCAGCGCCTCGCCGACGGGATCTCGTCGTACTTCGTCCCGGTCGTCATCGGCGTCGCCGCGCTCACGTTCGTGGGCTGGATGCTCGTCGGCCCCGAGCCGCGCTTCACCTACGCGCTCCAGACCGCCATCGCCGTCCTCATCATCGCCTGCCCCTGCGCGCTCGGGCTCGCGACGCCGACCGCGATCATGGTCGGCACGGGGAAGGCCGCGGAGCACGGCATCCTCGTCCGCGGCGGTGAGGCGCTCGAGCAGACCCGGCGGATCGACACGATCGTCCTCGACAAGACCGGGACGGTGACCCGCGGCAAGCCGGAGGTCACGGCGATCCTCCCGCTGAGCGCGTTCGCTGAGGACGAGCTCCTGCGGCTCGCCGCATCGGCCGAGGTCGGGTCGGAGCACCCGCTCGGCGAGGCCATCGTGGCGCGCGCCCGTGAGCGCGGTGTCGCGCTGGCGAGCGCAGAGCGGTTCGAGGCCATCTCCGGCAAGGGGATCGAGGCCCGCATCGACGGCCGGGCCGTCGCCGTGGGGAACCTCGCGCTCATGCGCGACCGCGCGGTCGACCTCGATGGGGCCGGTGGGCGAGCGCGGTCGCTCGCGGAGGCGGGACAGACACCGATGTTCCTCGCCGTCGACGGCCGCATCGCCGGCGTCATCTCGGTGGCGGACACGATCAAGCCCGAGTCGCGCGAGGCGGTCGCGCTGCTCGAGGCGCTCGGCCTCGAGGTGTGGATGCTCACGGGCGACAACGCGATGACGGCGAAGGCGATCGCGCGCGAGGCGGGCATCGCGAACGTGATCGCAGAGGTGCTCCCCGCCGAGAAGGCCGCCAAGGTGAAGGAGCTCCAGGGCCGGGGCAGGGTCGTCGCCATGGTCGGCGACGGGATCAACGACGCGCCCGCGCTCGCGCAGGCGGACCTCGGGATCGCCATCGGCACGGGCACCGACGTGGCCATGGCCGCGAGCGACATCACGCTCATCGGCGGCGACCTGCGGACCATCGTGACCGCCATCGCCCTCTCGCGGAAGACCGTCGGCGTCATCAAGCAGGGTCTCTTCTGGGCCTTCGCGTACAACGTGCTGCTCGTCCCGGTCGCCATGGGCGGCCTCTACCCGTTCTTCCGCGTCCTGCTGAACCCCGTGCTCGCCGCGGCGGCGATGGCCATGTCGAGCGTGAGCGTCGTCACGAACGCGCTGCGCCTCCGCCGCTTCAAGCGGCCGGCCAGCGCGCAGGAGATCCTGCACCCGAGCGTGCGCGAGCGCGTCGCCGAGTATGGCTACCTCGTCGGCATCGCGGTCCTCGCGCTCGCGATCGGCACGGTCGCCGTCGCGGCCTCGCGCGAGGACGAGCACGTCGCCGTCCGGCACGAGGTCGGCGCGGTCGACGCGGCGGGGGTGCGGCAGATCGCCATCGAGATGAGCGACCTGAGGTTCACGCCGAGCGCCATCGCTCTCCGTGCCGGCGAGCGCGTCACGATCACCTTCACGAACCGCGGCGCGGTGCCGCACGTGTTCATGTCCGGCCGCGGCGCGCAGCCCGGCCGCGGCTTCGCGACGGACCTCTTCGCGGGCACGCACCCCGAGATCGGCGGGGCGGGCGCGTCCTCGAAGCACGGCGGCGGGCACGACGAGGAGGCCTTCGGCGTGACCGCCCCGGCGGGCGCGACCGCGACCATCACGTTCACCGTGCCCGCGAAGACCGGCAACTGGGGATTCGGCTGCTTCCTCCCCGGCCACTACGAGGCCGGGATGAAGGGCCAGCTGCGCATCGACCCGGCGAACTGAGGAGGAGGTCCACATGGCACGCACCACGCTCACCGTCCCCGACATCTCCTGCGAGCACTGCGAGCGCACCATCACCGCGGCGCTCGCGCCCCTCGAGGGTGTGCGCAGCGTGAGCGTCGACATCCCCCGGAAGAAGGTCCAGGTCGACTACGACGAAGCGAGCGTCGACGTGGACCGCTTCAAGGCGGTGCTCCAGGAAGAGGAGTACCCGGTCGAGTCGGCGACCGAGGCGTGACCTTGCGGCGACCCTCGGTCGTACGCCTGCACGCGCGCGGCGAGGACTTCAAGATCGTCCAGCTCGTCGGGCAGCTCTTCGTGTGCACGAAGGCGAACGGCAGCTGCTGCTGCGGCTGGGACGTGAAGGGCCGCATGCCCTTCGACAACGCGCTCTGGAGCGAGGAGTGGGAGCGCCGCCGCATCCGCGACCGCGTGCACCTCTCGTTCGTCGGCTGCCTCGGGCCGTGCGCCGTCGGCAACAACGCGATGCTCATCCTCCACGGCCGGACGACCTGGCTGAAGGACCTCAATGACCCGGCGCTCGCGCCCGCCGTCTTCGACTGGATCGAGGCGATGCTCGCGAGCGGGAGCGTCCTCCCGGCGCCGAGCGCTCTCGCGGACCACGTGTGGCAGCGGTACCTGCCCGCGCCGGATGGCGCGGAGCCGGCCTTCGAGCTCGCCGGAGCGGGCGTGAGCGGCGCGGCGGACGAGGACGCGTTCGAGGGCCTCGACCCGGTCTGCCTCATGGCCGTGGACGTCGCGACCGCCAAGCACCGCGCCGAGCACGAGGGCCGGACGTACGCGTTCTGCGCGCCGTCGTGCAAGAAGATGTTCGTCGCCGACCCGGGATCGTACCTGTCGGGAGCGGCGAGCCGCGCGATGTGAGGTACGTCCGTTGAGCCACGCCACGCGCGCGGATCACGCACCGCAGCCGTCCGTCCGTCGCGTCGCCTTCGACGCTGCCCGGCACTGCCTCACCGGCTGCGCCATCGGCGAGGTCCTCGGGATGGTCATCGGGTCGGCGATCGGCCTGTCGAACGCCGCCACGCTCGCGCTCGGCGCGCTCACGGTCGTCCTCGCCGCCTGCGCCGCGGACGCTTCGACGACTTCGACCCGCTCGTGAGCTGCCCGCAGGGCTCGCGGCCCGCCGGCCCGGGGCGGACGCTGCCGCCCTCGGAGCACGGCGAAGGGCACTAGCCCCGGCCCTACCTCCAGTACACGTGCGTGACCAGGAACTCGCCGTTGCCGTGCGGTTGGATGTACCGGTGGCCGTTGGCGCGTGACGCGCCGTTCGGCGTGCCGTCCGGCCGGTGGCCGTCGACGAAGACCGCGGGCGTCCCGCCCGTCCCGCCGCTCGTGAGGCTGCTGAAGCGGTCGGAGCGGCCATGGATCTTCGCGAGCTGGCCGGAGTCGTGCTGGTTCGGCCGCGTGCTGAGCGTGCTCGTCGCGTTCGCGCCCGTGCTCGAGAAATCGTCCATGCACGTGTCCTGCGATGGGCCGTCCTCGCTCGTGTGGCCGAGGCCGAACGTGCGCGCGACCTCCTGACACAACGCGTGCAGGCGCTCGTTCGGGTCGTCGTACGTGGGCGTCGTGAAGTACGTGTCGTTCGCCTTCGCCGTGCTCTGCGCGATGTGGCTGCCGCGCGTCAGCCAGATCTGCGCCAGGCCGAGCCAGCCGCTGGCGCCATACGCCGCGCTGCAGACCTGGGTCGTGCCCAGTGACGGCTTGCACTCGCTGCCCGTGGTGGTGCCGGTGACGACCTTCGTGCGGATCGGGTCGTTCGACGCGTTCCCGCTGCTGCCGTTGCCGAAGTCGAACCCAAGTTCCGCAGTTCGTAGAGCCACGAATGGCCCTGATAGGCCCGTCAAATAAGGAGAAACCGCGTATTCGGGCCGAGGCGGCGTGTGTCTATGCGGGCACGGCCTCGGCGGGGGCGATGGCGAAGAAGCGGGGCGGCTCCTTGGCCCCGACGGCCCGCAGGATCTCGGTCTGCGGGGCCGTCAGCTCGGTGCGCTGGGCGACCGTGCCGGCGGGGCCGGCGAAGTTCACCACGTGGAGCCGGGTCATCTCGTCGGCGATGTTCCGCCAGCTCGTCTTGACCTCGTTCTCGGCCACGCGGATCAGCAGCAGCCCGAGCCAGCAGAGCAGCACGTGCGATCGGATGCGCTCTTCCTTCTGGTGGTACACGGGCCGCAGGTCGAGGGTGTGCTTGAAGGCGCGCCAGCCCCGCTCGACCTCGAGCAGCGACTTGTAGCCGAGGGCGACCTCCTCGGCCGCCAGGGTGTCGTCGGAGGTCGAGAGCAGGAACTTGCCGTCGAGGCGCTCCTCGGCCTCCACCGCGGCGCGGTCGACCTCGAGATGTCCGCCCGCGCGGCGCAGGTAGCG
>VGOU01000138.1 GCA_016875795.1 Chloroflexota bacterium | reverse complement strand
ATGGCGCGCTCCCTTGCTCGTCGGCGACTCCTCTTCGACGGCACCCACGACCGTCACCTTCACCCCCGGGACGCGCGTCGCCGCTGCCGAGACGAACGCCGCGAGCGGCCCTTTCGCGTCCACCGCACCGCGGCCGACGAGCTCGCCGTCGTCGATCCGCACCGGGATCTCGCCCGGCACGGTGTCGATGTGGCCGAGCAGGACGACGTGGGCGGGACCGTCGCCGATCTCGCCGACCGCGTTGCCGGCCTCGTCGACGTGCGCGAGGAAGCCGCGCTCGCGCATGCGCTCGACGAGGAACGCCACCGCCCGCCCCTCATCGCGCGAGACGCTCGGGATCGACACGAGGCCGCGGACGAGCTCGAGGTCCGCGGGCTCGAGCGAGAGCGTCACGTCGCGAGCGCGGTCGCGGTCGCGGCGACCACGAGTTCGACCTGCGCCGCGGTGATCACGAGGGGCGGCAGGTAGCGGACGACCGTCGGCCCGGCGCCGAGCGCGAGCACTCCGAGGTCTTGCAGGGCCTTGATCGTAGGCCCCGCGTTCTCCTTCAGCTCGATGCCCGCCAGCAGGCCGAGGCCGCGCACCTCGCGGACGCGCGGGCTCTCGATCCCGCGGAGGCCGGCCTGGAGCTGCTCGCCGCGCTCGCGCGCGCATCGCGCCAGGTCGAGCCGCCGCATCTCTCCGATGGCCGCGACCGCGGCGGCGCACGCGAGCGGGTTGCCCCCGAAGGTGGTCGAGTGCGAGCGCTTCGGCAGGTCGCCGACACGGCGCGAGAACGCGATCGCGCCCATGGGCACGCCGCCCGCGATGGACTTCGCGAGGCAGAGGATGTCGGGCACGATCCCGTACCGCTCGATCGCGAAGAACGCGCCGGTCCGGCAGAAGCCCGTCTGCACCTCGTCGACGATGAGGAGCGCGCCGCGCTCGCGGCATAGGCGCACGGCCTCGCGCACGAACTCGTTCGTCGCCGGGCGGACGCCGCCCTCGCCCTGCACGAGCTCGACGACGAACGCGGCGGTGTCCGCCGTGATCGCCGCGTCGAGCGCCTCGACCTTGTTGAACGCGATGTGGGTCGCACCCGGGAAGAGCGCGGCCCCGCCGAGCGCCTCGCGGTACTCGGGGCCCCACGTGGCGGCAAGGGCGCCCATCGTCTTGCCGTGGAAGCCGCGCATCGTCGCGACGACGCCGGTGCGTCCCGTCGCCATGCGCGCGAACTTCAGCGCGCCCTCGATCGCCTCCGTGCCGCTGTTGCAGAGGAAGATCCGGTCGAGCTCGCTGGGGAGGAGCGACGAGAGGAGGTCGTACAGCTCAGCGCGGCGGTCGTTGTAGAAGAGCTCGGTGCACGACGCGAGCGTCCGCGCCTGCGCCGCGATCGCGTCCGCGACCGCGGCGTTCCCGTGACCGAGGTTCGCCGAGCCCTGGCCGCCGACGCAGTCGATGAGCTCGTTGCCATACGCGTCCCAGACGAGCGCGCCCTCGCCGCGGACGATCGCGAGCGGGCGCTTCTGGTAGAGGCCGGAGGTGTGGGCGTCCTCCCGCTCCTGGATGCTCACGGCGCGACCGCGGCCCTCGCGATACGCGTGCCCTCGCCCGCGAGAGCGCGCGAGAGCGGCCGCTCGACCAGCCCCGAGGCGAGGATGACGCTGCGCACGCCGGCCTCGGCGGCCTCGCGCGCGGCCATCGCCTTCTTCTTCATCCGTCCCTGCGCGAGCGCTTCGGCCTCCTCGAGCGACGCGGCCGCGACGAGCGACGACGGGTCGCCGACGTCGCGGAGCAGTCCGGGCACGTTCGTGAGGATGACGAGCGCCTCGGCGTGCAGCGCGCTCGCGACCGCCGCGGCCGCGCGGTCGCCGTCGATGTTGAGCCCCTCCCCTTCGGGCGAGACCGCGAGCGGGGGGATGACCGGGAGCTTGCGCCGCTCGAGCAGCGCGCGGAGCAAGTCGGTGTCGGTCCGCTCGACCTTGCCGGTGAAGTCGTCGCGCAGCATGACCACCTTGCCGCCCTCGACCGCGCGCACGTTCTTGCGCGGCCCCGAGAGGGCGCCGAAGAGGCCGAGCGCCTCCGCGCCCGACGCGCGGAGGAGCTCGACGTAGAAGAAGGTCTCCACGCCGAGCGCGGCCATCGCGAAGATCTCGAGCGTGCGCCGGTCCGTCCGGCGGCTCTGCTGGCCCGACGGCGACACGAGCGTGCGCACCGGATGGCCGAGCGTCGTCGCGAGGGCGTCGGTCTCGGCCGAGGCGCCGTGCACGAGGACGACATGCTCGCCCGACGCGGCGACCGCCGCGATGTCCCTCGCGACGGCGCGCCGGTCGATGCCGGCGGAGCCGCCGACCTTGACGACGATCACGGGTGCAGCCCGACGAAGCCGAGCCCCGCGTCCTCGGGCATCCCGAGGGCGACGTTCATGGCCTGGACGCCGTTGCCCGCGGCGCCCTTCACGAGGTTGTCGATCGCGCACAGGGCCACGACGCGGTCCCCGCGGGGGTCGAACGCGAAGCCGACGTCGGCGAAGTTGGTCCCGGCGACGAGCTTCGGCTCGGGGAAGCGGAAGATCCCGGTGCGCTCCTTCACGATGCGCACGAAGGGCTCCGCCGAGTAGGCCTCGCGGTACGCGCGCCAGACCACCTTCTCGTCGCTCACGTCCCTCACCGGCACGTGCGCCGTCGCGAGGACGCCGCGCACGAGCTCCACGCTCGTCACGCTCAGCTGCACGCGTGGGGCCGATCCGTCCCGCGCGAGCTCCTGCTCGATCTCGGCGGTGTGGCGGTGGCCGACGGGCTTGAAGCTGCGCACCACGCCGGAGCGCTCGGGGTGGTGCGAGTCCTCGCTCGCCTCGCGGCCGCCCTCGCTCGAGCCGACCTTGCACTCGACGACGATCGGCCGTTCGCGGTCGACGAGCCCGGCGCGCACGAGCGGGAGCAGCGCGAGGATCGCCGCCGTCGCGTTGCAGCCCGCGCCGGTGACGAGCCGCGCGCCCGCGATCCGGGAGCGGTGCAGCTCGGGGACGCCGTACACGGCGTCCCGCAGGCGCTCGGGGTGCGGGTGGGCCGCGCCGTACCACGCCTCGTACGCCTTCGGGTCGCCGAGGCGGTGATCGGACGAGAGGTCGATGACGAGGGGCGCGCGGCCCTCGAACTCGTGCAGGCGGTGAGACCCGTTCGGCAGCGACAGGAAGATGACGTCGCAGCCTGCGACCGCGTCGTACGGGACGAACGCGAGGTCCGTGCGCTTGCGGAGGTTCGGGTGCGCGGCGGTGAGGGGCTTGCCCGCGAGCGACGAGGAGCCCGCGACGATCTCGCGCACCTGGGGGTGCGCCAGCAACAGTCGGATGAGCTCGCCGCCGGCGTAGCCCGCCGCACCGACGATGCCGATGCGGAGGCTCACTCCTTGTCCTGCTTCGCCTTTCGCGCCGTCTCGAGGACGAAGTCAACGACCTTGGCGGGGATGTCGACGCCGGTCGTGTCGATGGAGTTGCGGAACTCCATCGTGTAGTTCACCTCGTTCACGAGCGGGCCCTCGGACCCCTCGAGCACGTCGATCGCGACGACGCCGCCGCCGACCGCCTTCGCCGCGCGGACGCAGAGGTCGTTCAGCTCGGGCGTCACCGGGCAGTTCGTGGCCTTGCCGCCGCGCGCCGTGTTCGTGATCCAGTGGTCGGACGCGCGGTAGATCGCGCCGATCGTCTCGTCGCCGACGACGAACGCGCGGATGTCGCGCCCCGGCTTCGGCACGTGCTCCTGGACGTAGTAGATCGAGTGCATGTACGTCCCGAGGACATCCTTGTGCTCGAGGATGCTCTCGGCGGCGTCGCGGTCGTTCACCTTCGAGATGAGGCGGCCCCACGAGCCGACCAGCGGCTTCAGGACGGCGGGGTAGCCGAGCTCCTCGATCGCCGCGAGCGCCGACTCCGGCGTGAACGCGATGCGCGTGCGCGGCGTCGGCACGTTGTCGCGGATGAGCCGCATCGTCGTGAGGAGCTTGTTCCCGCAGATGTCCGCCACCTCGAACGTGTTGACGGTGGGGATGCCCCACGTGTTCAGCACGTTCAGCGCGTACAGCGCCCGGCTGTGCTGGATGCAGCGCTCGAGGACGACGTCGACGCCGAGGTCGGGCGTGCGCTCGACCTCGAGCACGAGCTCGCGGTCGTCGACGACCTTCGTGGGGACGTGCCGGCGGTCGAGATCCTCGAGGAGGAGCTTCTCCTCCACCCGCACGCGCGAGAGGAGGATCCCGACCGTCGGGGTGCTACTCACCCCAGTCCTCTTCGGCCTCCGGCGCGAGCGCGAGCGCGACCGGCGACGTCTCCGTCACCTCGAGCTCCGCCCCGCAGTCAGGGCACGCGACGATCTCGCCCTTCACGGCGTCGACGCCGACGGTCACGTCCGCGTCGCACTCGGGACACTTCGGCATCTGACCCGCCCCTTCCCCTATTCCGACCCTCGTCCGACCCTCGGTCGGGCGAAGCCCTCCCTCGGGCCACGGTGCTCGACCTCGTCTGCGCTCGGTCTGCGCGCCGTGGGTACGAACGCCGGTGACGGATATCGGCCAGCGAGGACGAGGGCGAGCGCTGAGCGCTCGCATGAGGACGAGCGACGCCGTCATCCGCGGAGCGGATATCGGCCAGCGAGGACGAGGGCGAGCGCGAACGGGTCACCTGCGGATCACCCGCACGCGTGCGTCCCTCGCCCGCTCGAGGGCTGCCTGATCCCCTCGAGGACCTCGCCGACCTTCTCCTCGTCGTGCTCGCGCCGGGCGATCTGGCCGATGACGAGGATGCCGCACAGCTGCCCGTCGGCCACGACGGGAAGGCGCCGGACCTGGCGATCGGCCATGACGCGCTGCGCATCGCGGACGTCGTCGTCGGGTGACACGCGGATCGGGTCCGCGCTCATGATCTCGGCGACGGCGGTCGTCCGCGCGTCCTTCCCGGCGGCGACCGCGCGCACCACGATGTCGCGGTCGGTGACGATGCCGACGAGCCGGCCGTCGCGGACGACCGGGATGGAGCCGCAGTCCTCCTGCTCCATGAGCGTCGCGACCTCGCCGAGGGTCG
>VGOU01000137.1 GCA_016875795.1 Chloroflexota bacterium | reverse complement strand
TGATGCTCGCCGACCTGAACGCGGCTGACGGCGAGCGCGTCGCCGCGGGCCTGGCGGGCTGCGCCTTCGAGCGCACGGACGTGGCCTCGCGCCGGGACTGCCGCCGCCTCGTCGACCGCACCGTCGAGGCCTTCGGCGGCGTCGACATCCTCGTGAACGACGCCGGCGTCCAGCACGTCGCCCCGGTCGAGGACTTCCCCGAGGACCGCTGGGAGGAGCTCATCCGTGTCATGCTCGTGGGCGCCTTCCTGCTGACGAAATATTCGGTCCCGCACATGTACCGCGCGGGCTGGGGGCGCATCGTGAACATCGCGTCGCTGCACGGGCTCGTCGCGTCGCCCTACAAGTCCGCGTACGTCGCCGCGAAGCACGGCCTGCTCGGCCTCACCAAGACGGTCGCGCTCGAGGCGGGCGAGAAGGGCGTCACCGTGAACGCGATCTGCCCCGCGTACGTGCGCACGCCGCTCGTCGAGAAGCAGATCGCCGACCAGTCGAAGGTGCACGGCATCAGCGAGGCCGAGGTGATCGAGCGGATCATGCTCGCCCCGGCCGCCGTGAAGCGGCTCCTCGAGCCGGCCGAGGTCGCCGCCTACGCGCTCTTCCTGTGCTCCGACGCGGCGAGCGGGATCACCGGCTCCGCGCAGCTCATGGACGCGGGCTGGACCGCTCGGTGATCGGGCGCCTCCTGCGCATTGCGGGTGCTGCCGGGCTCGCCGGCGTCATCGCCGGCTTCCTGGTCGGCGGTCCCGGCGGACGGCTCGCGATGCGCGTCAGCGGGGCGCTGGGCGACCCAGGCCTCATCGGCGCTCCGACCGCGGCGGGCAGCCCGGTCGGCACCATCACGGTCGGCGGGACGCTCGCGCTCGCCTTCTTCGCGGGCGTACTTCCCGGCGCGATCGCCGGCGCGGCATACGCGGCGATGCGCCCGTGGCTCGTGCCGCTGGGCCGGCCTCGCGTTCGGGCTCGGTCTCCTCGCGGCTGTCGGGCCCGCGGTCCTCAACGTCGCGATGTTCGCGCTGCCGTTCCCGCTCTTCGGCGTGACCGTCGCGTGGGTGCTCGGCCGGATCGAGCGCAAGGTCGTCGCGGCGCCGCCCGCTTCGGGGTGGTCGCTGGCGGGAGCGCTGGGCGCGCTCGTCCTCGGGCTCGGCCTCGCGCCCCGCTCGGTGGCCTGCGCGCTGCTGTTGGCCCCGTGGTCCTCGGCGCGCCCTCGACGATCGGAGCGATCGTCTTCCTGACGCGGTGACGGCCGCCCTGTACGACGTCGTCGTCGTCGGTCTCGGCACCCACGGCAGCGCGACCGCCGCTGAGCTCGCGCGCCGCGGCGCGCGCGTGCTCGGCCTCGAGCGGTTCCCGCGCGGTCACGAGATGGGCTCCTTCGTGGGGCGGACGCGCGTCACGCGGACCGCGTACATCGAGCACCCCGACTACGTCCCGCTCCTGCGGCGCGCGTGGGACCGCTGGCTCGCGCTCGAGCGCGAGACCGGGGAGGACGTGCTGTTCCCAACGGGCGGCCTGTACGTCGGCGCGCCCGGCTCGGCCACCGTCGAGGGCGCGCTTCGCAGCGCCCGCGAGCACGGGCTCGCTCACCAGGTGCTCGACGAAGCGGAGCTCGGCCGGCGCCACTCGTGGCTCCGCGCCGACGGGATGGTCGGCGTCTACGAGGAGCGCGCCGGCTACCTCGTGCCCGAGCGCGCGATCGAGGCGCACCTCGCGGTCGCGGAGCGACACGGAGCCGAGCTGCGCTTCGAGGAGCCGGCGGACGGCTGGTCCCCCGAGCGGGACGGGTCCGTCGTCAACGTCCACACGGCTCGCGGCACGTCCGTCCGCGCGCGGTCGCTCGTGCTCACGGCCGGCGCCTGGCTCCCGTCCTTCCTGCCGGACCTCGCGCTCCCGCTCGCGGTCGAGCGCGTGCCGCTGTTCTGGTACGAGCCCGGCGACCCGGCGCCGTTCCGCGACATCCCCGTCTACATCGTCGAGACGGAGCACGGCTCCTTCTACGGGTTCCGCTACCTGGACGGGCAGGGCCTCAAGATCGCCCGGATCTCGACCGGTGAGGCCGCGGTCGCGGACCGGCTGGAGCGCGAGCTCCGCGCCGGTGACGACGCGCCGGTGCGCGAGTTCGTCCGGCGCCACGTACCCGGCGCAGCCGGCCCGCTCCGCGACTGGAAGGTGTGCATGTACACGAAGACGCCGGACCAGCACTTCATCGTGGACCGCCATCCGAGCTACCCGGGCGTCGTCTTCGCCTCGGCCTGCTCCGGCCACGGCTTCAAGTTCGCGAGCGTGATGGGCGAGATCCTCGCGGACCTCGCCCTCGCGGGGTCGACCCCGCTGCCGGTCGGGTTCCTGTCGCTCGTGCGGCTACGCGGGGCGGCGGGATAGCCCGCCGTCGAGGCGCGGCCGGTAGCGACGCGCAAGGTCGCAGTGGGCACATGCGATCCGCATGGGGACCTCCGTTCGGCGCCGTCTCCGGCACTTACGATGCCGACGTGTCCCTTCCGCTCGACGGGGTACGTGTCGTTGCCCTCGAGCAGGCCGTCGCGGCGCCGCTGTGCACGCGTCACCTCGCCGACCTGGGCGCCGACGTCATAAAGGTCGAGCGCCCCGAAGGGGACTTCGCGCGCCGTTACGACTCGGTCGTGAAGGGCCAGTCTGCGTACTTCGTCTGGCTCAATCGGGGCAAACGGAGCATCGCCCTCGACGTCACGACGGACCGCGGCACGTTCGACGCGCTCCTCGCGCGCGCCGACCTGCTCGTCCACAACCTCGGGCCCGGCGCGATCGACCGCCTCGGGTACGGCTGGGAGGCCGCGCACGCCCGCTGGCCGCGGCTCATCTGGGTCGGGATCAGCGGCTTCGGCGTGGAGGGGCCGTACCGGGAGCGGAAGTCGTACGACCTGCTCGTCCAGTGCGAGAGCGGCGTGATCTCGGTGACCGGAACGGAGGCCGATCCGGTGAAGGTCGGGATCTCGATCGCCGACATCAGCGGCGGCATGTACGCGCTCGCCTCGACCCTCGCCGCGCTGCGCCAGCGCGACCGGGACGGCGCGGGGCGCCGCGTCGACATCTCGCTGTTCGAGTGCCTCGCCGAGTGGATGGGCTCGCCCGCCTACACCCAGATGTACACCGGCGCGCCGCCGCCGCGCACGGGCATGCGCCACAGCACCATCGCGCCGTACGGGCCGTACCGCTGCGCCGACGGCCACGTCACGCTCGCCGTGCAGAACGAGAAGCAGTGGGCGGCGCTGTGCGACGTCGTGCTCGACCGCCCCGAGCTCGCCGCGGACCCGCGGTTCGCGACGAACGAGCTGCGCTCGCGGAACCGGCGCGAGCTCGAGGCGATCGTCGAGGAGGTGTTCGCGAGCGCGACAGGCCGCGACATAGAGGCCAAGCTCGACGCGGCCGACGTCCCGTTCGCCTCGCTCAGCAGCGTCGCCGACCTCGTGGCGCACCCGCAGCTCGCCGCGAGGTGGACGGAGGTCGCATCGCCCGGCGGCCCCATCCGCGCGCTGCGCCCGCCGTTCGGGATGGAAGCGCGCATGGCCGCGGTCCCCGCGCTGAACGAGCACGCCGAGGAGATCCGCCGGGAGCTCGCGCGCTGAGCGTCGAACGGCTGAAGGGCACGCCGCCCCGGTCGTGGCTGTTCGTCCCCGCGCTCAGAGGACCGGAGTGGCTGGCGAAGGCCATCGCGACCGGCGCCGACGCCGTGATCCTCGACCTCGAGGACGCCACCGCGCCGGGCGAGAAGGACCGCGCGACCGAGGTCGTCGCCTCGATGCGGCTGCCGGCGTCGCCGCTGGTCGCCGTGCGCGTGAACCCCGACCCCGAGCGCCTCGAGCGCGAGCTGCCCGCCGCGGTGAAGGCGGGGGCCGCCGCGGTGATCCTGCCGAAGGTGCACGGGCCCTGGCAGGTCCGGCGCTGCGCCTGGTTCCTCGAGGAGGCCGGCGGCAGGGGCCTCGCCATCCTGCCGATGATCGAGAGCGCGCGCGCGGTGCTGCGCGCGCTCGACATCGCCGACGCGGACAAGCACGTCGCCAGCCTCATGCTCGGGGGCGGCGACCTCTCGGCCGTCGTGGGGTGGCTGCGCACGAGGGCGGGGGAGGAGCTCGCGGTCGCGCGCGCGCTCGTCGTGCTGGCGGCCTCGGCGGCCGGGATCGGCGCCGTCGACACGCCCTGGCTCGACATCAAGGACGCCGCGGGCGCGCGCGACGAGGCGCGCCGGGTCCGCGACATGGGCTTCACCGGCAAGTTCGCCATCCACCCCTCGCACGTTGCCGCGATCCACGAGGGCTTCGCGCCGTCGGACGAGGAGCTCGCCGACGCCCGGGGGCTGCTCGAGGCCTTCGCGGCGGGCCTCGTGGCCGGGACGGGCGTGACGACATATAAGGGACGCATGATCGACCGCCCCGACGCGCTCCAGGCCGAGCGCGTCGTCGCACGGGCAGGGCGGGGGGTGTGGGGGGCGGAGCCCCCTGCGACGAGCGGATGAGGACGTTCGAGGACTACGTGCCCGGCACCGTCTTCCGCCATCCGGTCGGGCGCACGGTCACCGACACCGACAACATCTGGTTCACGAACCTGACGATGAACATGAACCCGGTCCACTTCGACGCGCACTACAGCGCGCAGACCGAGTTCAAGAAGCCGCTCGTGAACTCGTGCTTCACGCTCGCGCTCGTCACGGGCCTGTCGGTCGCCGACGTCGACCATGCTTACGCGAACCTCGGCTGGGACGAGGTCCGCCTTCCCGCGCCGGTCTTCGAGGGCGACACCATCTACGCGCAGAGCGAGGTCCTCGAGGCGCGCGAGTCGCGGTCGCGCCCGAACGTCGGGATCGTGAAGCTTCGCACGACCGGCTTCAAGCAGGACGGCACCGTCGTCATCACGTTCCTGCGGACGGTCATGGTCTACCGGCGCGGTCACGTACCGGAGATCCCGCAGCCCACGCCCAGGGCATGACGCTCACCGCGCCGCGCGCGCCGGCGGCGACCACGCTCGCTTCGTTCTGCGCCGGCCTGCGCTGGAACGACGTCCCCGCGGACGCCCGCGCGCGGACCGCCGACCTC
>VGOU01000136.1 GCA_016875795.1 Chloroflexota bacterium | reverse complement strand
CGCCCGCGGGGCGACCGCCGCGAAGAATGAGGTACGAGGTCGACGCGGCCGGTCACCGCGTGCGGATCGAGGCGACGCCGGACGGGCGCATGCTCGTGGACGACCGGGTGATCGCCTACGACGCGCGCGAGGTCGTCCCGGGCCGCCACTGGTCGATCGTCGTCGAGGGGCGCGCGCACGAGGTCGTCCTCCTCGGCGGCGACCCGCCGCGCATGCGCATCGACGGCGAGGAGGCCGTCGTCGTCGCGTCCGACGAGCGCACCGCCGCGGCGCGCCGCGACCGGGGGCTCGAGGGCGGCGGGCGCCACGAGATCCGGGCGCCGATGCCGGGCCTCCTCAAGGCGGTGCACGTGAAGGAGGGCGACGTCGTCGATCGCAACGGCCCGCTCGCCACCCTCGAGGCGATGAAGATGGAGAACGAGCTGCGCGCGCCGGCCCGCGTGAAGGTGCAGCGCGTCGCCGCCGCGGCCGGGACGAAGGTCGAGAGCGGCGCGCTCATCGCCGTCCTCATGGACGAGCCGGCGTAGTGGGCCGCGCGCTGCGGGGCCTCGCCGTCGGCGTCGCCCTGGCCGCCGCCACCCTCTCGACGACCTGGGGGCCTCCTCTCCCACCGCCCGCTCCCGACCATCGACGGCTGCTACCGCCTCCTCGGCCTGCGCGAGCGCGCCGAGGTCGTGCGCGACGTCTTCGGTGTCCCGCGCATCTACGCGCAGAACGCGCACGACCTCTTCTTCCCGCAGGGGTATGTCACGGCGCAGGACCGGTACGCGCAGATGGAGGCGCTGCGTGCGCTGCCGCGGGACCGCGGGCTCGCTCCTGTGTCCGAGCGCGTGCGGCAGGCGCTCGGCGCGTACGCCGCGGGCGTGAACGGGTTCGTCGCGCAGCATGCCGAGGCGCGCGCTCCCGGGCGACATCGTCCTCTCCGGCCGGCGGCCGCTGCCGTGGACCGAAGAGGACAGCCTGGCGATCGCGGCGCGCCACATGAGCGCCGCGTCGCGCCGCGCGGTCGCGAACCGCGACGCCGCGGCGAAGGGGCACGGCATCCTCGGCGCGGAGCCCGCGCTCAGCGGCCCGGCGCCGGGCTTCTACGAGATCGGCCTCGACACGCCGGACGTCCGGGCGATCGGCGTGTCGGTCCCGGGCGTCCCGGGGCTGCTGGCCGGGCACAACGGCTGGGTGTCCTGGGCGGTGCTCGGGGGCGTCGGGTCGAACGCGTCGTCGGCGATCCATGCGCCGTTGGAGTGGATGGACGCGCGGCGGGTCGATGACGCTTTCGTGCGGCCGCTCCGCGGACGCGTCTTCGACGCCCGCGCCGTCGACGTCCGGGGCTTCGGGGCGCACGGCGAGTTCCCGGAGCTGCCGGCCCGGCAGGTGCGCCTGGAGGACGTGCGGAGCGCCTTCGGCGCGCCCCGCGCGCCGGTCGGCGCGCGCATCCTCGTGGATCTCGCCGACGTGGACACGTCGCGCTCCGCCGTCTCGCACGGCGCATCGGCGCACCGGTCCTCGCCGCGCTCCGACGACCAGGCGCCGCTCTGGAAGGCCGGCCAGACGCACCGCCTGCCGTTCTCGCGGCGCGCGCTCGGCCGCACGGACGGCGAGCTCGTGCTCCGGGCGCGATAAGGTCAGCGACGTGCCGCGACGCCGCAGCCGCGACCAGCGGGAGTGGGAGCGCACCACGCTCGCCGAGACGACGAAGCGCTTGCCGGAGCGCGCGGCGTTCACGACGACGTACGGCGCGCCACTGCCGCCGATCGCTCCGCCCGAGGGCGACCGGCACGATCTCCCGGGCGAGCCCCCGTACACGAGGGGCATCCACCCGACCGGCCACCGCGGGCGCCTCTGGACGATGCGCCAGTACGCGGGCATGGCAGACGCGGAGGCGACGAACGAGCGCTACCGCTACCTCCTCGCTAGCGGGCAGACCGGGCTCTCGGTGGCCTTCGACCTCCCGACGCAGATGGGGTACGACGCCGACGACCCGCGCGTCAGCGGCGAGGTCGGGCGCGTGGGCGTCTCGATCTCCAGCCTCGCCGACATGGAGCGGCTCCTCGAGGGGATCCCGCTCGGCGAGGTGACGACGTCGATGACGATCAACGCGACCGCGCCGATCCTCCTCGCGATGTACGTCGCGCTCGCCCGGAAGCAGGGCGTGCCGCTCGAGAAGGTCGGCGGCACGACGCAGAACGACATCCTCAAGGAGTACATCGCGCGCGGCACGTGGATCTACCCGCCGGGGCCCTCCATGCGGCTCGCGGGCGACCTCATCGCCTGGTGCGCGGCGCGCCTGCCGAAGTGGAACCCGATATCGATCAGCGGCTACCACATCCGCGAGGCCGGGGCGGACGCGGTGCAGGAGCTCGCGTTCACGTTCGCGAACGCGATCGCGTACGTCGACGCCGTCGTCGCGCGCGGCCTCAGGGTCGACGCCTTCGCGCGCCGGCTCTCCTTCTTCTTCGCGGCCCACTCCACGCTCGTCGAGGAGGTCGCGAAGTTCCGCGCGGCGCGCCGCGTCTGGCACCGCATCGCGACCGAGCGGTACGGCGCGACCGAGCCGGCGTCCGCGCAGCTGCGCTTCCACACCCAGACGATGGGCTCGACGCTCACGGCGCAGCAGCCGCTGAACAACATCGTGCGCACGGCGATCGAGGGGCTCGCCGCGGTGCTCGGGGGCACGCAGTCGCTCCACACGAACGCGTTCGACGAGGCGCTCGGCCTGCCGACGGAGGAGAGCGCGCGCATCGCGCTCCGGACGCAGCAGATCATCGCGGAGGAGTCCGGCGCCGCCGAGACCGTCGACCCGCTCGCGGGCTCGTACCTCGTCGAGCGGCTCACCGACGAGATCGAGCGGCGGACGCTCGAGGAGATCGCGAGGATCGACGGGCTCGGCGGGGCGCTCGCGGGGATCGAGCGCGCGTACCAGCAGGAGGCGATCGAGGCGTCCGCGTACGAGCACCAGCGCAAGGTGGAGGCGAAGGAGCGGATCGTCGTCGGCGTGAACGCGTACCGTTCCGGCGAGGAGGTCGTGCCGCCGATCCAGAAGGTGGACGAGCGGCTCGTGCAGCGCGCGCGCGACCGGCTGCGCGAGATGCGGGCCCGCCGCGACGCCGCGGCGGCCGGACGCGCGCGCGAGGCGCTCCGGCGCGGAGCCGCGGGGAGCGAGGACCTGTTCCCGCTCGTCCTCGCGGCGGTCGAGGCCGAGGTCACCCTCGGGGAGATCTCCGACGACCTGCGCGGCGTCTTCGGGACGCACCGGCCGCGGCCGTGAGGGAGCTCCACCACGTGGGCGTCGCCGTGCCCTCGATCGAGGAGGCGCTCCCCTTCTATGTGGGTACGCTCGGCCTGGCCGCCGGGCCGGTCCGGGACCTGCCCGACCAGGCGGTGCGCGTCGTCTTCGTGGGGGAGGGGGCGGCGCGGACCGAGCTCCTCGAGCCGATCGACGACGCATCGGGCGTCGCGCGCTTCCTCGCGCAGCGCGGCAGGCCCACCCTCCATCACGTCTGCTTCGCGGTGAACGACCTCGCCGGGGTCCTCGACGATCTCGCGGCGAAGGGCGTCGAGCTCATCGACCGCGTGCCGCGGCGGGGCGCCGAGGGCATGGTGGCCTTCCTTCATCCGCGCAGCGGCGACGGCGTCCTCATCGAGCTCATCGACCGCGCGTCGCTGTCGGGCCGGTAGCTCGGCCGCTCCCCAGGGCATCGCTCCGCGCCGCCTCAGGCGATCCGCCCCTCCGCTCCGCGAAACTCCCTGAGCTCCGCATGCGTCGCGTGCAGGCGCAGACGCTCGCCTCGCCTTCGGCATCGGCTCGTGGGTCGCTCGGGCCGGATCGCCATGCCGGCGGCGCTGAGCGATCGGTCCGATACTGGTCGCGTGAAGCCGAGGATCGCGCTCACCCTGTCGCGGCCGCTGACTTCGCGCGCGCTTGACTCGCACCAGGCGTATCGCGATCGCCTCGCGGAAGCGGGAGCTGAGGTCCTGGATGTGTTCTCGACGGATCGCGTGCGATCGGACTTCGATGCACTCCTGATGTCCGGAGGCGGCGACATCGATCCAGCCGAGTACGGCGAGCCTGACGACGGGGTCGAGCGAGGGACGGTCGACGCGCACCGTGATCGTCTCGAGGGCGAGATGCTGAAGGCCGCCCTGGACCGCGGCGTCCCCGTCCTGGGGATCTGCCGCGGCTTTCAGGTGCTCAACTGGCGCTTCGGCGGGAAGTTGAAGCAACACGTTGAAGGGCATCGGGATGCGAAGCCGCCCGTCGACCCGCATGAGATCACGGCGAGCCCCGGCAGCCTCCTGGCGAAGATCTGCGGCGTCGAGCCGTTCCGGGTGAATTCACGTCACCATCAGGCCGTGCTCTCGGCCCCTGAGGGACTGCGGCCGGTCGCCTGCGTCGGCCGGTACGTCGAGGCCGTAGAGGCAGCCGACGGCCGCTGGATCCTCGGTGTGCAGTGGCACCCCGAGACGAAGAACGATCCCCTTCAAGACGAGGAGCCGGCGAGAAGGGTCTTCGACGCGTTCGTGAAGGCAGCGCAGCTCGTATCGGCGCGGTGACCCCCACGGAGAACGGGGAGGGACGGCGGGTCCGCGTCGCGAGCCTCGCCGCGCACCGCGGCACGCTGGAGCGCGCGACGCTGCGCGCGCTCCTCGCGAGCGGGGTCGAGGTCGCCATCGCGATGGACCCGAGCGACCCGCGGTCCTTCGGCGAGCGCGCGCAGGCGCTCCGCGACAGCCGGCCCGACGCGGTCGTCGTCGCGCTCGGCGGCCGCGGGGAGACCGAGCACCTCGTCCTCCTCACCGAGGCCCTGCGCCTCGGCTGCGCGGCGCAGCGGCCGCAGCCGCGCGTCCTCATCGCGAGCGGCGACGACGGCGCGGTGGCGCGCGCGAAGAAGATCGCGCGGCCGTTCGAGGCGGAGGTCGTGCCCGACCTGCGGACCGACGACGGCCGCCGCCTCGTCATCACCCGCTTGCGGCAGCTGCGCCGCGCCGACGGGCTCCTTCGCGACGAGGCGCTCGAGACGCTCGCGCGCCGCCTGTCCGAGGTCCGCCGCGCGAGCGCGCTCGTCGTGGACGTCACCGG
>VGOU01000135.1 GCA_016875795.1 Chloroflexota bacterium | reverse complement strand
GCGAAGGTCGCGCCGGGGGAGCTGCGGCCGGACGCCGCGAGCCCGTCGGTGCGCGTCGAGCCCGGGCCTGAGGGCATCGTCCTCGCGAGCGGGGCGGGGTGGGAGGTCCGCTTCGGCGGGCCGGAGCGCATCGAGGAGAAGCTCGCCCTCGCGCTGCGGTCCCTGCGGGAGGATCCGACGCGGCGGATAGAGTACGTCGACGTGCGGACGCCTCAGTTCATCGTCATCAAGTGACGCTGTGGCTCCCGCTCCTCGGGCTCGTCGCGGGGATCGCCCTGGGGCTCGCCTTCCGCATCACGCTCCCGATCGAGCTCGCGCGCTACACGGCGGTCGGGATCCTCGCCGCGCTCGACTCGATCCTCGGGGCGCTCCGCGCCGAGCTCGAGAAGCACTTCGATGCCCGGATCTTCATCACCGGCTTCTACACGAACGCGCTCCTCGCGGCGGCCCTCACGTTCCTCGGCGACCGCCTCGGGATCGACCTGTACCTCGTCGCGCTGTTCGTCTTCGGCTGGCGCGTCTTCCAGAACGTCGCTGTCATCCGGCGGCACTTCCTCTAGCCTTCGGGATCTGATGCCAGAGCAGGCCGTCATCGTCGCCATCGACATCGGCACGACGAAGGTCGGCTCGCTCATCGCCGAGCTCGACGAGCGCAGCGGCGGGGCGAACGTCATCGGCATCGGCTCGGTGCCCTCCAACGGCCTGCGCAAGGGCGTCGTCATCGACATCGACCGCACCGTCCAGGCCGTCACGGGCGCCATCGAGGCGGCCGAGCGGATGTCCGGCTACAAGGTCCGCTCGGCGCTCGTCGGCGTGGCCGGCAGCCACATCTCCTCGCAGAACTCGCGCGGCATGGTCGCGATCTCGGGGCACCGCGACGTCGGCGACGAGGACACCCAGCGGGCGATCGAGGCCGCGCGCGCCGTGAACATCCCGAACACCCGGCAGATCCTCCACGTCATCCCGCGCGGCTACGTCGTCGACGGCCAGGCCGGGGTGCGCGACCCGATCGGGATGACGGCGGTGCGCCTGGAGGTGGAGACGCACATCGTCACCGCCTCGGCGACGAGCGTGCAGAACCTCAGCAAGTGCGTGCAGCGCGCGGGCGTGGAGATCGACGAGCTCGTGCTCAGCCCGCTCGCGACGGCCGAGGCGGTGCTCACCGACGAGGACCGCGAGCTCGGCGTGGCGCTCGTCGACGTCGGCGGCGACACCACGGACGTCGCGATCTTCCAGGACGGCTCGATCTCGCACGCCGCGACGATCCCGTTCGGCGCGCGGAGCGTGACGAGCGACCTCGGCATCGTGCTGCGGGTGCCGCCGGACACCGCCGAGGGCATCAAGCTGCGCTACGCGACGGCCACCCCGCTCGACGTCGACCCGGACGAGGTCGTCCAGATCACCTCCATCGGCGAGGAGCTCCCGCACGGCGTCACCCGCCGGCACATCGCCGAGGTGGCGCAGTCGCGCGTCCAGGAGATCCTCGAGCTCGTCGCGCGGGAGATCGACGCGGCGGGGGCCACGAACCGCCTCCAGGCCGGGCTCGTCGTCACCGGCGGCGGCTCGCTCCTCCCGGGCATCGCCCGGGCGGCCCGGGACCAGCTCGGGATGGCCTCGCGGCCGACGAGCCCGCGCGGCCTCGGCGGCCTCACCGACCAGATCGCGACCCCGCAGTGGGCGGCGGCGAGCGGCCTCGTCATCTGGGGCGTGCGCCACTGGGGCATGGCGGACGAGAGAGCAAGGTCTCGGGCGTCCGAGGGCCTCGGCTCGCGGATCGGGAAGCTCATCAAGAACCTCGTGCCGTAGCGCGGGCCCGCCACACCCGTTGCTTCCCGGCGTATAGTTCGTCGACAACAGAGAGCCCGTGCGCGCGCTCAGGGGAGGGGCGGCGCCCAGGCCGAATAGGCGCAAAGGAGGCCCCTCCCATATGCCGATCCGCTCGGACATAGAGAACTTCGCGCTCATCAAGGTCGTCGGCGTCGGCGGCGGCGGATCGAATGCGGTCAACCGGATGATCCGCGCGGAGCTCATGGGCGTCGAGTTCATCTCCGTGAACACCGACGCGCAGGCGCTCCTCCTCGCGGACGCTCCGCACAAGATCCGCATCGGGGACAAGATCACGAAGGGCCTCGGCGCGGGCGCCGATCCGTCGGTCGGGCGCAAGAGCGCCGAAGAGGACAGCGAGAAGCTCTACGAGGCGCTGAAGGACGCCGACATGGTGTTCGTCACCGCCGGCATGGGCGGCGGTACGGGCACCGGCGCCGCGCCGATCATCGCCGAGATCGCGAAGGACATCGGCGCGCTCACCGTCGCGGTGTGCACGAAGCCGTTCTCGTTCGAGGGCGCGAAGCGCCGCCTCCTCGCGGAGCAGGGGATCCAGGAGCTCGTCGACAAGGTCGACACGCTCATCACGATCCCGAACGACCGGCTCCTGCAGGTCGTCGACCCGAAGACGAGCATGACCGACGCGTTCCGCATCGTCGACGACGTCCTGCGCCAGGGCGTGCAGGGCATCAGCGACCTCATCACCGTCCCCGGCCTCATCAACCTCGACTTCGCGGACGTGAAGACGATCATGACGAACGCCGGGTCCGCGCTCATGGGCATCGGGCACGGGCAGGGTGACACGCGCGCCGCCGACGCCGCGCGCCAGGCCATCACGTCGCCGCTCCTCGAGCAGTCCATCGACGGCGCGCGCGGCGTCCTGTTCACCATCACGGGCGGCCCGGACCTCACGCTGTTCGAGGTGAACGAGGCGGCCGAGATCATCCACCAGGCCGCGGACCCCGAGGCGAACATCATCTTCGGCGCCGTCATCGACGACCGCATGAGCGGCAACGTGAAGATCAGCGTCATCGCGACCGGGTTCGACCCGAGCCGGCCGCTGAAGCGGATCGAGGCGCCGGTGTACCGCCGCCATGCCGAGCCGAGGGTCGTCGAGCGCGCGCCCGTCGCCGTGGCGCCGAACGGCTCGCCCGAGAAGGCCGAGGAGAAGCGCTACGACCCGAACGACCTGGAGGTCCCGAGCTTCCTGCGTCGGCGCTGACGCCGATCCGCTGACCCCGCGCCCGTAGGCCCGCCGCAGAGGTGGAGGGTGCCGTGATCCTCATCCTGCTCCGGCTGCTCGGCGTCCCGGTGGGCCTCATCGTCCTGCTCTGGCTGGTGGGCGTGGCGCGGTAACACCGCCCCGCCGCCGGGCAACGGCCGCGCCTACCTAGATGTGGGGGCGGCCTTCCCATATCTTGTGGCCGATGCGGTGCCCGTCGTGCGCGGCCGCGGACACCCGCGTCGTCGATTCGCGCGAGGCAGAGGACGGCGCGGCGATCCGCCGCCGCCGCGTCTGCGACTCCTGCGGCGAGCGCTTCACGACGTTCGAGCGCAGCGAGTCGGCGCGCATCCAGGTGGTGAAGCGCGATGGCACCCGCCAGGAGTTCGACCGCCGCAAGCTCGCGTCGGCGATCGCGAAGGCGGCGACGGAGGAGCTCACGGCCGAGCGCATCGGCGCGCTCATCGACGGCATCGAGCAGGAGATCCGCCAGACCGGGACGAGCGAGGTGACCTCGGAGCGGATCGGGCAGGTGGTGCTCGAGCGCCTCGCCCAGGTCGACCCGATGAGCTACGTGCGCTTCAAGATCGTGTACGACCGCATCGCCGACCCGGACGCGCTGCTGCGGGAGGTCGACGCGCTCCTGCGCCGCCGGGCCGAAGCGCGGGACCGGCTCATCGCGCAGCAGACCCTGCTGCCGATCCCCGCGGCCGCGCCGGGCGCCACGCGCGCACGCCGCCGCCGCTAGCCTCGCCTCCCGCATGGTCCTGTCCGACCGCGACATCCGTGCGGCGATCGGCGAGGGCCGCATCGCCATCGACCCGTTCGACCCCAGGCGCCTGCAGCCCGCGAGCGTGGACATCACGCTCGACCGCAGCTTCCGCGTGTTCCGCTCCACGCGCCACGCCTACATCGACCTGGCGAAAGGGGTGGACGACATCACCGAGATCGTCACCGTCGACGACGGCGACCGGTTCATCCTCCACCCCGGGGAGTTCGTGCTCGGGTCGACGGTCGAGCGGATCCGGCTCGGGGACGACGTGGTCTCCCGCGTCGAGGGGAAGAGCTCGCTCGGGCGCCTCGGCCTGCTCATCCACAGCACCGCCGGCTTCGTCGACCCGGGATGGGACGGGCACATCACCCTCGAGCTCTCGAACGTGAACACCATCCCGATCACGCTCCATCCGGGCATGCGCATCGGCCAGCTCTCGTTCTTCCGCCTGACGAGCCCCGCCGAGCGGCCGTACGGCTCCGCCGGCCTCGGCTCGTCGTACCAGGGGCAGGCCGGTCCGACGCCGTCCCGGTACAAGCTGGACCTCTAGCGATGTGCGCCCCCTGCCTCCTCATCGTCTTCGCCCAGGCGTTCGTGAACGTGTTCGCCGGCGCGCTCACGATCTGCATACTCGTGCGCGTGCTCCTCTCGTGGGTCCCGGTCCGCCTGCCGCTCGGCCTCGCTGACCTCGTGTTCGGCGTCAGCGAGACGGTGCTCGGGCCGATCCGGCGGGCCCTGCCGGCCATGGGCGGGCTCGACCTGTCGCCGTTCATCGCGGTGCTCGCGATCCAGCTCGTGCAAGGTCTGCTCATCGCCCTACTCCCGCCCCCCATCTAGGCGCCGCCGCTGGCGTGAAACGAGGGCGACCCGGCTGGCGCATCTGAGGACGAATGGCCATGGCGCGGACGCTCGCGCTCGCCCTGCCGCTGCGGCGTGAGGGCGCCCCGGCGCGCCGCGTGACGTTCGCCGAGACGGTGCGCGAGCACCAGGACGAGGTCTTCGGGCTGGCCCTGCGCATGCTCGGGGACCGGGACTCGGCCATGGACGTCACGAGCACGGTCTTCCTGAAGGCGTAGCGGGCCTTCGAGCGCTACGACCCGCTCCGTCCGGCCCGCCACTGGCACATCCGCATCGCCGTGAACGAGCGCATCTCGGTGGGCCGCGCGCGTTCCGCGGTCGCCGCGCTCGACGAGCCATACCGCAGCGTGACCGTGCTCCGGTACTTCAACGGCCTGTCGGTGGACGGGATCGCGACGATCGCCGGCCGCCCTCGCTCGACCGTCGGGGTGCAGCTGATCCGCGCGCGCGCGGTCTCCTGAAGCGCGCCCTCGGGGCCCGCGCGCGGCC
>VGOU01000134.1 GCA_016875795.1 Chloroflexota bacterium | reverse complement strand
CCGGGCGGCCCGAACGACCGCGGGCCGCCGGCAGCACGCGGACCGCGCGGGCCGCCCATTGGGCCCGCGGGGCGCGGCGCTGCCCCAGCGGCCGGCGCAGCGCCCTCGCGCTGCGGGGTGGACGCCTCGGGTGGCGTCTGGGGCATCTCAGTGGTCATCACTCGCTCCTTCTCTCGCTAGAACGGGATCTCGTCGGGGTCGACCTTGTCGGGGTCGAACGGCGGCTGCCCCTGGCCCGCGGCCGCGGGCGGCGCGCCGCCCTCACGGTCGCGGCGCGAGTCGAGCAGCTGGAAGTCGTCGCACGAGATGTCGAAGCTCCATGCGGTCTCGTTGTTGCGGTTCTGGTACTGCCGCGGCTGGAAGCGCCCGGCCACGAACACGAGCCGGCCCTTCTGGATGATCTGCTGCGCGGTCTCGGCCTGCCTTCCCCAGCACGAGACGCGGTACCAGTCGGTCTGCTCCTGGCGCTCCTGGCCCTGGCCGCCGCCGGTCACGCGGTTCACGGCCACGGAGAACTCGCACACCGGGCGGCCGGTGCCGGTCATCCGCAGCTCGGGATCGCGACCCACGTTGCCGATGATGAAGATCTTGCTCATCGATGCCATTGCGTTGGCCCTCTTCCTCTTCTCGCTCTACCCGTCGCGTCTCACCACGAGGTAGCGAAGGACGTCCTCGGTCAGCCGGATCGTGCGGTCGAGCTCGCGCGACTGCTCCGCCGGGAGCGAGAACTCGATGACGCCGTACTGGCCCTCACGGTGCCGGCCGAGCTCGTACGCGAGGCGGCGACGGACCGGAGGGACGACCTTGTCCACCTTGCCGCCGAGGTTCGTGATGGTGCTCTGGATGCGCTCGCTGATCGCGCCCAGGCGCTCTTCGTCGGCGCTCGGCTGGACGAGATACATGAGCTCGTAGGGACGGCTGGTCATGCCACACCTCCTCTCCCTGGATCTGCCGCGGACCGGCTCCCGTCGCTTCGACGGGGACCCGTACCTGCGGTGTCGACAGGCGGGTCGGGCCCGGGGCGAAAAGGCGCAGCGGCCGTGCGCCGATGCGGTATGGGTAGTGTAGCGGTGAGCGCATGACCGACGTTGGTCGGCGCCCACTTGATGCGGGAGGGCCGGTGCTCCGCAGGGACGGCACCGCGGACTGCGCGGAGTGCGAGATGCCGCTCTTACCGTGCTCGATCGAGGGCGGGACCGTGCTCCTCGAGTGCGCGAACCGCCACCGCGCGACCGCCCCCATCCCGCGGGACGACCTCGCCCGCCGGGCCGCCGGGAGCTGGGTGGCGCGGCGGGGCGCGCAGCTGCACGCTCAGCACGAGCGCTGGGGGACCGACGACGACGTGGAGGAGGCGCATGACCGCTGATGCCGACCTCAGGCTCATCCGCGCGGCCGACCGCACCACCGGCACGCAGCAGACCTCCGGCATGACGCGCGAGGTCGCGATCGCGACGGACGGCCTCTGGGCCGCGTTCGTGCGCACGGAGCCGCGAATGGCGTCGGGCTGGCACCACCACGCCGCCTACCGGACGGCGATCTTCGTCCTGAAGGGACGCCTGCGCTTCGAGTTCGGGCCCGGCGGCTCGCGCTCGGTGGAGGCCGGTCCCGGGGACTTCATCTCCGTGCCGCCGGGCGCGATCCACCGCGAGTCGAACCCCGGAGACGAGGAGGGCGAGATCGTCGTCGTGCGCGCCGGGACGGGCGCGCCGAACGTGAACGTGGACGGGCCGGCTTAGGCGGAGGCCGCTCCTCGGCTGCTGCGCCTGGCGTACGCGATGGCGATGGCGGCGGCGGCGGCTGCGGCGAGCGTCGCGACCGCCGCGACGGCGCGGTCGGTCCCGGTCGCCTCGGTGATGGCGCCCGGGGCGCGGTCCTGCGGGCGCCCCGCCCCGAAGTACGCGGCCTCCTCGGCCGTCGGCGCTCCGGGGTGGCTCCCCGCGCAGGCATCGGTGGCGTACCCGCCGGGGGCGTTCTGGCGCGGGCAGAGCGTGTGATCCTCGCCCGGCTTCGCCGAGTGGTCGACGCTCGTCACCCCGACGGGACCGCGGCCGCCGCCGACCTCGGGGCCGAGCGCGACCCCGATCCGCGCCGGGGCGCTGCCCTTCAGCACCGTGAGCACCTCGGCGAACGCGAAGCGGCTCGGCACGCGGACGGGCCCTCGAGCGCGACGATGCGCGCGTGGACGACCGCGTCCGCGCGCGCAGCCGCCACCAGCAGGTCCTCCCGGATGCAGGAGGCCGCGGCGGTACCAGCGAAGGAGCCCCACGCGATGGCGACCGCCAGGGCGAGCAGCGCGTGCATCGGTCCCACATGGTGAACGGCGTTCGAGCGGGCCGTCAGTTCCCCTCTGCGCCTAGACTCATGTGCGCCGCCGTAGCCCAACTGGCAGTAGGCCGCCCGCTTAAGACGGGTGCGATGTGAGGGTTCGAATCCCTCCGGCGGCACCGGTCCCAGCGTTCCCACACCGCGCGAGGAGGGTCTCTGCGTGGGCTCCAGCCCGACACGCTTCGTCATCATCGGCAACGGCGCCGCCGGGACGTACTGCGCCGAGCAGCTGCGCAAGGACGACGCCGGCTGTGAGATCCTGATGGTCACCGACGAGCCGTACACGCTGTACAACCGCGTGTCGCTGCCGCGCTACCTGCGCGGCGTCCTCCTCGAGCAGCGCGTATACGTCCGCGATCATGCGTGGCACGAGAAGGAGCGCATCGACCTGCGCCGCGAGACGAAGGTCACGGCGGTCGACTTCGCCGGCAAGACCGTGACGCTCGATCCGGGCGGCGAGGTCCCGTACGACCGCCTCCTCATCGCGACCGGCGGCCGCCCGAACCCGCTGCGGGTGCCCGGGTCCGACGGCGCGAAGCACGTCTACAACTTCCAGTACTTCGACGACGCGAAGGCCATGGTCGCGCGCATCCAGGAGTCCAAGGTCGCCGTCGTGCTCGGCGGGTCCTTCATCGGCTACGAGCTCACTGAGGCCTTCGCGCACCGCGGCCTCGAGACGCACTGGCTGATGCGCGGGCCGTGGTTCCTGCGCAAGGCGCTCGACGCCGACGGGGGCCAGGTCGTGCGCCTCCTCGCGGAGGACGCGCACGTCCACATGCACGTGGAGGAGGGCATCGCGAAGCTGGAGCCGAAGAACGGCACGAGCCGCGTGACGGGGACGGCCGACTTCACCGCGGACGCGGACCTCGTCGGCGTCGGGCTCGGACTGACGATGAACATCGACGTCTTCCGCGGCGCCGGCATCGAGACGAACGTCGGCGTCGTCACGAACGAGCTCCTCGAGACGAACATCCCGGACGTCTGGGCCGCCGGCGACGTGGCCGAGTTCTACGACGTCGCGTCCCAGCGCCACCACCGCATGGGGACGTGGGACAACTCGCTCAACCACGGACGCCACGTCGCGAAGAACATGCTCGGCGCGAAGCAGCCGTACGTGGAGGTGCCGACGTACGCCTCGAGCATGTTCAACTCGAACATCTCGGTCATGGGCGTGACGACGGAGGAGGAGCCGGAGGCCGAGGCGATCGTCGAGGTGGACCTCGAGGGCCGCAACTACAAGCGCCTCTTCTTCCTCAAGGGCGAGGACGGGGCCGACCGCCTCGTCGGCGCGATCCTCATCGGCAAGATGAAGGGCCGCAAGCGGGTCCTCGAGCTCATCTCGAGCCGCACGCCGGTCGAGCAGCGGCACGCGGTGTTCGAGATGCTCGCGGTGCCCGAGGTCCCGGCGAAGGCAGCGCCGCCGGCCGAGTAGCCAGACTGCTGCAGAGCGTCTCGTTCCCCAGCGGCGGCGCGGAGGTCCCCGCCATCCTGCACATCCCGGCCGGTGACGCGCGCGGCGGGATGGTCGTCCTGCCCGACCGCGGGATGACGTACGAGCATCCGGACGTCCTGCTGACGTGCAACGCCCTCGCCGAGGCCGACGTCGCTGCGCTCCGCTTCGACTGGCGCACGCCGCGGCCGGGCCTCGACGACGCCGTGGGCGACGTCGTCGCCGCGCTGCGCCTCCTCAGGGTCCACCCCGCGCTGCCCGGCGCCATCGGCGTCGGCGGCTTCCTCTTCGGCGCGGCCGTCGCCGCCGTGGCGGCGGGCCGCGACTCGCGTGTGAAGGTCGCCGTCCTCGGCTCGCCGCCCGCGGAGGTCGATGGCTCCCGCCGGCCGCTCGTGGATGTGACGCGGACCCGCGCGCGCGTCCTCATCCTCCGCGGCGAGGGCGACGACGACAGCGAGCGCTACGTGCCCGTCCTCTCGCAGGCGCGCGTCACCCACCGCGTGCTCCCCCACGACCGGCGCGAGCGGACCGTCCGCGAGGTCGCGACCTGGGTGCGCGAGGGCTTCTGATGCCGTGCGAGCGCCTCGCCGCCGAGGACTTCGCCTACCTCACGACGACCGGACGGGTCACGGGCAGGCGCCGCACCACCGAGATCTGGCTGGCGCTGCGCGAGGGCGCGATCCACCTGCTCTCGGGCGGCGGCGCGAAGGCGCACCGGGTGCGGAGCATCCGCAAGGACCCGGACGTGCGGGTCCGCATCGGCTCGCGCTCCGTCGCGGCGCGCGCGCGCATCGTGCGCGCGGGCACGAGGGAGGACCGGCTCGCCCGCGAGCTGCTCGATGGGAAGTACATGGGCTGGCGCGAGGGCAAGCGCCTCAGCTCCTGGGCGCGGGACGCGCTGCCGGTCGCGGTGGAGCCGGTCTAGCGAACCGCCGGGAAGTCGCCGTGCTCGCGCAGGTACGCGACGACCCCGCCCGCCGCGAGGATCTCCCGCGCGAACGGCGCGAGCGGCCGCAGGCGCGCCTCGCCGCGCGGCGTCCGCAGCACGCCCGCCGCGACGTCGAGCGTCACCTCGTCGCCGTCGCGGACGAGCCGGGAAGCGTCGCCCGACTCGATGACCGGGATGCCGAGGTTCACGCAGTTGCGGAAGAAGATCCGCGCGAAGCTCCTCGCCACGACCGCGCCGATGCCGTGCTTCTTCAGCGCGGCGACGGCGTACTCGCGCGAGGACCCGCAGCCGAAGTTCTCGCCGCCCACGAGGATGTCGCCGGCCCTCACGGTCTTCGCGAAGTCGGGGCGCGCGTCGCAGAAGGCGTACGTGTGGAACGTGTCCTGGCCGACCATGAACGGCGCGTAGCGGCCGGGGACGATCTGGTCCGTGTCGAGGTCGTCACCGAAGACCCAGGCGCGCGCCATCTCAGTCCTCGACCTCCATTCCGATGACCTGCGGGTCGAGGCGGATG
>VGOU01000133.1 GCA_016875795.1 Chloroflexota bacterium | reverse complement strand
CCGGGCACGCTCCTCCGGCGTCAGCTCGGCGCCCACCAGGAGGTCCGGCCGGCGCTCCGCCGTCCGGCGGATGGCCTCGCCGCGCCGCCACGCGCCGATAGCGGGGTGGTCGCCGGAGAGCAGCACCTGCGGGACCCGCTTGCCCTCGAATTCCGCCGGCCGCGTGTACTGGGGCCCCTCGAGGAGGCCGCCGGTGTGCGACTCGTGCGCGAGCGACCCCGGCTCGATGACGCCGGGGACGAGGCGGACGACCGCGTCGGCGACGACCATCGCCGGGAGCTCGCCGCCGGTGAGGACGTAGTCGCCGATGGAGAGCTCCTCGTCGACGTCGCCCTCGATGACGCGCTCGTCGACGCCCTCGTAGTGCCCCGCGACGAGGACGAGGTGCGGCAGGAGCGCGAGGCGCCGCGCCGTCGCCTGGTCGAAGAGCCGGCCCTGGGCGGAGAGGAGGACGACGTGGCCGCCGCCGGCGCGCACGGCGCGGATCGCCCCGCTCACCGGCTCGGGCTTGAGGACCATGCCCGCGCCGCCGCCGTACGGCGCGTCGTCGACGGTGCGGTGGCGGTCGGTCGCCCAGTCGCGCATGTCGTGGACGCGGATCTCCACGAGCCCCGCCTCCTGCGCGCGATCCACGATGCTCTCGGAGAAGGGGCCCGCGAACATGCCGGGGAAGAGCGTGAGCACGTCGATGCGCATCACGCCTCCTCCTGGGGGACGGCGACGATCTCCTCGCCGATCTCGCGGACGACGGACTCGAGCATCGGCAGCATGAGGTCGCCGACCATGAGCACGTCGGCGCCGCCCGCGCGGAGGACGTCGCTCACGTGACCGAGCTCGCGGCCTTCGGGCGTGACGACCCGCTTCCCGATGAGGTCGGCCCAGAGGTAGCCCCCGCCCTTTCGCGCCTCCTCGCGGCTGATGCGCAGCTCGCCGCGGAGCCGCTCGGCCCCGTCGCGGTCGGTGATGCCCTCGAACGCGACGATGAGCGAGCCGCGCACGCCGCTCACGGTGACGGGCCCGATCGCGCTGAGGAGCGTCGAGCCCGCGCGGAAGCGCTCTTCGGCGCGGTCGGTGAGCGGCTCGACCTTCACTTCGCCCTTCAGGCCGTGCGGCGCGCGCACCACGCCGACGACGATGTCAGTCGATCTCGAGGTCGACCTTGGTGCCATCGCGCGTCGCCACCACCTTCAGCAGCGCCCGGACCGCCTTGGCCATGCGGCCGCCGCGCCCGATGACCTTGCCGACGTCGGCTTCGCCGACGGCGAGGTGGAGCTTGCGGATGTCGTTCTCGTTCGTCTCGGTGACGACCACCTGCGCGGGGTCGTCGACGAGCTGCTTCGCGACGTGCTCGAGGACCTGCGCTTCACGCGAGACGGTCATCGGATGACCGGCGGGACTTCCTTCTCGGGGATGCCGGCCTTCACGAGCAGGTCGCGGGCGGTCTCGGTCGGCTTCGCCCCGTTCTTGAACCAGTGCTTCACGCGCTCGACGTCGACGACGAGCTCCACCGGCTCCTTGCGCGGGTCGTAGTGACCGAGGTTCTCGAGGGACCTGCCGTTGCGCGGCGCGCGCGAGTCGGCCGCGACCAGCCGATACGTCGGCTGCTTCGTCTTCCCATGTCTGCGCAGGCGGATATGAACTGCCAAACCCACTACCTCCGGAGAGGCCCATGGTACGGCAGGCGCCCTGCCTTGGCCACGCCGCCGATCCGCTTCATGAGCTTGCGCATCTCATCGAACTGCTTCACGAGCTGGTTCACGTCCCCCACCGTCGTGCCGGAGCCCCTGGCGATGCGCTTGCGGCGCGAGCCGTTCAGGATCGCCGGGTCGGCGCGCTCGGCGAGGGTCATCGAGGAGATGATCGCCTCGACCTTCCGCAGCTCGCGCTCGGCCTCGGGCCCGCTCGGGAGCTGGGCGGAGAGCTGCCCCATCCCGGGGATCATCTTCAGCAGATCGCCGATGGGGCCGATCTGCTTGATCTGCTGGAGCTGCCGGTAGAAGTCGTCGAGGGTGAAGCGCGCTTCGAGCATGCGTTTGGCCTGCTCCTCGGCGTCCTTCTGGTCGACGACCGCCTGGGCCTTCTCGACGAGCGTCACGACGTCGCCCATCCCGAGGATGCGCTGGGCGAGCCGGTCGGGATGGAAGACCTCGATCGCGTCGAGCTTCTCCCCCGTGCCCATGAGCTTCACCGGGATGCCCGTCGCCGCGCGCACCGAGAGCGATGCCCCGCCGCGCGCGTCGCTGTCGACCTTCGACAGGACGAGGCCCGTGATGGGCAGGCGCGCGTGGAAGGCGCTCGCGGCGTCGACGGCGTCCTGCCCGGCCATAGCGTCGACGACGAGGAGGACCTCGTGCGGCTGCGCCTGCGCGATGACCGCCTCGGCCTCGCGCATCATCTCGTCGTCGACGTGCAGCCGCCCGGCGGTGTCGATGATGACCGTGTCGCCGCCGCCCATGTCGAGGGAGCGCCGCACCGGGATCCCGAGCTGCTTGCCAAGCGTCTCGAGCTGCTCCATGGCCGCCGGCCGGCGCGTGTCGAGGGTGATGAGGACGGGCTTCCGGCCCTGCTTGCGCATGAGGTTCGCGATCTTCGCGGCGGTCGTCGTCTTGCCCGTGCCCTGCAGCCCGACGAGCACGATGACCGTCGGCGGCGCCTCGGCCCGCGCGATCGGCGCCGCCTCGGTCCCGAGCATCTCCACGAGCGCGTCGTGGACGATCTTCACCACCTGCTGCGCCCCGGTGACGCTCTGGACGACCTGCGCCCCGACGGCGCGCTCGCGCACCGCGCTCACGAGCTGCTTCACGACGCGGAGCGACACGTCCGCCTCGAGCAGCGCGACGCGTACGTCGCGGATCGCCTCGTCGAGGTCGGCCTCGGTGACGCGCGGCCGACCGCGGAGCTTCGCGAACGTGTCGGTCAGGCGCGCCTCGAGCTGCTCGAACACGGCTAGCGCTTCGCCAGAGCGCTGACCTCCGCGGCGGAGACCTCCGGGCCGAACACGAACCCCTGGACGATCTCGCACCCGCGTGTGAGGGCCTCCGCCTGCTGCTCCGCGCTCTCGACGCCCTCGGCGACGACGCGGAGCCCGCGCGCCCGCGCGGCCTGGACGGCCCCCGGGCCGATCGGCGGGCGAAGCTTCACCGTGTCGATGTCGATCGCCGGCACGACCTCGGCGGCGATGCGCGCGCCGCGCGTCCGCAGGCTCCCGATCATCGCCGCGTGCGCGGGATCGGCCGCCGCGCCGCGGGGGAGCTCGAGCTCGAGCCGCTGCGCGCCGTCCACCCTCCGCATGAGGTCGGCGCTGCGAGGCGTCTCCTCCCGGACGTTCACCGCGACGAGCGGGAGGTCGACGCCCTGCGCGACCCACTGCGCCGCCTGCCGCGATGCCGCGCGGATGACACACTCGTCGAACCCGGCGTGGAGGTCGCCCTCGATGACGGGCTGCGCGATCTCCCGGGGTCCGACCATGCCGAGCGCGCGGCGCGGCCAGCGGACGAGGGCCTCGACGCCCGCGAGCGTGCCGGTCGGTACGCGCACCTGCACCTGGAACTGGAGCGAGGGCCGTCGTTCTTGAAGGTGTCGCGGAGGTCAGCCGGTCTGAGACGGACGACGGCCATCGGGGCCGAGCATACCCGCGACGAACGCGCGCGGATCCATCGGCACGAGGTCCTCGGCCTTCTCTCCGACCCCCAGCCAGAGCACCGGCAGGGCGAGGTCGTGCGCGATCGCGAACACCGCTCCGCCCTTCGCCGTCCCGTCGAGCTTCGTCACCACGAGCCCGGTGACGTTCGCGGTCTTCGTGAACTCGCGCGCCTGCAGGATCGCGTTCTGCCCCTGCGTGCCGTCGAGCACGAGGAGCACCTCGTCGGGCGCGCCGTCGCGCGCGCGCGACGCGACCCGCGTGACCTTGCCGAGCTCCTCCATGAGGTGGACCTTCGTGTGCAGACGGCCGGCCGTGTCCGCGATGACGACGTCGTGCCCGCGCGCCTTCGCCGCGGTGATCGCGTCGAACACGACCGCGGCGGGGTCACCCTCGGGCCGGCCGCTGACGATCGGCACGCCCACGCGCTCCGCCCAGCGCTCGAGCTGCGGGGTGGCCGCGGCGCGGAACGTGTCGGCCGCCGCGAGGAGCGGCCGGCGCCCCGCATCCTTCAGCCGCTTCGCGAGCTTCGCCGCGGTCGTCGTCTTGCCGCTGCCGTTCACTCCGACGACGAGGATCACCCGCGGCGCTGCGGGCTCCCGGCGCGGCTCCGCCGGCGGCAGCACCGCCACGAGCGCGTCGCGCACGGCCTCGAGGACCTTCGACGGCGTCTTCGCGCGGCCCTCGCGCACGACGTCGCGCACCTGGAGCATGACGGGGTCCACGAGCGACACCGAGAGGTCCGCGCGCAGCAGCGCCTCCTCGAGCCGGCCGATCCACTCGTCCGTGACCCGGGGCTCCGCCGCGCGGCCGAAGAGGCGCGCGAAGAAGCCGCCCCTGGTCTTCTGCAGACCCTGGTCGAGGCTCACGCGCCCGCTGCTTGGCGAGCCTCCGCGAGACGCATGGAGATCACCTTCGAGACGCCGCCCTCATCCATGGAGACACCGTACAGGGTGTCCGCCGCCTCGATCGTCCCGCGGTTGTGCGTGATGACGATGAACTGCGTGCGGTCGGTGAGCTCGCGCAGCGCGTCCGTGAACCGGCCGACGTTGCGCTCGTCGAGCGCCGCGTCGACCTCGTCGAGCACGCAGAACGGGGCGGGCCGCACGCGCAGGATCGCGAGGAGGAGCGCGACGGCCGTGAGCGCTCGCTCGCCGCCCGAGAGCTGCGTGAGCGAGCCGATGCGCTTGCCGGGGGGCCGCGCGACGATGTCGATGCCGGCGTCCTCGGGGTCGGCGCTGGTGCGCAGGCGCGCCTCGCCGCCGTTGAAGAGGCGCCGGAAGAACAGCCCGAACTCGCGGTCGACGGCCATGAGCGTCGCCGAGAACTGCTCCGCGATCGTCGTCGCGAGCTCGTCCGCGAGCGTGCGCAGGTCGGCGATGGCCCTCTCGAGGTCGGCGCGCTGCGCCTGGAGGAAGTCGTGCCGCTGGCCGACCTCGCCGAGCTCCGCCGCGGCGAGCGGGTTCACCGGCTCGAGGCTGATGAGCTTCCGCCGCAGCCGCTGGAGGTCGCGCGCGACGTTCCCCTCGGCCGGCCCGTCGTCGCCCTCGAGCGACCCCGGGTCGGGGAGCGGCTCGTCGTCGGCGAGCCCGAGCTCGGCCCGCACCTGCTCCTCGAGCAGCCGCAGCGCGCCGCTCGCGCGCTCCTCCTCGACGCTCAGCTTCGCCCGCTCGCCGCGCAGCTCGGCGAGCCGCTCGCGCGCCT
>VGOU01000132.1 GCA_016875795.1 Chloroflexota bacterium | reverse complement strand
CGAGGTCCCCGCGCCGCTCCACGGGGTGATGCGCGAGGTCGTCGCGCGGCTGCGCGAGGCCGACCTGCGCGCGGCCACGCGCGTTGACCGCTGGATCGCGAACTCGACCACGGTGCGCGACCGGATCGCCCGCTATTACGGCGCGGCGAGCGAGGTCGTCCACCCCCCGGTCGACGTCGCGCGCTTCGCGCCCGCGGAACGGGGAGACTTCTGGCTGTTCGTGGGCAGGCTCGTGCCGTACAAGCGCGCCGACATCGCGGTCGACGTGTTCGACCGCATCGGCATGCGCCTCATCGTCGTCGGCGACGGCCGCGACCGCGGCCGGCTCGAGAAGAGGGCGAACGACAACGTGACGTTCGCCGGGCGCGTGGACGACGCGACCGTCCGCGCCCTCCTGGGGTCGGCGCGCGGCCTCATCTTCCCGTCGGAGGACGACTTCGGGATCGTCTGCGTGGAGGCGCTCGCGTCGGGGACGCCGGTCGTCGCGCTCGCCGCGGGCGGCGCGGGGGACATCGTGCGCGACGGCGTCGACGGCGCGCTCGTCGCGACCCAGGACGTCGACGCGTTCGAGTCCGCCGTCCTGCGCATCGAGCGCCATCCGCCCGACCGCGAGGAGCTCCGGCGGCGGGCGGCGGGCTTCGACCGCCCGCGGTTCGAGGAGCGGATCCGCGCCGTGGTGAGCGAGGCCGCCGCGGCGGGACGGAGGGCGGCATGACCGACCAGCCGGCGAAGCGCGTGAAGGTCGACATGCACATGCACTCGGAGGTGTCGCCCGACAGCCGCATGCGCCCGGCCGAGCAGGCGCGCCGCATCCGCGAGTCCGGCCTCGACGTCGCCTGCGCGACCGACCACAACAGCATCGAGGGAGGCCTGCGCCTGCGCGAGATCGCCGACGGGTTCCGCGTCATCGTCGGCGAGGAGATCCTCTCGAAGGACGGCGAGATCGTCGGGCTGTTCCTCGAGCGGACGATCCCGCCGCGGCTGTCGGCGGAGGAGACCATCAAGCGCATCCGCGACCAGGGCGGGATCGTCTCCATCCCGCACCCCTTCAGCCGCAACCGCCTCAACCACATCCGCTACCCGGTGCTCGAGCGGATCAAGGGGGACATCGACGCGATCGAGATCCTCAACGCGCGCGAGGCGTTCACCGGCGACAACCTCCGCGCGGCGAGATACGCGAGCGAGAACGGCATCCCCGGCGCGGCGGCGAGCGACGCGCACCGCCCGGCCGAGATCGGGGCGGCGTGGCTCGAGATGGACGACTTCGACGGGCCGGAGGCGTTCCGCGCCGCATTGCGGAGCGGGACGGTGGACGGCCAGCTGAGCGGGCAGCTCGTCCACCTCTGGACGCGCATGGACGTCATCCGCAAGTGGTTCGCGCGCAGGCTCGGTGGCTGACCGGCGCCAGGGCGGCGCCTGGGGCGTCCGCCGCGTGTACGCCCTCGACCGGCGCCGCGACCGCCGGCCCCTCGTGTTCGTCGCGCTCCTCTCGCTCCTCCTCCTCGGCGTGAAGGTCGCCTCGGCGGCCGTCGTCGGCCAGCCCGGCTACACCGACGCCTACTACTTCACGCACGTCGCGAGCCGCGTCGCGCAGGGACAGGGGCTGACCACCGACGTCATCTGGAACTACCTCGAGGCGCCCCGGTCCATCGCGCTGCCCGTCGCGAGCCACCGCTTCTGGATGCCGCTGCCCACCGTCGTCGGGGCGCTCGGCATGTCCGCGGCGGGGAGCGTCATCACCGACTTCCGTGCCGCGCAGGCGGCGATGATCCTCGTCAGCGCCGCGCTGCCCCCGCTCACGTACCTCGCCGCGCGCCGGCTCGGCGCGCGCCTGCTCGCGGCGCTCGGCGCCGCGGCCGTCGTCGGGCTGGGCGGAGCGCTCGCCCCGGGGTGGGTGAGCATCGACGCCTTCGGCATCGCCGCGGTCCTCGGCACGCTCTTCTTCCTCGCCTTCGCGCGCGCCGCGCTGGGCTCCGTCCGGTGGGGGATCGCGTGCGGCCTCCTCGTCGGGCTCCTGTACTTGGCGCGGGCCGAGGCCGCTATCTTCGGGCTCGCCCTCATCTGGCTCGCGGGCCGGCGGCGGACGCAGGCCGCCGGCACCGCCGGCGCCATCGTCGCGCTCGCGATCGGGCTCGGTTGGACGGTGCGCGGACTGCTCCTCGGCTTCCCGGTCGACCTGCTCGCGCGCGCGGTCCTCCTCGTGCGGTACGAGGACTTCTTCGCGCTCCATCCGCCGACGCTCGCGTCGTTCGTCGGGGCACCGCTCGAGGTGCTCGGTGCGAAGGCCGCCGCCTTCGTGACGAACGCGACGACCGCGGGGATCACGCTCCTCCTCGTCCCGCTCGTCCCCCTCGCGTACGCCGCGCGCTCGCGGTGGGACCGCCCCGAGGTCCGCGCGTTCGCCGGACCGTTCCTCGTCATCTACGTCGTGCAGAGCCTCGCCTTCACGCTCCACTCGACGCGTGGCAGCTTCTTCCACTCGATCGCGGCCTTCTTCCCCTTCGCCGCGGCGCTCGCCGCGGCCGGGACCGATGATCTCCTCCGCGGCTCGACGAACGCGATGCGGCGCGTCACCTGGGCGGCGGCCGTCGCCGCGTTCGGCGCGGTCTCCGTCTTCTCGCTCGCCCAGTGGGACGTCGACTTCAACACGCCCTACCGCGCGCGCGTCGCGGCACTGGCCTCGCTGCCGGCCGGGCCCGTCGTCGTCATCGACGCGGCGGCGTGGGGCTGGATCGCCCAGCGGCAGGCGATCCTCGCGCCCGCCGAAGGTCCGTCCGCCGCGGCGTGCGCCGGCGAGATCTACGTCGCGCGCACGCTCGTCCTCGAGCCCGCGCACTTCTCCCGCTACGCCGAGCTGTACGCGGCCCAGCGGAACGACCAGTACACCCGCCGCGCCGAGGCGGGCGCGATCCGCGTGTACGCGCTGCGCGACGACAACCGCTGCATCACCGCCGCGACCGAGTGACCCCCGTGCTCGGCGCCCTCCGCGGCGGCGCGGTCCCGCTCGCCGTCTCCGCCGCCGCCTTCGTCGTCGCCGTCGGCCTCCCCGCGGCGGACGCGGACATGTGGTGGCACCTCGCGTCGGGCAGGTGGATGGCCGAGGAGCGGACGGGCCTCCGTGTCGACGTCTTCTCGTCCACCGCGACAGGAGAGCCCTACGCGCTCGGGCAGTGGCTCGGCGACCTCGTCCTCTATCTCGCGTACGCGCTCGCCGGCTGGCCGGCCGTCGCCGTCCTGCGCGCCGCGCTCGTCGCGCTCGCCGCGTTCGGCGTGGCGCGTCTCGCCCTCCGCGGAGCGCCGCCGGCCGTCGCCGTGCCGGTCGCCGCGCTCGCGCTCGTGCTGTCGAAACCGGTGTGGACCGACCGCCCCCAGCTGTTCACGCTCGCGCTCTTCCCGATCGTCCTCGACCTCTGCCTCGCGGCGCGCCGCGGATCGCGCAGCGCGCTCGCCGCTGCCGTCGTGCTCGTCGCGCTCTGGGCGAACTTCCACGGCGGCTTCGCGCTCGGCCTCGCGATGCTGTGGATCTTCGCCCTCGAGGCGGTGCTCGAGCGGCGCCCCGCGTTCGGGCCGCTCGCCGCCGCGACCATCGCCTCCGCCGTCGTCACCCTCGAGCCCGGCGCGCTCGGCGTCATCCGCGCGCTCGGCCACGTCGCCGGGTCGGACATCCGCATCGCGGAGGAGTCGCCGGTGGACCCGCTCACGCCCTTCGGCGCGCTCTTCGCGCTCTTCGTCGCGGCGACGCTCGCGCTGCCGATGCTGCGGGGCGGATCGCTCCTCGGGGCGATGGTGCTCATCCCGCTCCTCGGGCTCGCGCTCTCGGCGCAGCGCCACATACCCCTGTTCGGCTTCGCCGCGGTGCCGTTCCTCGTGGCGCCGCTCGCGAGCGCCGTCACGGCGGCGGGGACGGCCCTGAGGGGGATCGCGGGCCGTGGGTGGTCCCGGCGACCCGGGTCTCCTCCTGGCCCTGATGTGTTTCCGTGCCAAGTTGGCACGGATCCGTGTCAGATCGGCACGGAACCACATCACCCCCGGCACGAGGAGGTGGTGCCGCCGGATGGCCGCCGCCGCCTCCTTGCCTCAGAGGACCGTGCCCTCGGCCCCGCGGTGGCCCTCGTCCTCTGGCTCGCCGCGGTCGCGAGCATCGCCGGCGCGCCGGCGCAGCCGGACGCGTCGGCGTATCCCAGCGGGGCCGTGGACGCCCTGAGGGCCAGCCGCGGCGTGCTCCTCAACGAGTACGACTGGGGCGGCTACCTCATCTGGTCGGTGCCGGAGCGGCCGGTGTTCGTGGACGGCCGGCTCTACCCGTTCGTCGGCAACGGCGTCATGCGGTCGTACCTCACCGCGATCCACGTCCTGCCGGCGTGGCGCGCGGAGCTCGAGCGCTGGAACGTCGCGCAGGCCCTCGTCCGTCCCGACCGCGCGCTCGCCCAGGCGCTCCGCGACGAGGGCTGGACCGTGCGCGCGCAGGGACGCGACTTCGTGCTCCTCGAGCGGCAGCGATGACGCGAACGATCGCCGCCCTCGCGACGCTCGTCGGCGGCGCGCTCGGCGCCGCGAGCGCGGCGGTCCCGGTCGCCGACACGGACGTCTTTTGGCACCTCGCGACCGCGCGCGAGACGCTCGCGAACGGGCTCGTCCGCGCGGACGCGTTCTCGTGGACGGCGCGCGGCGCCCCGGTCGCGACGGACCAGTGGCTCGGCCAGCTCCTCCTGTACGCGGCCTACTCGGCGGGATCGTGGATCGGCGTCCTCGGCCTGCGCGCGGTCGCGGTCGCGGTCCTCGTCGGGTGCATCGCCGCGGCCGCGCTCGCGCGCCGCCCGTCGGCGCCGCTCGCGTCGATCGCGATCGCGGTGCCCTCCATCGTCCTGTCGCGCTCGATCTGGGTGGAGCGCCCGGAGCTGCTCGGCGCGGCGCTCTTCGCCGCCCTCGTCCTGCTCCTCCAGCTCCCCGGCCGCGCGCCGCTCCTCCTCGCCGCGCCGCTGCTCGTCGTGTGGGCGAACGTCCACGGGTCGTTCGCGCTCGGCAGCGGGCTCGTGCTGCTCGTGAGCGCGCACGGCATCCTCGCGGACCGTCCGCGGCGCCGCGCGTACGCGGCCGCGGCGGCCGCGGCGCTCCTCTCGTTCGTCCTCACCCCGGCCGGGATCGGGACGCTCGCCGCGCCGGGGGTGCACCTCGCCGATCCGCCGCGCGAGATCCAGGAGTGGGCGCTCCCCGACCCGACGACAGCGGCCGGCGCGCTCTGGGCCGCCGTCCTCGCGCTCGTCGTCCTCGCCGCGTCGCTGTCGCACCGCACGCGGACGCGTGACGTGCTCATCGTCGTGCCGGTCGCGGTGCTGTCGCTGCTCGCGGTGCGGCACATGCCGCTGTTCGCGATCGCCGCGACGCCGTACCTCGCGGAGCACCTGCCGGTGGCGCTGCGAGCGATCGGCGCGCGCCTCGGCGTCGCCGGCCGGGAGGTCGAGCGCG
>VGOU01000131.1 GCA_016875795.1 Chloroflexota bacterium | reverse complement strand
CGCGGGCGAGCTCGCCGCCGCCCCCGCTCGCCGCGGGGAAGCGGTCGCGGCGGGGTCCAGGCGCAGGAAGTGAGCGACTTTAGTACACTGCCGGTCCCCGCTGTCGGAAGGCCGCGGAGGACCGTGTCTGGAGAAAGGTTGGCCAACAAGGACGTCATCGAAGTGGAAGGGACCGTTTCCGAGGCCCTTCCGAACGCGATGTTCAAGGTGGAGCTCCAGAACGGTCACGAGGTCCTCGCGCACATCTCCGGGAAGATGCGCATGAACTTCATCCGCGTCGTGCCCGGCGACAAGGTGCTCGTGGAGCTCTCGCCGTACGACCTGAAGCGGGGTCGCATCACTCGAAGGGTCAGGTACTAGCAGGTGAAGGTCCGCGCGAGCGTCAGGAAGCGCTGCGACAAGTGCAAGATCATCCGGCGGGAGGGACAGATCCTCGTGATCTGCTCCGAGCCGAAGCACAAGCAGCGGCAGGGGTAGGGAATGGCACGTATCGCTGGCGTCGACATCCCGCGTGAGAAGCGCATCGACGTGTCGCTGCGCTACATCTTCGGCATCGGTCCCGCGAAGGCCGCGCGCGTGTGCGCCGAGGCGAAGGTGGACGGCGCCATCCGCACGCGCGACCTCACCGAGCCGCAGGTCGCGAAGATCCGCGAGGTGATCGACCGCACGCTCACCGTGGAGGGTGACCTCCGCCGCGAGGTGGCGCTGAACATCAAGCGCCTCCAGGAGATCGGCTCCTACCGCGGCCTGCGGCACCGCCGCGGCCTCCCCGTGCGCGGCCAGCGCACGCGGACGAACGCGCGCTCGCGCAAGGGTCCGCGCAAGACGGTCGCGGGCAAGAAGAAGGCGTCGGCGAAGACATGATGGCAACGACTGCACGGGGGGCTCCGCCCCCCGCGAACCACCCGACGCCCGCGGCGACTACGGCGAAGCCCGCCGCCCCGGCGGCCGAAGGCGCCCGCCCCGCTCCCGCTCCGCGCAAGCGGCGCGAGAAGCGCGTCGTGCCGCACGGCCAGGCGCACATCAAGGCCTCGTTCAACAACACGATCGTGTCCATCAGCGACGCCCAGGGGAACACCATCTGCTGGGCGACCGCGGGCGCGTCGGGGTGGAAGGGCTCGCGCAAGAGCACGCCCTACGCGGCGCAGGTCACCGCCGAGAACGCGGCGAAGAAGGCGGTCGAGGCGGGCATGAAGTCCGTCGAGGTCTTCGTGAAGGGCCCGGGCGCCGGCCGCGAGGCCGCCATCCGTGCGCTCGAGGCGAGCGGCCTCACCGTCACCGCGATCACCGACGTCACTCCGATCCCGCACAACGGCTGCCGGCCTCCGAAGCGGCGCCGCGTCTAGAGGAGGCCCGATGGCTCGTTACAAGGGTCCCGTCTGCCGCCAGTGCCGCCGCGAGGGGGTGAAGCTTTACCTCAAGGGCGAGAAGTGCATCACGAAGTGCACGATCGAGCGCCGTCCCTCGCCGCCCGGCATGCACCAGCAGCGCCGCCGGAAGGTGTCCGACTTCGCGCTCCAGCTGCGCGAGAAGCAGAAGGCGCGCCGCATGTACGGCGTGCTCGAGCGCCAGATGAAGAACACGTTCGACAAGGCGTCCGAGACGAAGGGCGCGACGGGCGACCAGCTCGTCATCCTCCTCGAGACCCGCCTCGACAACGTCGTGTACCGCTCGGGCTTCGCGAAGTCGCGGGCCCAGGCGCGCCAGCTCGTCGCGCACGGGCACATCGCGGTGAACGGCCGCATGTCGAGGACCCCGAGCCGCTCCGTGCGCGCGGGCGACGTCGTGGCGATCCGCGACGCGAGCCGCGGCCTCCAGTACTTCAAGGACGCCCTGGCGTGGGCGAAGACGCAGCCGCGTCCGGGCTGGCTCGAGGTCGAACCGGACGCCTTCACGGCGCGCATGGTCACGACGCCCACGCGCGATCAGATCGAGACGCAGGTCAACACGCAGCTCATCGTCGAGCACTACTCCCGCTAGTCACGGTCCACTGGGCGGATCCGCGCCCGGAAGAGAGGTACGACATGTCCATCGTCCAGCTGGAATATCCGAAGGTCGAGCGCCTCGAGGGCGACGACCGCTTCGCGCGATTCGTCTGCGAGCCCCTGCCCGCCGGCTACGGCACGACGCTCGGCAACTCGCTGCGGCGCGTGCTCCTCAGCTCGCTGCCCGGAGCGGCGATCACCGCCGCGCGCGTGCGCGGCGTGGCGCACGAGTTCTCGACCATCCCGGGGGTGAAGGAGGACGTCGTCGAGATGGTCCTCAACCTCAAGGGGATCCGCCTCCGCTCGTTCGCGACGGAGCCGGTGACGCTCGTCCTCGAGAAGGAGGGCTCCGGTGACGTCACCGCGGCCGACATCCAGACGACGAGCGACGTCGAGATCGTCAACCCCGAGCACAAGATCGCGACGCTCGAGCCCGAGGCCTCGCTCTGGATGGAGCTGACGGTCGAGACCGGCCGCGGCTTCGTCCCCGGCGACCGTCGCGAGGGTCTGCCGATCGGGGTCATCCCGATCGACGCGCTCTTCGGGCCGGTGAAGAAGGTGAACTTCACGGTCGAGAACACGCGCGTGGGCCAGGTGACGAACTACGACCGCCTCCGCATCGAGGTCTGGACGGACGGCACGACGCCGCCCGACGAGGCCGTCGCGCAGGGCGCGCAGGTGCTCGTCTCGCAGTTCTCGCTCTTCGCCGGTCTCACCCGCGCGCCCTCCGCGCTCGCGCAGCCGGCCCGCCAGGACGGCGCGGGGCTGCCCTCCGGCGTCGCGGACATGCCCATCGAGGACCTCGACCTGCCGCAGCGCGCGTTCAACTCGCTGAAGCGGCACGGCATCGCCAAGGTCGGGCAGCTCCTCCAGACCCCGGACGAGGAGCTCCTGCGCATGCGCAACTTCGGCAAGAAGTCGCTCGACGAGATCAAAGAGCGCCTCGCGGCGCTGGGCCTCATCGAGATGCCCGAGCGCACCGCGGGCTCGGACGAGGACGAGGGCGACGTCACCCATCTGAACGAGACCGAGCCGCCGACGGAGATCGGCGAGCCCGGCGACGACGTGGACGAGGGCAACCGCCGCGGCGACGCGGGCGAGCGCGTGAGCACCGGCCGCGGAACGCTCGAGAACGAGTAGATGCCGCACCAGGTCCACGAGCGCAAGTTCGGCCGCACCACGGATCAGCGGCTCGGCATGCTCCGCAACCTCACCGTCTCCGTGCTCCGCTACGAGCGCGTGAAGACGACCGAGGCGAAGGCGAAGGAGATCCGCCGCTTCGTCGACCGGATGATCAACCTCGGCAAGGACGGCACGCTCTCCGCGCGCCGCCGCGCCCTCGCGTGGCTCCCCGAGAAGGAGCTCGTCGAGAAGCTCTTCACCGACCTCCCCGAGCGCTACCCCGACCGCCGCAGCGGATACCTGCGCATGACGCGCGTCGGCCACCGCGTGGGCGACGCCGCGCCGGTCGTGCAGCTCGAGCTCGTGCCGAGCGCGCAGGAGGAGCGGAAGGTCAAGGACGCGGCCGAGGAAGAGGCGCAGCCCAGGCGCCGCCTGCCGTTCCGCCGCGGTGGCGCGAAGAAGGAAGGCGCGGAAGCCCCGCAGCAGCGGAAGAAGGCCGCGGCCTCGAAGGGCAAGGAGGGTTAACGGCTTCCGAAGGGTCCAGGCCTCGGACGTATAAGGCGACGGTCGCCTACGACGGCACCCGCTACGCGGGTGCGCAGGTCCAGGCGAACGCGCCGACGGTGCAGGGGGAGCTGGAGCGCGCGCTCGGCCAGGTGACGGGGGAGCCCGTGCGGATCGTGCTCGCGGGACGGACCGACGCGGGGGTCCACGCGACGGGACAGGTCATCAGCTTCCGGAGCGGCACGAAGGTGGACCCGCTGGTCATCCGAAGGGGGGTGAACGCCCTCCTTCCGCAGGACATCGCGGTGAGGGACCTGGAAGAGGCGGCGGACACGTTCCACGCCCGCTTCTCGGCGACGGGCCGCGCATACGAGTACCGGATCCGGGCCGGCGCGCATCGCGAGCCGCTCGAGCGGCACCGGGAGCACTGGGTGCCCCAGCCGCTCGACGAGGGCGCGATGGAGCGCGCGGCGCGGGACCTGATCGGGCGCCACGACTTCGCGGCGTTCGCGACCGGACCCCTCGAGGGGCGCTCCGAGCGCGACGTCCGGGTGGCCGGGTGGCGGCGCGAGGGGACGCTCCTCCGCTTCGGGATCGAGGCGAACGGGTTCCTCCGCGGCATGGTCAGGGCCATCGTCGGTACCCTGTTGTGGGTCGGGACCGGCCACACCGCGGCGGACCGGATCGGGGCGATCCTGGCGTCGCGGGACCGCGCGCAGGCGGGACCGAACGCGCCGGCGGCGGGGCTGTGCCTCGTCGAGGTGAAGTACGAAGGCGACGCGGGCGAGACGAGCGACGAAGACGAGCAAAGGTGAGCGAGATGAGCACGTACACGGTGAAGGCTGGCGAGATCGAGCGGAAGTGGTGGGTCGTCGACGCAGAGGGCGCGACGCTCGGCCGCCTCGCCACGGGCATCGCGGCGGCGCTCCGCGGCAAGCACAAGGTCGCGTTCACCGACCACCTCGACGTCGGCGACGCCGTCGTCGTCCTCAACGCCTCGAAGATCCGCGTCACCGGCAGGAAGTTGCAGCAGAAGATGTACGCGCGGCACTCGGGCTACCCCGGCGGCTTCCGCTCGGAGACGCTCGAGCGCCTGCTCGCGCGCCGTCCCGAGGAGGTCATCCGCCGCGCGGTCCGCGGGATGCTCCCGCAGAACCGCCTCGGCGACAAGATGATCCGCAAGCTCTACGTCTACAGCGGGGCCGAGCACCCGCACGCGGCCCAGCGTCCCGAACCGATGAAACTCGCCGAGGGGGCCACCGCCTGATGAAGACCGCACCGTATTTCCAGGGCACCGGGCGCCGGAAGACGTCGATCGCGCGCGTGCGGCTCGTGCCGGGCGACGGGAGCGTCGTCGTGAACGGCAAGCCGCTCGACGAGTACTTCGCCGGCGAGGCCATCTCGCAGATCGCGCTCATGCCGTTCCAGGTGACGAACACCGCGCGCCGCTTCAACGCGCAGGTGAAGGTCGAGGGCGGCGGCTTCAGCGGCCAGATCGGCGCGATCGCCCACGGCATCGCCCGCGCGCTCCTGCAGTCGGACGCGGAGCACCGCGGCGCGCTGCGCAAGGCCGGCCTGCTCACGCGCGACCCGCGCGCGAAGGAGCGGAAGAAGCCGGGCCTCAAGCGCGCGCGCAAGGCGCCTCAGTTCACCAAGCGCTAGGGGAGCGCGCCGAGCTCCTCTTCCGCGCTCCCCGCGAACTGGGCGAGGATCTTGTCGCCCTTCGTGCGGATGGCGCCCGCGCCGAGCGTCGCCACGCGCCCGACGACCTCGTAGCGCCCCGCGATGGCGAGCTCGCTCCCGACGGCGGCGTCCGTCGCCGCCAGGTCGATCGTCGCGCCGATGCGCGAGCCCACCTGGCGGTCCTCGCCTGAGGCGGTG
>VGOU01000130.1 GCA_016875795.1 Chloroflexota bacterium | reverse complement strand
GGGACCCTCGGGGCCGAGCGCCCTCCCGCCGGCGACCGCGGCCACGGTCGGCACGGTCGCGCCGAGCTCGCCGACGAGGAGGACCGCGGGGATGGCCGCGAGCGCCACGGCGCCGCGCGGACCCGGCGACGTCCACTCCATGTCGCCGTCGAACGCGGCGATGCCGGCGGCGAGGAACACGAGCGCGCCGAGCGCCGTGATCGCGATCGCGACGGGGAGCTGCAGCTCGCTCACCGGGATGGTGCGGAAGGCCGCGCGCAGCGCGAGGTCAGTGACGACCGCGGCCGGCAGCCCGAGGACGAACGGCGACGAGCGGCCGCGCGCGCGCGCGGCGTGCGTGAGCGTCATCCACCACGTCCCTGCGACGACGGCGACGCCCCACAGCACGATGTCGCCCCAGTTCCACCGGACGATCGTCGCGACGATCCCCGCGCCGACGAGGAGCATCCCCGAGAACGCGATGGCGCGCCGCGGGGCGGAGCGCCAGCCGACGACGCCCGCGAGCAGCGACGCCGCGAACACCCCGAGCGCGATGAGGCCGACCGTCTCGTTCGCGACGCTGCTGAAGAGCGTCATGTACAGGCTCGAGGTGAAGCCGCGGATCGCTGCGAGGAGGAAGAGGACGCCGATCGCGGCGAAGGTCGTCGCGCCGAGGAGCGCCCCGTTCATCCCTGCGCATCTTGCGGCATGCGGAACGCCCGGTCATCCATGCCGCCCGGAACGCTACGATCTTGCGCGCCGATGGCCGTGACGGAGATGGAGGTCCGCGGTCCCCGCGTGAGCGACGCCGAGCGCGTCCTCACGCCCGACGCGCTCGCCTTCGTCGAGCGGCTCCAGCGCGAGTTCGGGCCGCGCCGCGACGCGCTCCTCGCCGCGAGGCAGCAGCGCTGGGCGGCCCTGAAGCGCGGCGGCACGCTCGGCTTCCTGAAGGAGACGGCGAGCGTCCGCGCCGCGGACTGGAAGGTCGCCCCGGTCCCGCGCGACCTCGAGGTGCGCAAGGTCGAGATCACGGGGCCGACCGACCGCAAGATGGTCATCAACGCCCTCAACTCGGGCGCGTCCGTGTTCATGACCGACTTCGAGGACGCGAACACCCCGACCTGGGACAACATGGTCTCCGGCCAGGCGAACCTCACCGACGCGATCCGGCGCGAGATCGACTTCACGAGCCCGGAGGGCAAGCGCTACCAGCTGAACGCCGAGACGGCGACGCTCGTCGTCCGGCCGCGCGGGTGGCACCTTCCGGAGAAGCACCTCCAGGTGGACGGCCGGCCGATCGCCGGCGCGTTCATGGACTTCGGCCTGTACTTCTTCCACAACGTGCGCATCCTGCTCGAGCGCGGCAGCGGCCCGTACTTCTACTTGCCGAAGACGGAGAGCCACCTCGAGGCGCGCCTCTGGAACGACGTCTTCAGCTTCGCGCAGGACGCGCTCGGGATCCCGCGCGGGACGGTCAAAGCGACGGTCCTCATCGAGGTCGTCACCGCGGCCTTCGAGATGGACGAGATCCTGTACGAGCTGCGCGACCACTCCGGCGGCCTGAACGCCGGACGCTGGGACTACATCTTCAGCCTCATCAAGAAGTTCGACCAGCGCGCCGACTACGTCCTCCCCGACCGCATCCAGGTGACGATGACCGTGCCGTTCATGCGGGCGTACACGGAGCTGCTCGTGCAGACGTGCCACAGGCGCGGCGCGTTCGCCCTCGGCGGCATGGCCGCGTTCATCCCGTCGCGCCGCGACCCCGCCGTGAACGAGCAGGCGCTCGCTAAGGTCCGCGACGACAAGCAGCGCGAGGCGAACGACGGCTTCGACGGCACGTGGGTGGCGCACCCCGACCTCGTCCCCACCGCGATGGAGGAATTCGACCGCATACTCGGCGCGAGGCGCGACCAGCTCGACCGCCAGCGACCCGACGTGAGCGTGACGGCGTCGCAGATCCTCGACATCCGCGTGCCCGGCGGGACGATCACGGACGCCGGGCTGCGCACGAACGTGAGCGTCGGGATCCAGTACATCGCGTCGTGGCTGCGCGGCACCGGCGCCGCCGCGATCAACAACCTCATGGAGGACGCCGCGACCGCCGAGATCTCGCGCTCGCAGGTCTGGCAGTGGGTGCGCCACGGCGCGTCCATCACCGGCGGCCCGCGGATCACCGAGGACCTCGTGCGGCAGGTCGAACGCGAGGAGCTCGACAAGGTGCGGCTGGCGGTGGGCGACGACTCGTACTCGGAGGGCCGCTACGCCGAGGCCGCCGAGCTCTTCGAGCAGGTCGCGCTGTCCAAGGACTTCGTCGAGTTCCTCACGCTTCCGGGGTACGACCGCCTCGGCTAGCACGGCCTGGCGCACGCGCCTCCCCGTCTCGCGCCTGCGCCGCCGTGACCCCGTGCTCCGCGCCGTCATCGACGCCGTCGGGCCGCTCGACATCTCCCGCTGGACGAGCCTCCGCCCGAAGGACCCCTACGGCTCCCTCCTCCGCTCGATCGTCGGCCAGCAGCTCTCCGTGGCCGCGGCGAACTCGATCTTCGAGAGGATCAAGGGAGCGAGCGGCGGCCGCTCCCCCGCACCGCAGCAGCTTCTGCGCATGCGCCGCGCGACGCTCCGCGCGTGCGGGCTCTCCGAGGCGAAGGTGGAGTACGTGCGCGACCTCGCGCGTCACGTGCTGCGCGGCGAGCTCGACCTCGAGCGCCCTCAGCGCCTCGACGATGACGAGGTCCGCGAGGCGATCACCGCGGTGAAGGGCCTCGGCCGCTGGACCGCGGACATGTTCCTGATCTTCCACCTGCGGCGGCCCGACGTCGTCCCGGTCGGCGACCTCGGCCTGAAGCGGGCCGTGGAGCGCGCGTACCGCGTGAGCGACCCGACGCCACGCGACCTCGAGCGGATCGCCGAGCCGTGGCGCCCCTACCGCTCCATGGCCTCGCTGTACCTGTGGGCGTCGCTCTCGCCGGTGGCTACGCCACCCACCGCCACGTCGCGTGCTTCGCGGTGAAGAGCGCGGCGAGGAGCGTCGCGACGGGCGGGTAGGCGTAGTGGACGCCGCGGTGGCGTCCGGCGGCGCCGAGGACGGGGAACGCCGGCAGGATCGCGAGCGCGTACCGCGGGAACGAGAGCAGCGTCCCGGTGGAGCGCGCGAGCACGAGCGTCGCCGTCGGGTATGCGGCCAGGCTCGGCGAGAGCGCGCGCCACGACACGACGACGAGCGCCGCGATGAGGCCGAGTGGCGCGAGCACCGACCACGGCTCGCCGTACGCGCGCTGGTCGAAGAGCGCCGCGACCGCCTCCCACGGCGCGGTCGGCCGCCGGAGGTACGCCTCCTGCGCCGTCAGTGCCCGCAGCGGGTCGCCGGTGACGGCGTAGAGGTACGCCTGCCACCCCGCGAACGCGAGCGCCGGCGCGGCGACGGCGAGCGCGTCCGGGCCGAGGCGCTGCCCGCCGCGGTGCGCGCGCCAGCGCTCGATGGCGAGGGGCACGATGAGCAGGACGCCGAACGGCCGCGCGAGCGCGGCTAGGACGCGCATCAAGGCGGGCAGGAGCGGCGAGTACGCGGTCGTCGGCGGCGTGTCCGCGGTCCCGGCCGAGTAGCCGTCGCGCGCGATCCACAGGTACGCGACGGCGTCCCATCGCGTGAGGACGTTCAGGACCGGGATCGAGGAGGGGTCGCGCTCGGCGCAGTACTTCGTCTGGTGCGGCAGCGTGGCCGCCGCGAGGAGCGCCACCGCGAGGAGGAGCGCCCGCGTGAGCGCGGACGGCGCGACCACCTCGCGCAGCGCCGCGGCCACCGCTAGGGGCCGAGCTTCTCCGCGAGCAGCCTTCGCACGACCTGCGGGTCGCCCTTCCCCTTCATCCGCCCCATCACCTTGCCGAAGAGCGCCTCGATCGCGCGCTTGTTGCCGCCCCGGTAGTCGGCGACCGCCTTCGTCTCGGTCGCGATGACGTCGTCGACCACCCGCGCGATCTCGCCTTCGTCCGAGACCTGGCGCAGGCCGCGGGCCTCCACGATCGCCGCCGCGTCCGCGCCGCTCGCCCACATCTCGGCGAAGACCTCCTTCGCCACCCTCGTCGTGATCTCGCGCGACGTGACGAGGCGCACGAGACCCGCGAGCTGGAGCGGCCGGATGGGGATCTCGCTCGAGCGCAGACCCTTCTCCCTGAGGGAGCGCAGCACCTCGCCGGCGATCCAGTTCGCGGCCGCCTTGGCGTCCGCGCCGCCCTCCCTCACGGCGGACTCGAAGAGCGCCGCGAGCGGCGGCTCCGACACGAGGATCCGCGCGTCGTAGTCGGACAGGCCGTATTCCGCCGTGAAGCGCGCGCGGCGCGCCTCGGGCATCTCGGGGAGCGCCGCGCGGATGGCCTCCACCGTCTCGCGCGCGGTCGCGTACGTGACGAGGTCGGGCTCCGGGAAGTAGCGGTAGTCCTCGGCCTCCTCCTTGCGCCGCTGCAGGAACGTGCGGCCCGTCTCGGGGCTCCAGCCCACCGTGATCTTCGCCTTGCGCGTGCGCAGCTCGCCGGCGGCCTGCCAGTCCTCCCACAGGCGCTGCGACTCGAACGTCACCGCCTGCTCGAGGGCGCGCAGCGAGTTGAGGTTCTTGATCTCGCTCTGCGGCGGCCAGCGCACCTCGCCGCCCTCGGTGAACCGGATCGACACGTTCGTGTCGAAGCGCGCGGCGCCCTCCTCGAGGCGGAACTCGGACACCCCGGAGTGGATGAGGATCTCCCGCAGCGCCTCGGCGTACGCGAGCGCCTCGGTCACCGACGAGAGGTCGGGCGCGCTCACGATCTCGAGGAGCGGCACGCCGGAGCGGTTGAAGTCCACGAGCGAGTGGCTGCCCGCATGGATGAGCTTGCCGGTGTCCTCCTCGAGGTGGGCGCGGACGATGCCAACGCGCTTGGTCCCGCCGCCGTCGGCGGGGATCTCGAGCCATCCGCCCGTGTTGAGAGGGAGGTCGTACTGCGAGATCTGGTAGCCCTTCGGGAGGTCGGGGTAGATGTAGTTCTTGCGGTCGAACTTCGTGTGCCCGGGGACCTCGCAGTGCAGCGCGAGCCCGGCCCGGATCGACAGCTCGATGGCGCGGCGGTTCGGCACGGGGAGCGCGCCGGGCAGCCCAAGGCAGACCGGGCACACGAGCGTGTTCGGCGGCGCGCCGAACCAGCGCGCGTTGCAGCCGCAGAACATCTTCGAGCGCGTCGCGAGCTCGACGTGCGTCTCGATGCCGATGACGACCTCGTAGGGGCGCCCGGTCATGGCGTCCCGAGCGGCGCGACCTTCGGCTGCGGCGTCGCGCCGTGCTCGCGGATCTCGCGCGAGACGTTCACGACGACGCGGTCGCGGTCCACCGAGACAAGATATCGAGCGAGGGAGCGCGGAGCGGCGATCGGCTCGCCGCGCGGACCGAACACCGGCGAGCCCGCGAGCTCCACGGCGGCGGGGCACGCCGCGCTGTAGCCCCACACCGGCGCCGTGAACGGCGGGAGCGGGACGACCTCGCACTCGGGGGCGCCCTCGCGCGGCGACCAGCGCGCGAGCACCGCGACGTGCTCGCCCGTCACCGGCTGCGCGACGTAGAAGGCGCGCGCCTCGGCGACGAG
>VGOU01000129.1 GCA_016875795.1 Chloroflexota bacterium | reverse complement strand
GCGCGCGCGAGCGGCGCGACGCCGAGGCCCGCGCAGCGCACGAGGGTCGGCCGGCCGACGATCTCGGCGACGGCGTCGCGCGCCCACGGCAGCGCGCTCCACACCACCGGCGCGCTCCCCTCCCCGGCGAGGCGCGCCGCGAGCGCGTCCGCGATGCGCGCGCCCTCGGCGAGCACGCGGTCGAAGCGCGGCCGCATGTCGAGGTCGTGGACGTCGTCGATGCCGCACCCGCAGATCGAGTCGTGCGGGTGGTTCTCTAGGAGCGTCCGCCACAGCTCGCGGATGCGCTCGCGCTCGGTCCCGCCGGCGAGCGCGTCGAGCGGCTCGCAGCGCTCGAGCAGGAGGCGCTCGCACTCGGCGTTCCGCTGCTTGATCCACACGCGCGTCGAGTTCACGCCGCGCAGGATCGGCCGGTACTTCCCCGCGACCATCTCGCCGGAGAGGACGCCCGGCGGCACCGGCAGCGCGAGGCCGAACGCCTCGAGGCCGGTGATGAGCGGCCGCGACGCGGGCTGCGCCGCGCGGATCGCCTCGACGGCCTCGGGCAGCCGCTCGTACGGCTCGGTGTGGTCGGTGCCGACCATGAAGAGGAGGCTGTCGGTCTGCGCGTACGGCACGGTCGCGCGCATGAGCCGCGGGAGGAGCCGGCGCACGCGCGCGCGCAGCGCCGCCGGGCTCTCTTCGCGCTCGCCGACGAGCGCGAGCGCGTTGTCGTAGTGCGCGACCTGGTGCGACGCGACGATGCGGTCGCCCGACGGCGCCTCCCATTTGAACTCGCTGCCGAGCTCTTCGCCCTCGTCGCCCACGCCGCGCGCGAAGACGTATTTCGTGTACCCGAACCCGCGGACGACCTGCGGCATCTGCGCGGGGTGGCCGAACGGGTCGGCGACGTAGCACACGCGCATAGCGCGCCCGAACGTGCCCGCCACGCGGAGCCCCTCCTGGAAGTTCCGCACGATCGACTCGCCCGAGACGAGGAGGTAGTCGGCGAGGACGTACCAGGGGCCGATGAGGAGGCGGCCGCCGCGCACGAGGCGCTCGATGCGCGGGCGGTCCTCGGGATGGACGCCGAGGTGGTCCTCGATCCAGATGGTGTGGCCGTCGAACGTGAACTGCGCGAAGCGCTCGTCGCGCTCCATGAGGTCGAGGAGCCGGCGCACCATGCGCACGAGCCGGCCGCGGTAGTCCTCGAAGCGCGAGTACCACTCGCGGTCCCAGTGCGTGTGCGGGACGACGTGGATCGTCCACGGGAGGCGCCGCAGGAGCTCCGCGACGACGGAGGGCGAGGCCATGCCGAACGCGGTGCCGAGGGCCGCGCCGCCGAGGATGTCGCCCGGGTAATGCACGCCGGTCGCGACGCGCGCGAGCGCGATGCCCGACGCGATGACGAGCGCGGGCCAGCGCAGGCGCGGCAGCGCGTGGCCGAGCGCGACCGCCGCGCCGAACGCGCCGGCGGTGTCGCCCGAGGGGAACGAGTACGACGAGGGCGGCGGGATGAGGACCTCGACGCCGGGGATCGTCGTGAACGGGCGCGGCCGCTGGAACACGGCCTTCAGGACGTCGGCGGTGATCCACGCCGGCGCGCCGCCGAAGAGGATGGTGAGGACGATCGCCCACCCGCGCCGCCCGACGCCGCGCGCGCGCAGGCCCGCGAGGCCGAACAGCCACCAGACGAGGCCGAAGAGGTTCGCGAACGCGAGCCCCACGGCGAGCTCCGCGGTGACGGCGTGGCGCGAGCCGACGACGGCGAGGTAGAGGCGCCGGTCGAGGTCGCCGAGGGCGCCGAGGAGCTCGCTCACGCGCCGTCGCGGCGGGAGCGCAGCTGGCGCCAGAGGAAGAGCGCCACGAGCGCGAGCACGAGCGCGTACGCGACGTACTCGAGCGGCTTGATCCACTCGCGCACGGCGTCCCAGTGCTCGCCGAGGACGAGGCCGCCGCCGATGAGCGCGACGTTCCACGGCAGCGACCCCGCGACGGTGAAGACGACGAACCGACCGAGCGGCATCCGCGAGATCCCCGCGGGGATGGAGATGGCGCTGCGCGCGATCGGCACGACGCGTGCGACCAGCACGGCGAGGTCGCCGTAGCGCGCGAACCAGCGGTCCGCGACGTCGAGGTCGTGCTCGCCGATGAGGACGTAGCGGCCGTAGCGCTCGAGGAGCGGGCGCGCGCCGGCGGCGGACACGGCGTACAGGACGAGCGCGCCGATGAGCGACCCGAGCGTGGCGCTCGCGACCGCGAGCGGGAACGACCACGGCGCGCCGGTGACCGGCTCCGCGACCCCCCGTCCGACCATCCAACCGGCGAGCGGGAGCACGACCTCGGACGGGACCGGGAGGAAGAAGAAGATGTTCTCGAAGGCCACGATCCCCGCGAGCCCGGGGTACCCGATCGTCGCGTACATCTGCTCGAGGAGCGGGATGAGCCGCTCCTCGATCGCGCTGAACACGTGGCTATCATGGCCGAGAGCGAGCGGGAAGGCGGGCCGGAGGGCACATGCGGAACGCGACCGCGCTCGATGACCCCATGACGGCGGCGCCCGGCCACGTGGAGTCGGCCGACATCGTCGTCGGGATCCCCTCGTACCGGAACGCGGCCACCGTCGGGCACGTCGTGCGGACGGTCGTGCAGGGGCCGCGCGCCTCGTTCGGCCACATGCGCGCCGCGATCGTGAACGCGGACGGCGGGCCGGACGGCGGCACCCCCGACGCGGTCCGCGCGGCGCTCGGCGACCACCCCGGCATCGTCGGCGCGTACCGCGGGCTCCCCGGGAAGGGGTCGGCGTTCCGCGCCATCCTCGAGGCCGCGGAGCGGCTCGGCGCGCGCGGTCGCCGTCGTCGACAGCGGCCTGCGCAGCATCACGCCGCAGTGGACGGAGCGCCTCCTCGGCCCGGTCGCGGCCGGGCAGGCCGACCACGTCGCGCCGCTGTACGCGCGGCACGAGCACGACGGCACGATCACGAACACCATCGCCTATCCGTCACGCGCGCGCTGCAAGGCCTGCGCGTCCGCCAGCCGATCTGCGGCGAGTTCGCCTTCGACGGCAGCCCCGCGGCGGCCTTCCTCGAGGGAGGCGCGCTCGGCGGGAGCGTGCGGGAGAGCGACGTCGCGCCTCGGCATCGACATCTACGCGACGACGACGGCCCTCGTGCGGCGCGCGCGGGTCGCGCAGGCGTTCCTCGGGGCGAAGATCCACGACCCGAAGGACCCCGGCAGCGACCTCGGCCGATGTTCCGCCAGGTCGTCGGCACCCTCTTCCGCGCGGCGGGCGCTGCGCGACGCTCGCGGTGCAGCTCGCCGTCGCGTTCGCGAGCGCGCGCGGCGCGAGCCTGACGCTCCTCCACGTCGGCGACCCCGGGCAGGGCCTGCGCGTCTCGGCGGTCCTCCCGGCGCTGGACGAGGAGGCGACCATCGGGAAGATCGTGCGCGCGATCCGCACGCGGCTCGTCGAGCGCTTCCCGCTCGCCGACGAGCTCGTCGTCATGGACTCGGACAGCGGCGACCGCACACGCGAGATCGCGCGCGAGGAGGGCGCGACGGTGCGCGTGCACCAGCGCGTCCTCGCGGCGCACGGCTCGTACCGGGGCAAGGGCGAGGCGATGTGGAAGAGCCTGTGCGTGACGCGGGGCGACCTCGTCGTGTGGTGCGACACGGACATCACGAGCTTCCACCCCAAGTCCATCTACGGGATCGTCGGCCCGCTCCTCCTGCGGCCCGAGCTGCAGTTCGTGAAGGCCTTCTACCGCCGCCCGCCGCGCGTCGGCGGCGGGACGCGCGCGACCGGCGGCGGCCGCGTCACCGAGCTCACGGCGCGGCCGCTCCTCAACCTCTTCTTCCCCGAGCTGCCGGGCATCGTGCAGCCCCTCTCGGGCGGGCAGGGCGGGCGCCGCGCGCTCCCCGAGCAGCTCCCCTTCTTCAGCGCGTGCGGCGTCGAGACCGGCCTGCTCGTCGACACGCTGCAGCGCGCGGGGCTCGGCGCCATGGCGCAGGTCGACATGAAGCAGCGCCTCCACCGCAACCAGGACCTGTACGCGCTCTCGAAGCAGGCGTTCGAGATCCCGCAGGTCGCGATGAAGCGCGTCGGCGATGCGCGCGGCGAGCGGCTGTGGGAGGATGCGAACGCCACGATGAAGCTCATCCGTCCCGGCGACGGCGGCGGACTGCACCTCGACGTGCACGACGTCGTCTCGGTCGAGCGGCCGCCGATGGCGGCGATCCCCGAGTACCGCGCGCGCCGTGACTAGCGCCGTGGGCGTCCGCGTGCTGCGCTCGGTGCGCGAGCTCCGTGAGTGGCGCGCGACCGCGGGCGAGGTCGGGCTGGTGCCCACGATGGGCGCGCTGCACGAGGGCCACGTCGCCCTGGTGGAGCGCGCCGTGCGCGAGAGCGAGCGCGCGGTCGCCTCGATCTTCGTCAACCCCACGCAGTTCGGCCCGGGCGAGGACTACGCCGCGTACCCGCGGAGCGACGAGCGCGACCTCGCGCTCCTCGAGGCGGCAGGCTGCGCGGCGGCCTTCGTCCCGAGCGTGGAGGAGATGTACCCGCCCGGCGACGACACCCGCGTCGTGCCGGGCGACATCGCCGCGCGCCTCGAGGGCGCGGCGCGGCCGGGCCACTTCACGGGCGTGTGCACCGTCGTCGCGAAGCTCTTCGGCATGGCGACGCCGACGCGGGCGTACTTCGGGCAGAAGGACTTCCAGCAGCTGCGCGTCATCCAGACGATGGTCCGCGGCCTCGCGCTCCCGGTGCGCATCGTGCCCTGCCCGATCGTGCGCGCGGCCGGCGGCCTCGCGCTCTCGTCGCGCAACGCGTACCTCTCCGCGGAGGAGCGCCGCGGCGCGCTCGCGCTCTCGCGCGGCCTGCACGTCGCCGAGGCCGAGTGGCAGCGCGGCGAGCGCGGCGCGCGGCGTCTGCGTGAATGGGTCGCGAGCACCCTCGCCGCCGCGGGCCTCGCGGCGGAGTACGTCTCCGTCGCCGACCCGGTCACGCTCCGCGAGGTCGAGGGCCGGGCCGAGCGCGCGGTCGTGTCGCTCGCCTGCCGTGTGGGCCGCGCGCGCCTCATCGACAATGCGCTCGTGGGCATGACGCTGGACGAGCTGGCCGCGCTGTGACCGGCGCGGCGGACACGACGCCGGAAGAGGCGATCCCGCCGAAGGCGGCGGGAGGCGACCTCCCCATCGGCAAGGCCGCGATCTTCGGGTTCGCCGTCGCGCACTTCTCGCACCACGTGACGAACTCGCTCCTCAGCCCGCTCCTCCCGCTCATCCGCGACACGTTCGCGCTGTCGTACACGCAGCAGGGGCTCGCGGTCTCGGCGTTCTCGCTCAGCGTCGGCCTCGCGAACGCGCCCCTCGGCGTCCTCGCCGACCGCATCGGCTCGCGCGCCGTCCTCGCCGGCGGGCTCGTCCTCCTCGGCCTCTCGAGCATCGCCCTCGCGCTCACCGGCGCGTTCTGGCAGCTCCTTGTCGTGCTCGTCCTGATGGGGATCATCTCGGGCACGTACCACGCGCCCGCCGTCGCGCTCATCTCGCGCGCGTTCCCCGAGCGCGGCCGCGGCGCGGTCATGGGGCTGCACACGACCGGCGGGCACATGTCGTTCTTCGCGGCGCCGCTCGTCGCCGGCGCG
>VGOU01000128.1 GCA_016875795.1 Chloroflexota bacterium | reverse complement strand
GTCCTCGAGCTCGGCCTCCCGGAGAAGGGGCGGACGCGCGAGCACTACGAGCTCGTCAGCGCGGCGGTGCGCTCGTTCGTCGCCCGGCGCTACGGCCTCGCCGCCGAGGCGCGCACCGCGCGCGAGCTGCGGCGCGAGCTCGAGCACAGCGGCGTGGGCGGGAGCGCCGCCCAGCTCCTGTGCGAGGTCCTCGCCGACGCCGAGTCGGTCCGCTACGAGGAGCGCCACGTCTCGCCCGCGCAGGCGAAGCGGTCGATGCGCGACCTCATCGAGCTCATGCGCAAGTCCGTCGTGGCCGAGGAGTACGAGCTCATCAGCACGGGGGCGACGGCATGACCTTCGACGCGTTCGGCTCCGTCGTGAGGTTCGCCGACCCGGTCGTGCTCGCGCTGCTCTTCGTGGTACCCGCGCTCGCGTGGATCGCCCTCGCGCGCGAGCGCCGCTCGGGCGGCGCGCTCCTCTTCTCGTCGCTCTCGCTCATCCCGGGCCGCCGCCGCGGCTGGCGCACGCGCCTCCGGCCGGCGCTCATCATCCTGCGGGCGCTCGCCCTCGTGCTCCTCATCGCCGCGCTCGCGCGGCCACAGGTCGTGCGGGCGTCCGAGATCTCGGCCGAGGGCATCGACATCGCGATCGTCCTGGACGTGTCCGGATCGATGACGACGCCGGGCTTCGGCCGCAACGGCGCGACGAAGCTCGCCGCGGTGAAGCGCGTCGTCACGGAGTTCGTCGGCGGCCTCCGGAACGACCGGGCGGGGCTTGTCATCTTCGGCAGCGACGCGCTCCTCCTCTCGCCGCTCACGCTCGACCACAAGGCGCTGCAGGAGCTCACCGCGCCGATCGAGTCCGGCCGCCTCGTCGGCGGCGCGACCGCGATCGGGATGGGCCTCGCGACCGGGCTGAACGTCCTTCGCGAGTCCACGGCGAGGTCGAAGGTCGCGATCCTGCTCACCGACGGCGAGAACAACGTTGGCCAGATCACGCCGGCGGACGCGGCGAAGGCCGCGCGGCTCATCGGCGTCCGCGTGTACACCATCGGCGCGATCCTGCGATCGGAGGTGCAGCGCGGGTCGGTCCCGGTGAACGAGGCCGAGCTGCGCGACATGGCCGAGTCGACGGGCGGCCAGTACTTCGCGGCGACGGACGAGACCGCGCTGAAGCGGATCTACGACGACATCGCGCAGCTCGAGCGCACGCGCATCGGCGTCCGCACGGAGTACGCGGCGTACGAGGACGTCATGCTCCCGTTCCTCCTCGCGGGCGCGCTCGTCCTCGTCCTCGAGATGCTCTTCGGGCTCACGCTCCTGCGGAGGACGCCGTGATCGGACAGCTGTCGCTCGTGCGTCCCGAGGCGATCCCGCTGCTTGCCGTCCTCCTCCTCCTCGCGCTGCTCGCCCTCTGGGCGGAGGCGCGCCGCCGCCGCGCGGTGCGCGCGTTCGCCGGCCGCGGCGCGGAGCTCGCGTCCGTCAGCGGCGCGCGCCGGCGCCTGAAGCTCGGGCTCGGGCTCGCGTCGCTCGCGCTCGTCGTCGTCGCCCTGACGGGGCCGTACGTCGACGTCGTCGAGCGGAACGTGACGCAGAGCGGCGTGGACGTCGTCATCGCGCTCGACGTGTCGCAGAGCATGGCCGTGCGCGACGTCGACCCGGACCGCCTGCGCGCGGCGAAGCAGTTCGTCCAGCGCCTCGGCGACGACCTGAAGCAGAGCCGGGTCGCGCTCGTCCTCTTCGCGGGGGAGGGCATCACGCGCTACCCGGCGACGGCCGATCCGCGCGTGCTCGGCGAGACGCTCGACTCGGTGACGACCGCGTTCCGCCCGCCGGGCGGGTCGTCGCTGCGCTCCGGCGTGGACGCCGCGCTGAAGGCGTTCTCGCAGGAAGCGCGCGAGAGCGCCCGGCGCAAAGCCGTGATCCTCCTCACCGACGGCGAGGACACGACGGCGGCACAGGCGCCCGACGTCGAGGCGCTGCGGTCGCGCAACATCCGCGTGTTCGCCATCGGCGTCGGCACGCCCTCGGGCGGCCCGATCCCGACGTACGACCGCAGCGGGCGTTTCACCGGCTACCTGCAGCGCGCGAGCGGCGAGCAGATCGTGAGCAGGCTCATGGAGCCGCCGCTGCGGTCGCTCGCGGAGCGGTCCGAAGGCAGGTACTGGCGCCTGAAGGGCTACAAGACCGTGAACGAGGTCGCGACGGAGCTCGCGCGCCTCGACGCGACGTCGGTCGGCGAGGTCGAGGGCGGGACGCTCCCCGACGACCGTTACCAGCCGTTCCTCGCGCTCGCGATCCTCCTCCTCGTCATCGAAGGCCTCGTCTCGGAGCGGCGCGGGATGCCGCGCCCGAGCTGGCTGCGCATGCCGGCGGTGCGGGCGCGTCGCCGCCTCGCGCTGCCGGCGTTCGCGGCGCGCGCCCTGCCGGCCCTCGTCGCGGCCGCCCTCGTGTCGAGCGCGTGCTCCCCGGTGAGCGCGAGCGACGCCGACCGCCTGTACCTCGAGGGTGATCCGAACGGCGCGCTCGGGCGCTACCGCGCGCTCATCAGGGAGCGTCCGGACACGCCCGAGCTGCACGTGAACGCGGGGAACGCGCTGCACATGCTCGGCCGCTACGACGAGGCGCTCGCGTCGTACGAGACGGGCGCGCGCGAGAGCACGGCGAGCGTGCGCGCGGTCGCGCTCTACCAGCGCGGCAACACGCTCTTCCGCCTGGGCAAGCTCGAGGAGGCGCGCGAGGCGTACAAGGACGCGCTGCGCATCGCGCCCGCCGACCGCGACGCGAAGTTCAACATCGAGATCATCGACCGCATTCTCCGGCCGCAGGAGCAGCAGCCGCAGGGCGGCCAGCCGATGCCGGATGCGTCCGGGTCGCCGGGCGCATCGGGCCCGCCCGGCGAGGGTCAGAAAGCTCCGAGCGGCGCGTCACCGCAGCCCGGCGCGAGCCCCGGCACCGGCGAGCCGCAGCCCGGCCAGCCGGGAAGCGAGGGCCCGCAGGCGTCCGGTCCGCCGAGCTCCACGGGCGAGCAGACGGGACCCAGCCTGGCCGAGGCGCTGCGGCAGTTCCGCTCGCGCCTCTCGCCGGAGGAGGCGCTGCGGCTGCTCGACGCGCTCTTCCGCGATCAGCGCGGCGTCGAGGTGCTCCTCGAGGGTGCGCAGCCCACCGGGAGCCCGCGTCCGGGGCAGCCGCGGCAGGATCCGTCCTACTAAGATGGAGGTCCCCACGCCGAGGTAGCTCAGCTGGTAGAGCAATGGTCTGAAGAACCATGTGTCGCCGGTTCAAGTCCGGCCCTCGGCACAGTTCATTCTCCTGAGGATCCGCACACATAAGGCCACGGCGCGCACCTGGGCGCGCGTGGGTGAACCATTGGGTGACCGATCAGAAAGTAAGTGGTGGCGGGCAGCAGGCGTTCCCGCCCGTACCCTCGTGCCGTGATCGACCCGGCCGGTCTCGCGGACGTCCTCCTTCGACCGCCGCGGCTTTGGGCCGCGGACGAGGTCCTGGGGCGACCGTCAGCGGTCCCGGCCTCACCGGGCGTGTACGCGTGGTACTTCGCTCCTGCCCCGACGGGCGTGCCCGTGAACGGGTGCGTCCGTTCCGGCGACCACACCCTCTTGTACGTCGGGATCTCGCCCAGATCGTTCGTCGCGCGGACCAGCTCGCAGAACCTGCGGACGCGGCTGCGATACCACTTCCGCGGGCACGCGGACGGATCGACGCTCCGGCTCACGCTCGGCTGCGTGATGGCGGATGCCCTACGCATCCGCTTACGACGCGCCAGTACGGGCGCGCGTCTGACCTTCGGCGAGGGAGAGCAGGCGCTGTCCGCGTGGATGCGCGCGTGCGCGCGCGTTTGCTGGATCCAGACGCCAGAGCCGGCGGCCCTTGAGCGCTACCTCCTGGCCACGGTGAGCCTCCCCCTGAACCTTGAGGGCAACGCGGCGCACCCGTTCAGCGCCCGTCTCTCCGAGCTCCGCCGCGGTGCGCGAGCCGACGCCAGGACCGCCTCGCAAGCCTGGACCCCGCCCGTAGCCCAGCAACCAGAATAGGAGTCGACCGGCTCGACGTCGAGATCGAGCAACCGGAGGACCGCGAGAACGGCACGACGCGGCACACGGTCGAGACCGTCATCGAGAGGCCGCACGATCCGGCAGCCTGCGACGCGGAGTGTCCTGCGCGAGCCAGTGGCTAACGGGACGCGGGGCGATCTCGCCTAGCGCCCTGCCTTCCGTGTCCGCGCCTTCGGAGCGACCGGCCGGATCTCTCGTGCGCTCTGGAGGTCGTCGAACAGCAGATACGTCCGACGATCGCCCAGACGTCGTCCGGTCTCGATCTTCCCCTCGTCGATCAACCTATACACGGTGGCACGCGACATCGTGAAGTCGCTGATCGCGTCGCTGACCGTCAGCCAAGGCTCCTTCTCCCGGGAGACCGATGTCTTTCAGGCCTTCTTCATGCCAACACGCTACCGGCGTCCGCGCGCAAGCGATGTTCGGTACCGCCTGTCTGAGCAGGTATCGCGAACGCCATGGCCTCGTCCCCGCAGGCCATCCCACCACCCCCGGCAGCTACCACTCGTGCCCGCACGCCTTGCAGCCCCACGATGGCGAGTCCGAGAAGATGTCGCAGCCTCCAAACCGGACGTCGTCGTGTGAGATGTTCACCGTCCCCTCCAGAGGGCTGAGCCCGTACATGAACGGCCGCACCTCGTGCCGTCCGCACATCGGGCACGGCATCTTCCTACCGACCTCGATGTCTCGATAAATGTCGCGCCTGATAAGCACTGGCACAGCTACCTGCTTCCATCCGCGCTTCGGCTCGGGCGCGAGTATCGCCGCGCCCGGTACCACGTCCGGTAGGTCCGTCCACGGGAACGGCAACTGCTCGCCTGACGGAGCGTAAGTCACGACGAGGTCTGGCGAGTACTCCCGCCACCACTCGCCTTGGGGCTCGCCGCTCGCGCTGACCTTCTCCACCCTGACGTTCCCTGCATTGCTGCGCCCTCTGGTCACGCGCCAGCGCTCGCCGTCGAACATGAACTCTTCGCCCGGCTGCAGCGTGCTGAGTCTGACCTCGTCCCCGCTGAGTGCCGGCGCATCGTCGAGGCGCAGGGCGGCCGCCTCCCCGGGCTGAAGGACGCGCTTCGAAGCCAATACGTCCTCGATGTAGCGCTTGAGTATCGGCCAGTCGCCGAAGGCCGCCTCCGCGGCCGCGAGCGCGGCCGCCTCCCCGGGCTGAAGGACGCGCTTCCCATCCAATACGTCCTGGATGTAGCGAATCATGAGTACGGCCTTCGTCAGGGGAGTCGCATGGATCGGGAGGAATCGACCACCAATCGTCCTCAGTCCCTGGACGCTTGGCCACTCGGGCTCTAGCGGGACCAGATGATCGTCTTCCCCTTGTTCCCGTTCTTCTTCGACTGCTCGCGGAACCAGCGCTCCGCTTCCGCTTCCTGTTCCGGTGTCGCCGGGGGGTACGCGTCCAGTCGCGCCTTCAGCGCGCGGATACTCCGGGCCAGTTCCTCTCGATCCAGCGGTGGATCCGCGGGGGACGGTGCGGGTGAAGTTCTGCGTTTTGTCACTTCGGCGGTAACGTACCACACGCCCGATGTTGAACTTCGTGCCCTTGGCGGGGAAGGCTATGCCGCTCGCG
>VGOU01000127.1 GCA_016875795.1 Chloroflexota bacterium | reverse complement strand
CGGCCTCCGCTGATCTCGTCGATCGACGCGGCCATCCGGGCGATCGCGCCGGGCGGGTGGAACGGCGTCGCGGCGACGAGCGGCCCGAGGCGCACGCGCGAGGTGACCGCGGCGAGCGCCGCGAGCTCCGTCCAGGCGTCCCACGGGGCGCGCTCGGCGCGGCCGTCGCCGCGGTAGAGCAGGTGGTCGCCGACCCACACCGAGTCGTAGCCGGTGCGCTCGGCGGCGCGCGCGATCGCGGCGACCTCGGCCCAGCGCACCTCGCGCTCGACCTCGGGCAGCTGGACGCCGACACGCATGGCCCGTGATCGTAGGCCCGATCTACGCTGTACGCGTGGCCACCCAGACGAGCGTGAGCGCCGCGCTCTCGCGGACGCGGCAGGTCACGGCGCTGCGGGTCCGCGAGCGGCTCGAGCGCGGCGAGGACGGGCTCCTCGAGCCCCACGCCACGCGCTCGGCCCAGGCGAGGCGCGACCGCCCCGAGGAGCCGTCGCCCACGCGCACGGCGTTCCAGGTCGACCGCGACCGCATCATCCACAGCAAGCCGTTCCGCCGGACGAAGCACAAGACGCAGGTCTTCCTCGCGCCCATCGGCGACCACTACCGCACGCGGCTCACGCACATCCTCGAGGTGAGCCAGATCGGCCGCTCGATCGCGCTCGCCCTCGGCCTCAATCAAGACCTGGTCGAAGCGATGGCCCTCGGCCACGACATCGGGCACACGCCGTTCGGGCACGTCGGCGAGGAGCTCCTCGCGCGCTTCCTGCCCGACGGCTTCCGCCACAACGCGCAGAGCGTGCGCATCGTCGAGTCGCTCGAGAAGGGCGGGAAGGGGCTGAACCTGGCGGCGCAGACGCGCGACGGCATCCTGACGCACAGCGCGCCGACGGGCGGCGGTCTCCAGGACGCGGCGTGGGGCGAACCCGAGACGCCCGAGGGGTGGGCGGTGCGCTACGCCGACAAGATCGCGTACCTCCACCACGACGTCGACGACGCGGTGCGCGCGGGGATCATCGACGACGCCGACATCCCCGCGGACGTGCGCACGTCGCTCGGCGCGACGCGCGAGGAGCGCCTCGACACGATGATCTACGACGTCGTCGTCACGAGCTTCGGGAAGCGCAAGCTGACGATGAGCGACGAGGTCCTCGAGGCGACGAACGCGCTCCGCAAGTTCATGTTCGACAACGTGTACCTCTCCGGCGCGGCGAAGACCGAGGACGAGAAGGCGCAGGGCGTCCTCTGGCAGCTCCTCCAGTGCTACGAGGCGCACCCCGAGCGCATGCCCGCCGAGCACCAGCGCATCGCCGAGCGCGACGGGACGAAGCGCGCGGTCGCGGACTACATCGCCGGCATGACGGACGGCTACGCGCTCGACATGTTCGAGGAGCTGTTCGTCCCCTCGGCCTGGAGCAGGCGCTAGCTGCCCGGCGACTTCGACCTCGTCAAGGAGCGCATCGATCTCGTCCAGCTGATCGGTGAGAAGGTCCCGCTGAAGCGCGCCGGCCGCATCTACAAGGGGCTATGTCCCTTCCACGGCGAGAAGACGCCGTCGTTCACCGTCGACCCGGAGCGGCGCACCTACCACTGCTTCGGCTGCTCCGTCCACGGGGACTGCTTCACGTGGGTCCAGCACTGGGACGGGCTCGACGCCTCCGAGTCGCTGCGCGTCCTCGCCGAGCGCGCCGGCGTGGAGCTGACGCGGCGCGCGCCGCAGGAGCGCGAGCACGAGAAGAAGCTCCTCGCGGCGCACGAGGCCGCGCACTTCTACTTCCGCCAGGCGCTGCGCGGGACCGACCCCGGCAAGGCCGCGGCGCAGTACCTCGCGGGCCGCGGGATCATCCCGGCGACCGTCGAGAAGTTCGGGCTCGGCTACGCCCCCGCGTTCCCCGACGGGCTCCTCGGCTACCTGCGCAAGAAGGGCTTCACCGACCAGGAGGCGGTCGCGGCGGGTCTCGTCATCGACCACGAACGCGGCCTCTTCGACCGCTTCCGCGACCGGCTCATGATCCCCATCCGCGACGGCAAGGGCCGCGCCATCGCCTTCGCCGGCCGCGCGATGCGCGCGCAGCAGCCCGCGAAGTACATGAACTCGCCGACGACGGCGCTCTTCGACAAGGGCGACACGCTCTTCGCGCTCGACGTGGCCAAGGCCGCCGTCCGGCGCAAGAGCGAGGCCGTCATCGTCGAGGGGCAGTTCGACGCGATCGCCGCGCACCAGGCCGGCTTCGACAACGTCGTCGCGTCGATGGGCACGGCGCTCACCGCGGGCCAGTACCGCATCCTCGATGACCTCCGGATCGAGAAGGCGGTCGTCGCGTTCGACGGCGACGTCGCGGGCACGACGCAGGCGGAGAAGCGCGGGCGCGAGCTCGCCGCGATCGTCCAGCGGCACGTGTCGCGCGCCGGCCGGCGGGGGACCGTGGCGGCACGGACCGGCCTCGGCGTGTACGTGGCCGTCCTGCCGCAGGGCACGGATCCAGACGTGCTCGCGCGCACCGACCCGGACCGGCTGCGCGCGGCGCTCGCCGGGGCCGATCCCGTCCTCGCCTTCGTCATCGAGCAGATCCGCAAGCGCTCGGACCTCGCCGCCCCCGACGGGCGCCGCCGGTTCCTCGCCGACACCCTGCCGCTCCTCGCCGACGAGCCCGATCCGCTCACCCGGGAGGTCTACCTGGGCACGCTCTCACGCCATGCGGGCGTGGGGGAGGCCGCTCTGCGCGAGCAGCTGGCGAGCCGCCCGGCCGCCCCCGCGCAGCCGCCCGAACAGCGGCCGGTGGAGCCCGCGGCAGCCGCCGCGGCGCCCGGGGAACGATCGGGCCCTACGGAGCGTTACCTGATGGCACAATTGCTCCAGTTCCCAGAGGAAGCGGCCCACCTTGACCTTGACCCCGAAGAGCTCGCGGACCCGGACCACCGTGCCATCTTCGAGCTGATCCGCGCTGGCGAGCGTCCCGGCCCTCGCTACCCGGCACGACTGGCTGCCCTTGCGGCAGCCCTCGGCGCATCGACGCCGCAGCCGGTGGACGAGGACCACGCGGCCAGAGCGGTCGAGATGCTGGCGCTCAGGCTCCGGGCAGAGAACGTGCGGCGTCGGATGAGCGGGGTCCAGGCGGAGCTGCTCCGCGGGAGCGGGGAGGTCGGGACGCTCATGGACCGGCTGACGGTCCTGCGCGACGATCTCGCGTGGCTCATGCGAGAGCAGGAGCGAGACACGGTGCTGCGAACAGCAGAGAACGAGGACGAATGAAGGCAACGACCACCGGCGGGCTCCGCCCCCCGAGCACCACCCGTAGAGCGTCCGCGGCGAAGGCCGCCGCTCCGGTGCCTGCGAAGGCCCCGGAGAAGGCCGGCTCGGCCATCCACCCGGAGCACCGCGAAGCGGCTGACCGCCTCCTCGCGAAGGGGCGGCAGCAGGGGTACCTGATCCAGGAAGAGATCGCTCGCGCGCTCCCGGACGCGGACGCGGCCGAGATCGAGGAGATCCTCCTCGCGCTCGACGACAACAACGTCGAGATCCTCGAGGCCGAGCGTGGACCCACGTGGTCCCAGGTCAAGGAGGAAGAGGACGAGACCGAGGAGATGCAGCGCGAGGACGCCATCTCCCAGGTCCTCGCGAGCGACCTCATCAGCGTCGACGACCCGGTCCGCATGTACCTCAAGGAGATCGGCAAGGTGCCCCTCCTCAACGCCGAGGAGGAGGTCAACCTCGCGAAGTCCATCGAGCTCGGAGAGCAGGCGCTCGAGTCGCCGGCGCTCTCCGCGGTCCACCTCTACGAGCTCGGCGTCGAGGTGAAGAAGCGGATGGCCATCGGCCGTCCGAAGGACCTCGTCGACGAGGCCACGCGCTTCACGGTGAAGGCCATCCAGCACACGCTCGGCGACAAGGACGGCGAGAAGGAGCTGAAGAAGCTCACGAACCGCCTCCTCCGCCTGCGCGACCCGCTCGCCGCGGAGCGCGACAGCAAGGAGATCTCGAACGAGGCGCGCGTGCTCCTCGAGGAGATCGTCCAGATCGTCGACGGCGCGAAGCGGGACCCGTTCCGCCTCGCGTTCCGCATCCTGCCCGGGTATTCGAAGGTGCACGGCGCCGCGGAGGGCGGCGAGCAGACCGCGGTCCTCATGGCCCTCGGCGTGGAGATCCGCACGCTGCTCGTGAAGCACCTCGACGAGCTCGTGCGCGGCGACCCGGACGAGCAGCGCGCGCTGCGCCGGCTCGCCGACGAGCTCATCCAGAAGGGCGACGACGCCCGGCAGAACCTCACCGAGGCGAACCTCCGCCTCGTCGTGTCCATCGCGAAGAAGTACATCGGCCGCGGCATGGGCTTCCTCGACCTCATCCAGGAGGGCAACATCGGCCTCATCCGCGCGGTCGAGAAGTTCGACTACCGCAAGGGCTACAAGTTCTCCACGTACGCGACGTGGTGGATCCGCCAGGCGATCACGCGCGCCATCGCGGACCAGGCGCGAACGATCCGCATCCCGGTCCACATGGTCGAGACGATCAACAAGCTCATCCGCGTCTCGCGCGGCCTGCTCCAGGAGCTCGGCCGTGAGCCGACCGCGGAGGAGATCGGCGAGCGCATGCTCATCACCCCGGACAAGGTCCGCGAGATCGTGAAGGTCTCGCAGGAGCCGGTCTCGCTCGAGACGCCGATCGGCGAGGAGGAGGACTCCCACCTCGGCGACTTCATCCCCGACAACCAGGCGCTCGCGCCGAGCGACGCGGCGTCGCACAAGCTCCTCAAGGAGCAGGTGGAGTCGGTGCTCGACGGCCTCACGCAGCGCGAGCGTCGCGTGCTGCAGCTGCGCTTCGGCCTCGAGGACGGCCGCACGCGGACCCTCGAAGAGGTCGGCCGCGAGTTCAACGTCACGCGCGAGCGCATCCGGCAGATCGAGGCGAAGGCGCTGCGCAAGCTGCGGCACCCCAGCCGCAGCCGCAAGCTGAAGGACTACCTGGAGTAGTGGCAGAGGTCGACCAGGGCGAGCTGGAGCGCCTCGACAGCGCGCTGCGGCTCGCCGAGTCGGCCCTCGAGGAAGCCCTCGAGGCGGCCGAGAACCTCGGCTCGTTCGATCACCGGTTCGACGTGCCCCGGGCCCTCAGCGGCGCGCAGCGGCTCATCGGCAACGCGCGCGAGGCGGTGGAGGGGGCCCGCCGGCGCTAGGCTGCAGCGCCACCGAGTCGACCCGACAGGTCTGACCTAGGCAGCAGACAACGAAAGCGGCCCATCCTTCGGGTGAAGTTGCCCCGGTTCCGTGGACGGTCAAGCGCTTGTGCTGACCGGCTCGCGCCACCTCCTCTCGTACTCCATCGGAGAGGCGTACTCGAGCGCCGAGTGACGCCGCCGCGGGTTGTACCAGGTCTCGATGAAGTCGAAGATCGCGTTCCGCGCCTGGTCGCGCGTGCGGAACGTGGTCCGGTCGAGCAGCTCGCACTCGAGCGTGGCGAAGAAGGCCTCGGCCATCGCCTTGTCGTACGCATCCCCGACCGATCCCATCGAGGGCGCGATGCCGGCCTCGCGGCAACGTTGTCCGAAGACGAAGCTGGTGTACCGTGCAAACCGCGGCCAACGGCATCCCGGCGTCGAGCGCGCCGCGCGATATCAGACCATCACGCCCCGGCACGTCGTTAGTTCTGAGCGTCAGGTAGACAAGGTCTACGAGGGCGGA
>VGOU01000126.1 GCA_016875795.1 Chloroflexota bacterium | reverse complement strand
CCGGCGTGTCGGCCGACGCGCTCCTCGCGCGCGACGGCCGCGTCGTCGCCGTCGGGCGCGCGGCCGACCTCGCGAAGGACGCCGGACGCGCCGAGCGCGTCGACCTGCGCGGCGGGCTCATGGCGCCGGGGTGGGGGGACGCCCACGTCCACTTCGTCTGGTGGGCCCAGCAGATGCGGCGCATCGACCTCAGCGCGACCGGCAGCGTGGAGGAGGCGCTCGCGCTCGTGGAGGCGCACGCGCGCTCCCTGCCCGAGGGGCGGTGGATCATCGGCGGGCGCTTCGACAAGAACCGCTGGGGCCGCTGGCCGACCGCGCGCGAGCTCGACCGGGTCACCCACGGCCGCCCCGCGGCGCTGCGCAGCCGCGACGGGCACTCGCACTGGCTGAACTCCCGGGCCCTCGAGCTCGCCGGGATCGCTCGCGGCACGGCGTCGCCTGCGGGCGGCGTCGTCGAGACCGACGCGAGCGGCGAGCCGACCGGCGTCCTGAAGGAGAACGCGAACGCCCTCGTCGACCGCGTGCTGCCGCAGCCGGACGCCGACGAGCGCTACGAGCACGCGGTCGCGGGGCAGCGCGAGGCGTGGGCGCGCGGCATCACCGCGATCGGCAACCTCGACAACTTCGCCGGCACCTGGCCGTACGACGCGTTCGAGCGCATGCGCGCGCGCGGCGAGCTCGCGATCCGCGTGCACTCGGGGATCCCCTTCGCGCGCCTCGACGAGGCCATCGCGCAGGGCCTGCGGACGGGGCACGGCGACGCGTGGCACCGCGTGGGCCCGGTCAAGATCTTCACCGACGGGGCGCTCGGGTCGCAGACGGCCGCGATGGAGGAGCCGTACGAGGGCACCGACGACCGCGGCGTGCTGACGATCGAGCCGGGCGACCTCGATGCGGCCGTGGCGCGCGCGGCCGCCGCCGGGATCGCCGTCGCGATCCACGCCATCGGCGACCGCGCGGTGCGCGTCGCGCTCGATGCGATCGCGCCGACGCGGACGAGCGCACCGGCGCTCCGGCAGAAGGTCGAGCACATCCAGCTCGTGCGGCCCGAGGACCTGGCGCGCTTCGGCCGGCTCGGGGCCGTCGCGTCGATGCAGCCCCTCCACGCGACGAGCGACCGCGACCTCGCGGACCGCTACTGGGGCGCGCGCTGCGCGCGCGCCTATCCGTGGCGGACGATCGCCATCGGCGGCGGCGTCCTCGCGTTCGGATCGGACGCGCCCGTCGAGCCGATCGACCCGCTCCTCGGCATCCACGCGGCGGTGACGCGGATGCGCCCGGGCGACAGCGGACCGTGGTACCCCGGGCAGCGCATCATGCTCGACGAGGCGCTCGCGGCCTACTCGGCCGGGTTCGCGTACGCGTTCGCCCAGGAGCGCGACCACGGCACGCTCGAGCCGGGCATGCGCTGCGACGCGACGATCCTCGAGGCGGACATCGCGCGGGTCGCGCCGCCGGAGTGGCCGGGGGTGAGCGTGCGCGCGACCGTCACCGACGGCGTCGTGCGCTATGAGGACGGGCTGGCGTAGACCCGGGGTCGGGGCTAATGGAGCGTCGGGCCCTCGCCGCGGGCGCGCATCCGCACGAGCATCTCTGAGAGGAGTGCGCACTCGCGCGAGAGGATCTCCCGCTCGCGCACGAGGCGCTCGCGCGCCGTGGCCGTCTCGAGGAGCATCTGCCGCTCGTCGTCGTCGACGGCGAGCCCCGCCGCGATGCGGAACGACACGTCGCAGGGCGAGCCGCTGCCGATCTCGTCCACGATCGGGACCTCGCGGCGCACACCGCCCGTCGCGGCGACGACCCCGACGACGTAGTCCGCGTACGCCTCGGCGACGGTCTGCGCGAGCGTGCGCTGCCCCTCTTCCGGGGCATCGCTGAAGTAGCGCACGCGGCCGATGAGGTACGGCTCCTCGTCGTCGATGACCGCGTCGATCTCGAACCGCGGCCCGCCCTTCACCGTGATGAGCGAGCGCCCGTCGGCGAGCGGAGCGTGCGCGACGATCCGCGCGACGGTGCCGACGCGGTGCGGGACCGCGGCGGGCCCGACATCCTCGCCCTCCTGGATGAGGACGATCCCGAACGGCGTGCCGCGCTCGAGGGAGCGGCGCACGAGGAGCCGGTACCGCGGCTCGAAGATGTGCAGCGGCATGAGCATCTCGGGGAAGAGCACGTTGTTCAGCGGGAAGAGGGGCAGGAGCGCCTCGGTCCCCGCGCGGGTCGGCATGCCGTCGGCCTCCACGGCCGCACCCTAGCGCGGTGTAGCGTCGCGATCCAAGTGGCGGTGAGGCTGGTCCTGCACGGCGAGCTCCGGCAGTACGCGCCGGGGAAGGTCGTCGAGGTGAGCGGCGCCGGGCGCACGGTCGCCCAGCTCCTCGCCGGCCTCGGCGTGCCCGGCGAAGCCACCGCCGCCTACGTCGTGAACGGGGAGCAGTGCGAGCCGACCGCCCGCCTGTCCGACGGGGACACGGTCGAGGTCATCCCCGCGATCAGCGGCGGGGACGCGGCCGGCGCGCTCGCGGGCATCCGGGTCATCGACCTGACGCGGGCGCTCGCGGGGCCGTACTGCACGATGATGCTCGGCGACCACGGCGCCGACGTCATCAAGGTCGAGATGCCCGGGACCGGCGATGAGACGCGCGAGTGGGCGCCGCCGCACATCAACGGCGTGTCCGCGTATTACCTCGCGATCAACCGCAACAAGCGCAGCGTCACGCTCGACCTGAAGCATCCCGACGGGAAGCGCGCCCTCGAGCGCCTCATCGAGGGCGCCGACGTCGTCGTCGAGAACTTCAGCCCCGGCACGCTCGAGCGCCTCGGCTTCGCGCCGGAGCGGATCCGCGCGATCCAGCCGCGCGCGATCGTCTGCCGCATCTCCGGCTTCGGCCAGGACGGGCCCGGCCGCGCGTGGACCGCGTACGACCTCATCGTCCAGGGGATGGGCGGGATCATGAGCCTCACCGGCCACGAGGGCGGCCCGCCGGCCATGGTCGGCGTCCCGCAGGCCGACATGGTCGCGGGGATGTTCGCGGCGTACGCGGTGACCGCCGCCCTCCACGCGCGCGAGCGCACCGGCGAGGGTCAGGTCATCGATGCGTCCATGATCGGCGGGCAGGTCGCGCTCCTCTCGCGGCAGGCCGCGCGCTACTTCGCGGACGGCACCGTGCCGGGGCCCGAGGGCAACCGGCACGCGTCGATCGCGCCGTACGAGACGTTCCGCGCGTCCGACGGCTTCGTGAACATCTGCTGCGCGAACAACGGGCTCTTCGAGCGCATGTGCCGCGCGCTCGAGCTCGAGGAGCTGCTCGACGACGGCCGCTTCGCCGACAACGGCAGGCGCGTCGCGCACCGCGACGTCCTCTCCGGCCTCATCGGGCGGCGCGTCGGCGAGCTCGCGCGCGCCGAGGTCGTGCGCCGCCTGCGCGAGGTGAACGTGCCCGTCGGGCCGATCAGCGATCTCGGCGAGGTGTTCCGCGATCCCGTCGTGAAGCACCTCGGCCTCGTCGCCGAGGTCGATCACCCCTCGGCCGGCCGCGTGAGCGCGCCGGGGATCCCGGTGCGCATGAGCGCGACCGCGCCGTCCGTCCGCCGCCACCCGCCCGAGCTCGGCGAGCACACCGACGAGGTGCTCGCGGAGATCGGCTACGGCCCCGACGACATCGCGCGGCTGCGCGCGGGCGGCGCCGTGTAGGGCCCCTACCATCGGATGCCCGTGTCCGAGATCCTGGTCGTCGGCTCGCTCGCGTACGACGAGGTCCAGACGCCGTTCGAGCACCGGCGCGAGATCCTTGGCGGCGCCGCGTCGTACTTCTCGCTCGCGGCCTCGCGCTACGCGCCGGTGCGGATCGTCGGCGTCGTGGGCGAGGACTTCCGCGAGGATGATCTCGCGCGGTTCCGCGCGCGGCGCATCGACACGAGCGGGATCGAGCGGCGCCCGGGCAGGTCGTTCCAATGGTTCGGGCGCTACGACTACGACATGTCCACCGCCGAGACGCTGAACACCGACCTCGGGGTGTTCCAGCACTGGCGGCCGCGGCTCCCCGACGCGCACTGCGACGTGCCATTCGTCTTCCTCGCGAACATCCACCCGGCGATCCAGCTGGAGCTGCTCGACCAGGTGCGGAGGCCGGCGCTCGTCGCGCTCGACACGATGAACTACTGGATCGAGCACGAGCGCGCGACCCTCGAGCAGGTCATCTCGCGCGTGGACGTCGTCACGGTGAACGAGGCCGAGGCGCGGCAGCTGTGCGTGACGTTCAGCATCATCCGCGCGGCGCGGCGGATCCTCGAGATGGGGCCGCGCGCGCTCATCGTGAAGCGCGGCGAGCACGGCGCGATGCTCTTCCTGAAGGGCGGCGGCGTGTTCTGGTGCCCGGCGTATCCGCTCGAGAAGGTCCGGGACCCGACCGGGGCGGGCGACTCGTTCGCCGGCGGCTTCCTCGGGAGCCTCGCGGCGGGCGGACGGCTCGACGACGACGCGCTGCGGCGCGCGGTCGTGCACGGGACGGTGTGCGCGTCGTTCGCCGTGGAGTCGTTCAGCGTCGACGCCATCGAGGGCGCGACGGCGGACGCGATCGAGGAGCGCTACCGCGGCCTCCGCGCGCTGGTGACGATCGGGGCGGAGACGCTCGCCGAGGCCGCGCCGCCGCCTCCGCACGGCTAGCGGACCGCTCGCGGCGCCCGTCCGTACGAGATGCGGAGCCCGTCGGGCCGATCCGGCGAGAGCGAAGAGCGGCTCGTCGAGCGCGCCAGGCGAGGTGACGTGGAGGCCTACGGTGAGAGCGTCGCGCGGTACCAGGACCTCGCGCGGCGGGCCGCCTTCGTGATCCTGCGCGACGCCGACGCGGCGAAGGACGCCGCCCAGGACGCGTTCGCGAAGGCGTTCACCGGACCTCCGCAGCTCCGAGGCACGCGAGCGACGCTGAAGCAGGGAAGCCCTCGGGAAAGCGCGTGGCCAGGGCCTCCGCGCAGCAAGAAGAGTAGACGTGCGAATGCGGCGGAGAGGCCTCTATAGGTCGGCATGATGTAGGTAGAACGCAGGCATGTACCTGCGCACCATCGCCCGCCGCAACAAGGACGGCTCGGTGGCGCGGTACTACCAGCTCGCGCACAACGCCCGCAACGCGAGGGGCTGGTCGCAGGCCGAGGTGCTGTACACCTTCGGCCGCGAGGAGGAGCTGGACCGCGAGGCCCTGGCCCGCCTGGTGCGCTCCATCTCGCGCGTCCTCACTCCCGAGCAGGCCCTCGCCGCTGGGGCGGATTTCGGAGGTAGTGGATCAGCCGTTTCGCTCGAAATGGATCGGCCGGTTCGGCGCAAATGGATCAGCGGTCTCGGGGTTTTGGATCACCTCCTGACGGAGGTCGCGGCGACCGCGTGAGGTGACCCCGGCTCGGCATCGTGCCTCTCGGACGACCGAAGAGTTTCGAGGAGGGACGAGCCGATGCCGCGACCCCGCTCCCCCATGCGCAAGATCAAAGAGGTCCTGCGACTGACTCTGGGCCAGGGTCTCAGCCGCCGTCAGGTGGTCGCCGCGGCGGGCCTGCCATACGCGACGGTGGCCCGCTACGTGACCCGCGCCGCCGCGGTCGGGATCACCTGGCCGCTGTCCGCCGATCTCGACGACGCCGCGCTCGAGGCGCGCCTCTTCTCGCGCCCCGCGGTCGCGCCGGCAGCAACGCGCCCGCTCCCGGACTGGGCCGAGCTCGACCGCGAGCTGCGCAGCAGGAAGAACGTCACCCTCGCGCTG
>VGOU01000125.1 GCA_016875795.1 Chloroflexota bacterium | reverse complement strand
CGCAAGGCCGGGTTCAAGCAGGAGCTCATGGTCATGACGTCGAACGGCGGCGTCGCGCCCGCGGAGCAGGCGCGGCAGCGCGCCGCGTACCTCCTCGCGTCGGGTCCGGCCGGCGGGGTCATCGGCGGCCGCGACCTCGGCCAGACGCTCGGCCACCAGAACGTGCTCACGACGGACGTCGGCGGGACGTCGTTCGACGTCGGCCTCGTCGTCGACGGGCAGCAGGAGTACGCGCGCGAGCCGGTGTTCGGGAAGTACCACCTCTCGTTCCCGACGATCGACGTCGTCTCCATCGGGAGCGGCGGCGGGAGCATCGCGTGGATCGACCCGCACGGGTTCCTCAAGGTCGGCCCCCAGAGCGCGGGCGCGGACCCGGGTCCTGCCTGCTACGGACAGGGTGGGACCGAGCCGACCGTGACCGACGCGAACGTCGTGCTCGGGCGGATCGACCCCGACTACTTCCTCGGCGGCGCGTGGAAGCTCGACAAGAGGAAGGCGGAGGACGCGATCCGCGAGAAGATCGCGAAGCCGCTCGGCATCTCGCTCGAGGAAGCAGCGCTCGGGATCGTCGACGTCATCGACGCGCGCATGGCCGACCTCGTCCGGCGCGTCACGATCGGGCGGGGGCTCGACCCGCGCAACTTCGTGCTCCTCGCGATCGGCGGCGCCGGGCCATTGCACGTCGGCGCGTACGCGAAGGACGTCGGGGTCAAGGCGGTCGTCGTGCCGCGCTACGCCTCCGAGTTCTCGGCGCTCGCGATCGCCGCCTCGCAGATGCTCGTCGTGCGCAAGGTGGGCGCGCCGATGATCGGGCCGTTCCAGGCGAGCGCGGTGAGCGAGGTGTACGCGCGCATCGAGCAGGAAGCGATCGACCAGCTCCGGCGCGCGGGCGCGGTCCGCGACGGCAACGGCGGCGTCTCGATCGTCCGCGCCGCCGACGTGAAGTACCGCGGGCAGATCCACGACGTCACCGTCCCCGTGCCGAGCGGCGCGTTCACCGAGAAGGAGGCCGTCGCGCTCGCCGAGCGCTTCCACGAGCGGTACGAGTTCCGCTACGGGAAGGGCACAACGAACAAGGCAGCGCCCATCGAGGCGATGTCGTGGGAGGTGCGGGTCGCCGCGAAGGCGCAGCCGCTCAAGCGCGTGAAGGAGAGCCCGGTCAGCGCGAAGCCGTCACCAGGCCGCGGGACGCGCCAGGTCTGGTTCAGGGGCGGCGCGCGCCCGACCCCGGTGTTCGAGCGCGACGAGCTGAAGCCGGGTCAGGCCGTGGAGGGTCCCGCGATCATCGACGCGCCCGACAGCACGATGCTCGTCCACCCGGGGCAGTCGGCGCGCATGGATGAGTACCGGAACATCACGCTGACGCTCTAGCCGCTGACGTCGCCGGCGCGATGCCACGCATCGCGTCGGCGACCTTCTCCGCGACCATCATCGTCGTCGCGTTCACGTTCACGCGCGGGCAGTCGGGCATGATCGACGCGTCGACGACGCGCAGCCCTTCGAACCCGTGCACGCGGCCCTGATCGTCGACCACCGAGTCGTCATCCGACCCCATCCGGCACGTGCCCGCGGGATGGTGCGATGTGAGCACGTTCCTCAGCATCCACTCGTCGAGCGCCGCGTCTGACGCGAGGTCCGCCGGCGTCGGGTCCAGGAGCTCGCCGCGGAGCCCGTCGAGGCGCGAGTGGCGCCCGAGCTCGACCGCGAGCCGCACCATCGCGCGCATGCGGTCGAGGTCGGTCGTCTCGGCGAGGTAGCTCAGGTCGATGTCGGGCTGGACGTCGGGGTCGTCGCTCGCGAGCCGCACGGTCCCGCGGCTCGCGGCGTGCATGAGCAGGGTCGAGATCCCGAGCTTGGGTCCGGACGTCGCGGTCACGCGCGCGGCCGTCGCGACGGGCCGCGAGCCGAGCACCGCCATGCCGAGACACGCGTCCTCCCGGTCGCGCGATCCGGGCGCCGTGGTGCGGAGCTGCGTCTGCCACGGGATGCCGAGGAGTTCCGGCTCGCCGTACGTCGGCGCGAGGCTCCACGCGGTCGCGCAGAGCGGATGGTTCCGCAGGTTGCGGCCGACGCCGCGAAGGTCCGCGATCGGCTCGATCCCGACGCGCACCACGTCCTCGGACGGTCCGATCCCGCTCAGCATGAGCAGCTGCGGCGATGCGATCGCGCCCGCTGACAAGACGATCTCGCCGGCCCCGACCACGAGCGGCCCCATCTCGGTCGCGACCTCGACCGCGACCGCGCGCGTGCCCTCGCAGACGACGCGCCGCGCGCACGACCGCGCGAGGATCCTGAGGTTCGGTCGCGCGCGCGCCGGCGCGAGGTACGCGACGGCCGTGCTCATCCGCACGCCGTCGCGCTTGTTGAACGGCACGGGTCCGATGCCGACCGCGTCGGGCGCGTTGAAGTCGGGGCAGTCGGGATACCCGAGAGACAGGCAGAGCTCGTGGTACGCCGCGGCGGCCTTCGACCACGCCGCGCGCGCGGGCCGCTCGACCGGGACCGGGCCGGTCGTCCCGTGCGCCCCGTTCGGGAAGTCGAGGTCCGATTCGATCCGCCGGAAGTAGGGCACGCATGCTTCGTACGACCAGGACGGCCCCGCGACCCGGGCCCACCCGTCGAGATCCGGGCGCAGCGCCCAGAGGAACACGGTCGTGTTGATCGCCGAGCTTCCGCCGACGACGCGTCCGCTGGGCGCTGCGAGCGCGGGCCGCAGCGCCGTGGCGCGCGCGGTGTGGTGCCAGAGGTACGGCGCGTGGCGCTCGTCGATCATCGACGCGGTCCGCAGCTCGTCCGGCATGGTCTCGAGATCCGGATGGTCCGGACCGGCCTCGATGACGCAGACCGCGCGTCCTCGGTCCTCGGTCAGGCGCGCCGCGAGGATCGCGCCGGCGCTGCCCGCGCCGACGATCACCGTGTCGTAGCGCGCGCGCGCGACCACGCCGGAGATGCTAGGCCGAGACGCCGTCTCGCAAAGTGAGAGACTGCGTCGCGAAATGCGGCCGAACACCGTCAAGCGGAAGCTCCGCGCGGGCGAGCCCGCGATCGGCACGTTCATGGCGCTCGGGAGCACGCTCGGCGCGGAGCAGCTCGCGCACCTCGGCTTCGATTGGCTCCTCATCGACCAGGAGCACGGGGCGATCGACGCGCCGCTCACGCAGTCGCTGCTCCAGGCGATCAGCACGACGGAGACGATCCCGCTCATCCGCGTGCCCGCGAACAGGGAGGAGTGGATCGGCCGCGCGCTCGACGCGGGCGCGTACGGCGTCATCGTGCCGATGGTGAATACGCGCGAGGACGCCGAGGAGGCGGTGCGGGCTGCCCGATATCCGCCGGTCGGCTCGCGCGGGATCGGCGGATCGCGCACGCGCCTGTACGGCGGCGCCGACTACGTGCAGCGCGCGAACGAGGAGATCCTCCTGATCGTCGAGCTCGAGCACGCCGATGCGGTCCGGAACGCCCGCGAGATCCTCGGCGTCCCGGGGATCGACGCGTACTTCATCGGCCCGGGCGACCTCTGCTCGAGCCTCGGTCTCCCGCACACGTGGGAGCCCGACTACCCCGAGTTCTGGGCGGCGATCGACGAGATCTCGCGGGTGGGGAAGGAGCTCGGCGTCCCCGGCGGCATCCACGCCTCGCCGGCACGCGCGACGGCGATGCTCGACCGCGGGTATCAGTTCATCGCCGTCGGATTCGACGTCTCGTTCCTCGCGGGCGCCGCGAGCGCAGCGCTACAAGCCGCGCGCGCGAAGGTCCCCGCTGCGCGATGAACGCCACCCAGCGCGCCCAGGCGGTGCGACCCGAGCGCGCTGAACGGCGGCCGCCCGCCGGCGATGCGGGCCGTCCGGGCGCGTCAGGCGAGCGCGTATCGCCGGACTCACAGCCCGATCTCGCCAAGCTTCTGAACGTCGACGAGATGGAGGCGGTGGCGAAGGCGAAGCTGCCGATCGGCTCGTACGCGTACGTCGCGAGCGGCGCCGGTGCCGAGGTGACGATGCGCGCGAACCGCACCGCGTTCGGCCGGTGGGTCTTCCGCCCGCGCGTCCTCGTGAACGTGAAAGACCGCGACCTTTCGACGACCGTGCTCGGGACAAAGGTGAGCATGCCCGTCCTCATCGCGCCGTACGCGCTGCAGTGCCTGCTCGACCCCGAGGGAGAGGTCGCGACGGCGCGCGCCGCGGGCGCGGCGGGGACCGTCATGGCGCTGAGCATGGGATCGACGCGCACCATCGAGGACGTCGGCGCGGCCGCGACAGGGCCGCTCTGGTTCCAGCCCTACCTCTTCGACGACCTCGGGATCGTCCGCGACGCCGTCGCCCGTGCCGAGGCCGCGCGCTACGCGTCGATCTGCCTCACCTGCGATTCGCCCGCGCTCGGCTATCGCGAGGCGCAGACGCGCTGGCCCCATCAGCTCCCCGAGGGCGTCGGCTGGGCGAACATGCCGCTCGAGGGGGGCAGGCCGCGCTGGCTCTCGGGGGCGTCATGGACGTGGGAGACGCTCGATGCGGTCCGCCGCACGACGAAGCTGCCGATCGTCCTGAAGGGGATCCTCACGGCCGAGGACGCCGCCCTCGCGGTCGAGCATGGCGCGGCGGCGATCGTCGTCTCGAACCACGGCGGCCGCCAGCTCGACGGATCGATCGCGTCGCTCGACGCGCTGCCCGAGATCGTCGACGCTGTGGGCGGGCGCATGGAGGTCCTCCTCGACGGCGGCATCCGCCGGGGGACCGACGTCCTCACCGCGCTCGCGCTCGGCGCGCGCGCCGTGCTCATCGGCCGCGCCGCGGCGTGGGGCCTCGCGGTCGCCGGGCAGGCCGGGGTCGAGCGCGTCCTGGAGCTGCTGCGCGACGAGCTGTCGACGTCGATGGCGATCGTCGGGGCGCGCAGCCTCGCCGACGTCACCCGCGAGCACGTCGCTAGAACTGCGGCGTGAAGTAGACGGACTTCTCGGTGTCTTCCGGGATGACCTTCTCGTAGCCGCCCATCGCCGAGTTGTTCATGAGGACGGTGAGCAGGCCGATCCGCTCGCGCGCCGCGGTCTCCACGTCCATGCCGGTCATCCCGAACGCGGCGTCGCCGAGCAGGTTCACGACGACACGGTCCGGCGCGGCGATCTTCGCGCCCATGGCCAGGCCGTAGCCGTACCCCAGCTGCGTCGACTGCCCCAGCCGAGGTAGCCCCGCGGGCGGACGGCCTCGTAGAACGGGAGGAGCCGGTCGCGCGGGTGAGCTGCCGCGCGACGAGCCCGGCGTCGCCGACGAGCCCGAGCTTCGGCGCCTGGTCCTTGCCGATGTCGCGCGGGTCGCTCGTGACCTGGATGAGCGCGGTCGCGCCCGGCATCGGCGTGGTGTACGGATCGCTCGAGAAGCTCGTCCCGATCCCCAGGATGAGGTCGGCCCGCCGCAGGAACGCGTCGACCATCTCGGTGGAGGAGAGCCCGCCCGCGCCGAGCGCGAGCGGATGGTCCTCGGGGAAGGCGCTCTTGCCGTTCAGCGTCGACATCACCGGCGCGCCGAGGAGCTCCGCGAGGTCGACGATCTCGCGCGTCGCGCGCGCGTACCGCGCGCCCTGGCCGGCGACGATGAGCGGCCGGCGCGCCTGGGCGAGCAGGCCCGCCGCCGCCTCCACGTCGCCCGGGTCGGCCATGGGCGGAGCGCCCGCGGCGGGACGTACGCGGCGACGGCCGACTCGTCGACCTCGGCGTGGACGACGTCGTTCGGGATCTCGACGAGGACGGGCCCGGGCGGCGCGCTGCGCAGCGCGCCG
>VGOU01000124.1 GCA_016875795.1 Chloroflexota bacterium | reverse complement strand
CGCGCGCGAGGCCGGCGCCGACGTCACGCTCGTCACCGGGCCGACCGCGCTCGCGGCGCCCGCGGGCGTGCGCCTCGTCCCGATCGAGACGGTCGCCGAGCTCCGCGACGCCGTCCTCGCGTCGCTGCCGGACGCCGATGCGGTGATCATGGCCGCCGCGGTGTCGGACTACCGCGCCGCGGACGCGAGCGCTTCGAAGCTGAAGAAGAAGGACGCGGGGGAGGAGCTGACGCTGCGCCTCGTGCGCACCGCGGACGTCCTCACCGCGGTCACGGCCGCGCGGCGCCCGGGGACGCTCGTCGTCGGCTTCAAGGCCGAGACGGGGGACCCGGTGCCCGAGGCCGAGCGCATGCTGAAGGAGAAGGGGCTCGACCTCGTCGTCGCGAACGACGTCAGCCGCGACGTCTTCGGCTCGGACTCGGACGAGGTCACGTTCGTCAGCCCCGACGGCAGCGAGGCGCTCCCGCGCCTCGCGAAGACCGACGTCGCGCGCCGGCTCGTCGAGAAGCTCGCCGAGCGCCTCGGCTAGAAGCGGCCGCGCAGCGCGGCCCAGCGCAGCGAGAGCGCGAGCCGGACGTACTGCAGCCCGCGGCGCACGTACCCCGGCAGGCTGCTCGCGGTCTTCGACGTCCCGCGCCGGCGCGGGACGATGACGTAGGGGATCTCCACGACGCGGTGGCCGCGGCGCAGCGCGCGGTAGATGAGGTCGATGAAGTAGTCGCCGTGGTCCCCGCGCAGGCCGAGCGAGCGCAGGGCCTCGGCGCGGATGGCGACGAAGCCGCTCGTCCAGTCGCGGAAGCGCCGGTCGAGGAGCAGGCGCAGCCCGACGTTCAGCGCCGCGCTGAGGAAGACCGTCACCTGGGGGTCGGGCGTCCCGCCGGTGTCGCCCTTGCCGCGCCCGCCCGGGACGAAGCGCGAGCCGACCGCCACGTCCGCGCCCCGCGCGACCTCGGCGAGGAGGCGCGGGACGTCCTCGGGCGGCATCGAGAGGTCGCAGTCCATCCACACCAGGACGTCGCCGGTCGCGACGCGCGCGCCGTGCGCGAGGCTCTTCGTCAGGCCGGGGTCGCTCGCGCGGCGCTCCACGCGGATGCGCGGATCGCCGATCGCCGCGGCGAGGTCGGCCGTGCCGTCGGTCGAGGCGTCGTCGACGACGACGATCTCGTGGACGCCCGGGACCGCCGCGCGGAGCCGGTCGATGAGCGGGACGATGTTCTCGGCCTCGTTCAGCGTCGGCAGGATCACGGTGGCCCGAACTTGATCTTCTCCCCGACGCCGAGATAGGGACCCTGCTTCGTCTCGATGAGCTGCGCGTGCTCGAGGATGTCGAGCCCGTGGCCGCCCGAGGCGAGGAGGACGCAGTCGCCAGCGCGCACGTCGACGCTGTGCGCGAGCTCGCGCTGCGCGGTGTACAGGTGGAGGGTGGCGCGCCCGCGCTTCAGGAACAGCAGCTCCTGCTGGACCCGGACGTCCCGCTTCACGTCCACGTGGACGTGCGGCTGGATGCGCTCGCCGGCGCCGTAGAAGTTCACGCCGAGCTGCATCGGGAAGTCGTCCGGGGTGAGGAAGTTGTAGCGGCCGCCGCGGAAGTCCTCGCGCACGACGATGGCCATGACGTCGCCCGTCGCCGGGTCGAGGTAGCGCTCGACGCCCGCCGTCCCGGTCGCGCGCGCGTCGATGCCCACTGGGCCGCAGGATATCCACCATCCGACCCGACATGACGGCGCTCGCCCTGTTCGCGGTGGCGCTCGCGACGCGCCTGCCGCTGCTCACCGACCAGTTCTGGGCCCACGACTCCGTTCTGTACACGCGCGCGGTGCAGGTGGGCTTCGACCCGGCCGACCACCGCCCGCAGCCGCCGGGCTACCTCTGGTACGTCGCGCTCGTCCGCGTCGTGGACACCCTCACCGCCGACCCCGTCCGCGCGATGACGCTCATCAGCGCCGTCGCCGCCGCCGCGTCGGTCGCGCTCCTGTACCTCCTCGCGCGGCGCATGTACGACGAGCGCACCGGCGCCATCGCCGCGCTCTTCCTCATGACGAGCGTGACGTTCTGGGGCGAGAGCCTCGTCGCGCTCCCGTACACGCTCCTCGCGCTGTGCACGGTCACCGTCGCGCTCCTCCTGTGGCGCGTGCTCGAGCGCGCCGAGCCGCCGCACGGCGGCGGGGTGCGCGGCCGGCGCCTCGCGCTCGCGTCGCTCGCGTGGGGGGTCGCGGTCGGGTTCCGCTCGGACCTCGCGTACTTCCTCGCGCCGGCCTGGCTCCTCGCCGCGGTCACGGTGCCGCTGCGCTGGACCCTGGCCTCCGCGGCGGCCGCGGGAGGAGCGGTCCTCGTCTGGCTCGGCTCCACGCTCGCTCTCACCCCAGGCGGGGCGGAGCGGTACTTCGCCGGCCTGCGCGACCACCTCGACTTCATCGACCGGCAGTACTCGGTGAGCGGCCGCGGCATGGACGCGCTCGCCAACAACCTGCGCGAGCTCGCGCGGTACACGGGCCGCGCGCTCTTCGCCCTCGCCGGGGTGCTCGCCGTCGTGCTCGTCTCGCGGGACGTGCAGCGCATCGAGCGGCGCGAGCCGCGGCGCGCGCTCTTCCTCTTCCTGTGGGCGCTCGCGCCGCTGCCGGTGAACGTCCTCGTCCACGCCGGCGAGTACGGCTACGTGTTCAGCATGCTGCCCGGCCTGTGCGTCATCGCCGCGCGCGGCACGATCGGCGCCGCTCGCGGCGCCCGGCTCCCGCAGGCGCTCCCGTGGCTCGCGGGCGCTGTCGTCGCGGTGAACGCGGGGATCTTCCTCTTCTCCGACCAGCCGCTCACGCGGCGCGACATCGCGAAGCGCGACGACGGCATCCGCGAGAAGGTGGCGGCGATCGCGCCGCTGGCCCCGCATGACCGCGTCATCGTCGTGAGCGCGTACGACCAGGTGATCGTCGAGCACCACCTGCCCGGCCGCCGGCGCGTCGCATACCTGCCGGACGCGACGCCGTCCACCGAGATCCCGCTCACGTGCGCCGCGCCGACGTGCCTCGTGTTCGCGTGGGACGAGTACTTCCGCACCGGCAGCGGCTGGACGACGGCGGTGCTGCCGAGCGGCTCGCTCCTGCGCAGCATCGAGGTGCCGTCCGGCGCGACCCTCCTGGTGCGCGACGGCCTGACGCTCGAGGTCGCGCGGCCCTAGGCCGAGGCGACCGCCCCGAGGTCGAACGAGCCCGCCGTGACCGGCGCGTCGAGGTCGGGGAAGGCGAAGAACGCGCGCGGCGCGAAGCCGGCCGCGCGCAGGAAGCGCTCGAGCTCCGCCTGCGCGAACGGGCGCATCCGGTGCGTCTCGTCCGCGGCCGCGACGACGGTGCGGCCGGCGATGTCCCACACCCGCACGCGCACGTTCACGTGCGTCCCGCCCGGGTCGAGCGCGCGCAGCGACGCCTTGATGAGCTGGCGGTCGCCCTCCTCGCTCACGCTGATGCGGTCGCGCGCGCCCTCGCGCATCACCGTGTCCCGGTCCCACACGTCGAGCACGAGCAGCCCGCCGGGCCGGAGGTGGCGCTTCGCGTTCGCGAGCGCCGCGGCGACGTCGGCGTCGGAGACGGCGTAGCCGAGCACCGCGAACATGATCGCGACGACGTCGAAGGTGCGCCCGAGCGAGACGGTGCGCATGTCGCCGGTCGTGAACGACGCCGCGATCCCGCGTTCGGCGGCCTTGCGCCTCGCGAGCTCGACCATGTCCGGCGAGAGGTCCACGCCGGTGACCTCGTAGCCGCGCCGCGCGAGCGGGATGGAGTGGTTGCCGGTGCCGCAGCCGACGTCGAGGAGCGCGCGGTACGCGCCGCCGTCGCCGAAGCGGCGGACGGCGGCCTCCACGGCGTCGCACTCGCGCGCGTAGTCCTTCGAGCCGTACATCGCGTCGTACAGCCGCGCGTAGTCGGCGCGGAAGGTGCGCTCGCTCAGCGGAGCACCTCCGCCACCGCGGCGCACACGCGGTCCTGCTGCTCGCGCGTGAGCGCGAGGCCCGACGGCAGGTACAGGCCGCGGCGCGCGATGCGGTCGGTCACCGGGTAGCGCTCGCCGGCGAACAGGCCCATCGCGCGGAGGACCGGCTGCTCGTGCATGCCGACGAAGAAGGGCCGCGTCTCGACGCCGCGCCCGCGCAGGCGCGCCGCGAACGCGTCGCGGTCGAGCGGCGCGTCGTCGCGCAGCACGACCCCGTACATCCAGTACACGTTCTTCGCCCACGGCCGCTCGACGGGGAGCTGCAGGCAGCCGATGCGCGAGAGGCGCTCGCCGTAGTACGCGGCCATGGCGCGCTTGCGCGCGACCCGGTCGTCGACGTCCGCGACCTGCGCCACGCCGATCGCGGCCTGGAGGTTCGTGAGGCGGTAGTTGTGGCCGAGCTCGCGGTGGACGAAGCGCGGCTCGCCGAAGGCGAGGTTGCGCCCCGAGCGCAGGCGCGCGGCGGTCGCGTCGTCGTTCGTGAGGACCATGCCGCCCTCGCCGGTCGTGACGATCTTGTTCGCGTAGAAGCTGAAGCAGCTCATCGTCCCGAAGCCGCCGCAGCGGCGGCCCTTGTACTCGGCGCCGTGCGCTTCGGCCGCGTCCTCGATGACGTGGAGGCCGTGGCGCGCGGCGAGCGCGAGGAGCGGGTCCATGTCCACGGGGTGGCCGTAGATGTGGACGGGCATGACCGCGCGGGCGCGCGGGCCGACGCGCGCCGCGACCTGGTCCACGTCCATGCACCACGTCTCGGGGTCCGCGTCCACGAGCACCGGGACCGCGCCCGCCTCGACCACGGCGAGGACGCAGGAGATGATCGTGAACGACGGGAGGATGACCTCGTCGCCCTTCTCGAGGCCCGCGCACGCGAGCGCGAGCTCGAGCGCGACCGTGCCGTTCGCCACCGCGACGCCGTGGCGCATGCCGCAATACGAGGCCCACTCCCGCTCGAACTGGCGCACCGCCGGGCCCTCGGAGGAGATCCAGCCCGCGTCGAGCGCGCTCATGACGCTCCGCTTCTCGGCCTCGCCGATGAGCGGCGCGTTGACCGGGATGCTGTCCAGCGCTACCGCACCACCTCCGGGCGCGGGCGAGCCTATCGTTCGCGGCCATGTCCGTCGAATGGGTCACGTTCGACTGCTACGGCACGCTCATCGACTGGGAGCGCGGCATCACCGGCGCGCTCATCCCGCTCCTCCCGGCGGGGATGGACCGCCGCGCGCTCGCGCTGCGGTACATCGAGGTCGAGGCCGAGGTCGAGAAGGGCGAGTACCTCACCTACCGCGAGATCCTCGACCGCGCCGGCCGCAGGCTGCTCGAGGAGCACGGCGTCACGGGCGCGCCGTCGCCGCTCCCGGCTTCGCTGCCGTCGTGGCCACCGTTCGACGAGGTGCCGGACGCGCTGCGCGAGCTGCGGCGGCGCGGGTACCGCATCGCGATCCTCTCGAACGTCGACCGCGACCTCCTCGCGGCGTCGATCGCGGCGATCGGCGTCGAGCCCGACCTCGCGGTCACCGCGGAGGACGCGCGCTCGTACAAGCCGGCGCGCGGGCACTGGCGGACGTTCGAGGAGCGCACCGGGGCGGGGAAGGCGAACACCGTCCACGTGGCCGCGAGCCTGTACCACGACATCCGCCCGACGACGTCGTGGGGGTGGCGCAACGTGTGGATCGCGCGGCGCATCGAGGCGCCGCGCGGCGCCGAGCCCACGCGCATCCTGTCCGACCTGCGCCCGCTCGCGGACACGATCGACGAGCTCGCGCGCGCGTGAACGCCTTCGCGAGCGCGGCCTTCGCGCGGGCCTGCGACCTCGTGCTCGAGAAGGTCCTCGGCCACTACGCGGTGTCGAGCGCCGTCATCGCGCGGCAGGCCGCGCTGCGCCCCGGCGACGTCGTGCTCGAC
>VGOU01000123.1 GCA_016875795.1 Chloroflexota bacterium | reverse complement strand
GCCCAAGGGGATGGTGCGCGTGCGCTCGGCGCGCACCGCGCTGAGGAGGTCGCGCGCGAACGCGCCCGCGCTCTGGTAGCGCCGCGCCGGGTCCCGCGCGAGCGCCTTCGCCACGACGGCGTCGATCTTCGGATCGATGCCCACGCGCGCGCGGCGCAGCGAGGGGACGACGCCCTCGAGCCGCTCGCGGAGGAGATCCTCCGCGTCGGCGCTGTCGAACGGCTGCTGGCCGGCGAGGAGCTCGAACGCGACGAGGCCGAGCCCGTACACGTCGCTCGCCGGCGTCGGCGCTTTGCCCTCGACGCGCTCGGGCGCGATGTACCGCGGCGTCGCGATGAGCTCGTGCTCGGCGTGGTCGCGCGCGGCGAGCGCGATGCCGAAGTCGGCGAGCTTCGCGACGCCGCGCTCGTCGAGGATGACGTTCGCCGGCTTCACGTCGCAGTGGATGACCCCCGCGGCGTGCGCGGCGTCGAGCGCGTCGGCGACCTGCGCGACGATGCGCGCGGCCTCGATGGGCTGGAGCGCGCCGCGCACGGCGACGACGTCGCGGAGCGTCCGGCCGCGCACGTGCTCCATCACCATGAACGCGTCGGGCCCGTCCTCGCCCTGGTCGAAGACCGTGACGACGTTCGGATGCGCGATCCCGGCGGCGCGGCGCGCCTCGTCCGTGAACCGCTCGCGGAACGCGGGATCGGCCCGCGCGCCGAGCAGCTTCACCGCCACGTCGCGGCCGAGGCGCTCGTCCCGCGCGAGCCAGACCTCGCCCGCGCCGCCCTCGTCGATGCGCTCGAGCAGCCGGTACCGCTCGGCGAGGACGCGGCCCTCCTCGCGGGGCGCCGCCTGCGTCACGAGAGGGTGAGCAGGACGCCGAGCGCATCCTCGTACACCCGGTCGGCGGCCAGGATGGTGAGCTCTTCACCGAGGAGCGCGACCACGTCGGTCGGAGGCGGCGGCACGATGCGTTCCGCCGCCACCCGGCCGTCCTGCCGCACCGTCAGGGCCGCGTGGCGGCGGCCGTCGCCGTGGATGCGGAACTCCGAGCGCACCCCGCCCTGCTCGCCCTCCACGCGGATCCCGGCGACGTCGCCCTCGGCCATCCCGCGCTCGAAGGGCGGCCGGACCGACCCGTCCGCGGCCGTCGCCGAGGTGCGCAGCTCGATGGCGCGCGGCGACGACGGGTCGACGAGGCGCCACTGCTCCTCGACCTCGTCCTGGCGCGTGAACAGCGTCGCGTCGCCACGGAGCGCGTCGAGGATGAGCGTCTCGTACGCGTCGGGCGCGTCGACGAGGAACGAGGCGCCGTGCACGAGATCCATCGCGACCGAACGGATGCGGATCCCCTGGACGGGGACCTTCGCCCCGAAGCGCAGCGGGATCCCCTCCTCGGGCTGGATGCGGATGACGAGGGTGTTCGGCTCGAGGCCTCGCGCGCCTCCTCGCTGAAGAGGTGATGGGGGACCGCCCGGAACTGGATCGCGATCTCCGTCGCGCGCTTCGGCAGGCGCTTCCCGTGGCGCAGGTGGAACGGGGTGCCCTCCCACCGCCAGTCGTCGACGAAGAGCTTCATGGCGACGAACGTCTCGGTCGAGGACTCGGGCGGGATCCCCTCCGCCGCGTGGTAGCCCGGGACGGGCTCGCCCTCGATGAAGCCGGGCCCGTACTGGCCGCGCGCCGCGCCGCTGCGGTCGTGGTGCTTGGTTCGCTCCTCGACGCCGAGCGTCGCGGCCACGGTGATCTGCCCGTGATCGACGTAGCGGCGGCCCCACACCGGCTCGAAGATCGAGCCCGCGAAGCGGAAGACGAGGATGTTCTGCACCGTCTCCTTGCCGAGGTAGTGGAGGATGCGGAAGACCTCCTCCTCGCCGAGCACCTCGCGCACCGTGCGCGACAGCGCGAGCGCGCTCGCGAGGTCGCGGCCGAACGGCTTCTCCACGACGACGCGGGCCCAGCCGCCCCTCGCGCGCAGCCCGTTCCGCCCGATGGGCCGCACGATCGGCGCGTGCGCCGCGGGCGGCGTCGCCAGGTAGGACAGCCGGTCGCCCTCGGTCCCGAGGTCGGCGTCGAGCTGCCCGAGGCGCCGGCGGATCCGCGTAGCCGGCCTCCTCGCGCACCGACAGGTGGAAGAGGCGCTCGGGGAACGACGGCACGCCTCGTCGTCGATCGGGCGCGAGCGGCTGAAGGCGGCGACGGCCTCGCGCTGCTGCGCGCGGTGCCGCGCGTCGGTCAGCTCGCCGCGGCCGACGCCGACGACGGCGAAGGCCGGCGGGAGGAGGCGCTGCCGCGCGTGGTCGTACAGCGCGGGCATGAGCTTGCGCGAGGTGAGGTCGCCCGTGCCGCCGAAGATGACCATTACCGACGGCTCGGGCACCCGCGCGAGCCGCAGCCCGGCACGGAGCGGGTCGGTCCCTGTCGCCGTTATGGCCCTTCCTTCTTCACCGCGTGGCCGCCGAACTGGTTGCGGAGCGCGGCGGCGACCTTCATCGCGAAGGAGTCGTCCTGGCGCGACGTGAACCGCGCGAAGAGCGAGTGCGCGAGCACGGTGGCCGGGACGTCGTGCGAGATCGCCTCGAGGATCGTCCAGCGGCCCTCGCCGCTGTCCGCGACCCAGCCCTTGATGCCCTCGAGGTCGGTGCCCTCCTGCTCGAACGCGCGCTCGGCGAGCTCGAGCAGCCACGAGCGCACGACGCTGCCGTTGTTCCACACCCGCGCGACCTCGCGCAGGTCCATCCCGAACTCGCTCTTGTGGATGAGCTCGAAGCCCTCGCCGTAGGCCTGCATCATCCCGTACTCGATCCCGTTGTGGACCATCTTCACGAAGTGGCCCGCGCCGCTCCTCCCGAAGTGGGCCCAGCCGTCCGCGGGCGCGAGCGTGTCGAGGATCGGGCGGAGGCGCTCGACGGCCTCGGCCGGCCCGCCGGCCATCATGCAGTAGCCCTTCTCGAGCCCCCAGATCCCGCCCGACACGCCGACGTCCGCGAAGAGGAACCCCTTCGCGGCGATCTCCTCGGCGCGGCGCATCGTGTCACGGAAGTAGGAGTTCGCGCCGTCGACGAGGAGGTCGCCCTTCGAGGCGTGCTGCATGAGCTCGCGCAGCGTCGCCTCGGTCGCGTCGCCGGCCGGGACCATCGACCAGAGGACGCGCGGCGGCCGCAGCTGCGCGACCATCTCGGCGACCGAATACGCGGCCACCGCGCCGTGCCCCTTCGCCTCGTCGACGGGACCGGCGCTGCGGTTGCCCGCGACCACGCGGTGCCCGCCGCGCACGAGCCGCGTGACCATGTTCCCGCCCATGCGGCCGAGGCCGTAGAGACCGACGTCCATGGCCCGCGCATCGTGCCATATCGTGGCCCCGTGGCGGTCAGCGCACCCGCCAGGGTCGTGACGTACCGCGTGCTAGCGCGACAGCTTCGCGCCGACAGCATCCGCGCGAGCGCCGCCGCCGGCTCAGGGCACCCGTCATCGTCGCTCTCCGCGGCCGACGTGCTCGCGGTGCTCCTCGCCGGCCACCTGCGATACGACTTCACGCGGCCGGACCACGGGGCGAACGACCACCTCATCTTCTCGAAGGGCCACGCCTCGCCGCTCGTGTACGCCGTGTTCCGCGCCGCCGGCGCGATCGACGACGCCGAGCTGCTCAGGTTCCGGAAGCTCGGCAGCCGGCTCGAGGGGCACCCCACGCCGATCCTGCCGTGGGTGGACGTCGCGACGGGATCGCTCGGCCAGGGCTTCCCGATCGCCGTCGGCGTCGCCTGGGCGGGGCAGCGGGTGCTGAAGGCGCCGTTCCACGTCTGGACGGTCCTCGGCGACAGCGAGACCGCCGAGGGCTCCGTGTGGGAGGCGTTCGACCGCGCTGGCCACGAGCGCCTCGCGAACCTCACCGCGATCATCGACGTGAACCGCCTCGGCCAGCGCGGCCCGACGCAGCTGCAGTGGGACACCGACGCGTACGCGGAGCGCGTCGAGGCGTTCGGCTGGGACGCGGTCGTCGTCGACGGCCACGACCTCGAGGAGATCGACGAGGCGCTGGGGCGCTGCCGCGGGAGCGAGCGGCCCACGGCGATCGTCGCGAAGACGCGCAAGGGCCGCGGGGTCTCGTTCATGGAGGACAGGGACGGCTGGCACGGCAAGGCGCCGAAGCCCGAGGAGGCCGAGAAGGCGCTCGCCGAGCTCGAGGCCGGTCCGTCCCGGACGTTCGAGGTCGCGAGACCCCCGGCGTGGGATCCGCCGCGCCCGGCGCACCGGACGGCGGCGCTGCCCGCCTACAGCGGCGCGCTCGCGACGCGCAAGGCCTACGGCGAGGCGCTCGCCGCGCTGGGCTCGGCGAGAGCGGATGTCGTGGTCCTCGACGCCGAGGTGAGCAACTCGACGCACAGCGAGGACTTCAAGAAGGAGCACCCCGAGCGCTTCTTCGAGACGTACATCGCCGAGCAGCAGATGGTCGCGGCAGCGGTCGGCATGCAGGTCGTCGGCCTCGTCCCGTTCGCGTCGACCTTCGCGGCCTTCCTCACGCGCGCGTACGACTTCATCCGCATGGCCGCCGTCTCGCGCGCCGACATCCGCCTCTCGGGGTCGCACGCGGGCGTCTCGATCGGCGAGGACGGTCCCTCGCAGATGGCCCTCGAGGACCTCGCGATGATGCGCGCGGTCCACGGCTCGACGGTGCTCTACCCCTGCGACGCGAACCAGACCGCGAAGCTCGTCGCGCTCATGGCCGACCAGAAGGGCATCTCCTACATCCGCACCACGCGCGAGAAGACCCCGCCGGTCTACGGCGCGGACGAGCGCTTCGAGGTCGGCGGGAGCAAGGTCGTGCGCGGCGGCGGCCCCGAGGACCGCGCGGCCGTGGTCGCGGCGGGGATCACGCTGCACGAGGCCGTGAAGGCCGCCGACGAGCTCGCGAAGGCCGGCGTGACGGTGCGCGTCATCGACGCGTACTCGGTGAAGCCGATCGACCGCGCCGCGCTCGCCGCCGCCGCGAAGGCGACGGGCCGCATCGTCGTCGTCGAGGATCACTGGCCCGAGGGCGGCCTCGGCGACGCGGTCCTCGCGGCGCTCGCGGGCGAGGCCGTCCGCTTCCGCCACCTCGCGGTGCGCGAGATGCCCGCGTCGGGCAAGCCCGCCGAGCTGCTCGAGGCGGCCGGGATCTCGGCGAACCATATCGCCGCCGCGGTGCGCGCGCTGCTCTAGGATCCGGCCGGTGGAGCTCGCCCTCGTGCTCGTCGCCGCGCTCGTCCTCGTCGGCCTGTTCATCGTCACGACCTACAACCGCCTCGTCACCCTGAAGCAGCGGGTGAAGGAGGCCTGGAGCGACATCGACGTCCAGCTGAAGCGGCGCCACGACCTCGTCCCGAACCTCGTCGAGTCGGTGAAGGGCTACGCCGGGCACGAGCGCCAGACGCTCGAGAGCGTCACGCGCGCCCGGCAGCAGGCCATCGACGTCCTCGGCCTCAGCCCCGAGCAGCGCGCCCAGGCCGAGAACATGCTCACCCAGGCGCTGCGCCAGCTCTTCGCGCTCGCCGAGCAGTACCCGCAGCTCCGCGCGGTCGAGTCGTTCACGCAGCTGCAGACCGAGCTGTCCTCGATCGAGGAGAACGTCGCCTTCGCGCGGCGCTTCTACAACGGCAACGTGCGCGACTACAACACCGCTCTGCTCACGTTCCCCACGAACCTCATCGCCGGCGCGTTCGGGTTCGCGCAGGAGCAGTACTTCGAGATCGCCGACGCGGCGGAGCGCGCCGCGCCCCAGGTGAAGTTCGGCTGACCTGATCGGCGCCGGGCATGATGGGCGAGGTCCGCGCGATCCTCGTCGCCGCGCTGCTCGTCGTGTCCACGGCCGCCGCCGGGGTCGCCCTCGGCGAGCGCGCGCGGCCCGCGCCCACGCCGCGCCC
>VGOU01000122.1 GCA_016875795.1 Chloroflexota bacterium | reverse complement strand
CGCGGTCGCGCAGCCCGCGCACCCCCGCCGCCGGCACCGCGACGAGCAGGTCGAGCGCCTCGAGCGCCCGGTCGAGGTCGGCCGTGACCTCGACCGCGTCGGGGATGCGGATCCCGGGCAGGTAGCGGCGGTTCTCGCGGCGCGCGGCGATCTCCTCGGCCTGCGCCGCGTCGCGCGTCCAGAGCGTCACGCACTTGCCCCCGTCGCGCGCGAGGATCGTCGCGAGCGTGGTCCCCCACGCGCCCGCCTGGAGCACGGCGATGTCGGCGCGCGTCACGAGAGGATGCGCGGCTCCGTGCCGCGGGTGAGGCGCTCGATGTTCGGCCGGTGGCGCCACACGATGATCGCGCCGCCGACGACGAAGAAGGCGAGGGTCTCCCACTCGAAGCGCGTGATTCCCGAGGCCGTGAACGCGACGTAGCCGCCGACGGCGCCGGCGACGGAGGCGAGCGAGCTGACGGAGACGATCCGCGTGACCGCGAGGGCGATGACGAACGCGAGGACCGCGGTGGCCCACGCGGGCGTCGCGACGAAGAGGAGCGCCCCGAAGCCGGTCGCGACCCCTCGCCCCCCGCGCCGCTCGAGGAGCGCCGGCCAGCAGTGGCCGGTGACGACGGCGACCGCGGCGACCGCCTCGGCGGTGGCGACGACGTCCCGGTCCGCCGGGACCATGACCGCGCGCGCGAGGACGACGGCGACCGCGCCCTTCGCGATGTCGAGGAGCGCCACGAGCAGGCCGGCGCCGGGGCCGAGCGTGCGGAACGTGTTCGTGGCGCCGGTCGACCCCGACCCGACGCGCCGCAGGTCGACGTTCCGGTACACCTTCCCCACCAGGTACCCGCTCGAGATCGAGCCGATGAGGTAGGCGCCCACGCCGACGAGCGCCCAGAGCGCGATGACCGGCCCGACGGCCTCGCTCACTCGCGCGCCCCGCGCAGCTGGATCCGGATGGGCGTCCCCTTGAACTCGAACCGCTCGCGGATCCTGTTCTCGAGGTAGCGCTGGTAGGTGAAGTGCACCGCCTCCGGCCGGTCGACGAAGAACACGAACGTCGGCGTGGCCGACCTCGCCTGCGTCACGTGGCGGAAGCGTACTTCGCGGCCCTTGTCGCTGGGCGGCGGGTGCGCCGCGATGGCCTCGATGAGCAGGCGGTGGAGATCGGCCGTGGCCACGCGCTGCGTGCGGACCTCCACGACGGCGACGGCGTCGTCGAGCGTCTCGCGCACGCCGCGGCCGGTCTTCGCCGAGACGAAGCGGTGGCCCATCCACGGCGCGAAGTGGAACTCCCTCGCGATGAGGCGCTCCATGTGGAGCGTGCGCTCCTCGCCGCGCTCGACCGCGTCCCACTTGTTCACGCCGAGGACGAGCCCCACGCCGGCCTCGATGGCGTATCCGGCGATGTGCGTGTCCTGGGCGGTGATGCCCTCCGTCGCGTCGATGAGGAGGACGGCGACGTCGGCGCGCTCGAGCGCGTGGATAGTGCGCAGGAGGGCGTACTGCTCGATCCCCTGCTCGATCCGGCCGCGACGGCGGATGCCCGCGGTGTCGACGAGGCGGATGCGCCGCCCGCCGTGCTCGACGACCGTGTCGACGGTGTCCCGCGTCGTGCCGGGCTCGGCGCTCACCACGGCGCGCTCCTCGCCAACGAGCCGGTTCAGGAAGCTCGACTTCCCGACGTTCGGCCGGCCGACGATGGCGATGCGCGGCTCGCCGCTCTCTTCCTCGGCGGGGCGCTCGGGGAGCGCCTTCACCACCGCGTCGAGGAGGTCGCCCGTCCCGTGCCCCGCGAGCGCCGAGATCGCGTGCACCTCGCCGAGGCCGAGCTCGTAGAACTCGGCGGCCTGGGCCTCGCCGCGCCACGAGTCGGCCTTGTTCGCCACGAGGATCACCGGCTTGCCGCTCCGGCGGAGCCGGTCGGCGACGTCGTGATCGACGGGCACGATGCCGGTCTTCGCGTCCGCGAGGAAGAGGATGAGGTCGGCCTCCTCGATCGCGGCCTCGGCCTGCCGGCGCACCGCCTTCGGGATCTCCGCCTTCGCGTCGTCGAGGCCGCCGGTGTCGACGAGCGACATCTCGCGCCCGTTCCATCCGACGGTGCCGTAGATGCGGTCGCGGGTCGTCCCGGGGAGATCCTCGACGATGGCGAGCCGTTCGCCGACGAGGCGGTTGAACAGCGTCGACTTCCCGACGTTCGGCCGGCCGACGATCGCGACGACCGGGCGCGGCACCGCTAGGCGGCGGTCGTGGTGAGGTCTCCGAGCGCCTCGACGCGCTGCTTCACCTCGAGGAGCGTGTCCATCGGCGTGGAGCAGCCCCCGATGAGGCCGACCGCCTCCTCGCCGGCGAGCCACTCGGAGCGGACCTCATCGGCGCTCTCGATGTGATACGCGCTACGCCCCTGCATCTTCGCGAGGTTGACGAGCTCGCGGGTGTTCGCGGAGTTCCGGCCGCCGACGACGATGATCGTCCGGACCTGCCCGGCGAGCTCGCTCGCGGCGTGCTGCCGCTTCACCGTCACCGGGCAGACCGTGTTGAAGACCTTCATCTCCTGCGCGATCGTCGCCACGTGGGCGACGAGCGCCGTGAACGCCCAGGGCGGCTGCGTCGACTGCGAGACGACGCCCGCCTTCTTCATCTTCGGCAGGCGCCCCCACTCCTCCTTCGTCTCGACGACGTGGAAGGTCCCGCCGGCGTACCCCTTCAGCCCGACGACCTCGGGGTGGTCCGGGGTGCCGAGGATGAGGACGGTGTAGCCCTCGTCCGCGAGCTGCTTCGTGAAGCGCTGTGCCCGCAGGACGAGCGAGCAGGTCGCGTCGATGCACTCGAGGCCGCGGTCCTCGATCTCCTTGCGGACGGCCGGCGGCACGCCGTGAGCGCGGATGACGACGACGCCCTCCTCGGCCTGCGCGACGTCCTTGATGACCTGCACGCCCCGCTCCGCGAGGCGCCGGCTGATCGTGGGGTTGTGGACGACCTGGCCGAGGTTGTGGACGCGCTTGCCCGTCTCGGCGGCGGCCTCGGTGAGCTCGACGGCCTTCTTCACGCCGAAGCAGAAGCCGTTCTCGCGCGCGAGGAGCACCTGCATCAGGTCGAGTCTAGGGCTCGCCACGCCCGTACACGCCTCGCATGTGAGACGGCAGCAGCAGCGCGACGCGCTCCATGATCCGGTCCGCGAGCGCTTGGTCGTCGAGCCCGCCGCCGCCGACGTCGGCGACGGTGAACGGCGGACCGACGTGGACGACGACGTCGCGGCTCGGCGGCAGGCGCAGGCCCGTCTCGCGGGTGCCCGTGACCGCCACCGGGAGGAGCGGCGCGCCAGAGCGCCGCGCGAGGAAGGCGATCCCGGGCTTGGCGCGCCCCAGGCGGAGGTCCTTCGAGCGCGTGCCCTCGGGGAAGAAGCCGACCGGCTGCCCGGCCGCGAGGACGCTGAGCGCCGTCTCGAGCGCGCGCCGGTCACCCTCGCCGCGCCGCACGGGGAACTTCCCGCTCGCGCGCAGCGCGAACCCGATGACGGGCACGGCGAAGAGCTCGCGCTTCGCCATGAAGCGCACGGGGATGCGGAGCGCGAACTCGATCGCGGGCGGGTCGTACCAGTGGATGTGGTTCGAGACGAGGATGTACGCGCCGCGCGCCGGGACGTGCTCGCCGCCCTCGAGGCGGACGGGGAGCACGGCCGTCGCGATCGCCCGGACGACCGGGTAGCCGACGCGCCACAGCCACAGCCGCTCCCGCGGGAGGTCCGGACGCGCGAAGAGGTCCACGCCGCTCAGGCGGCCGGCCGCGCGATCACCCGCAGCACCTTGTCGAGCGCCTGCCCCACCGAGAGCCAGTCCGTCTGCACGACGACCGCGTCCTCCGCCGGGCGCAGCGGCGAGACGACGCGCTCGCTGTCGATCTCGTCGCGCCGCAGGATCTCGTGGAGCAGCTCCTGGCGCGGCCGCACCTCGCCGCGGGCAGCGAGCTCGTCGCCGCGGCGCCTCGCGCGCTCCGCGGCCGAGGCCGTGAGGAAGACCTTGCGCTCCGCGTCGGGGAGCACGACGGTGCCGATGTCGCGTCCGACCATGACGACGCGGCCGTTCCCCGCGAGCGCGCGCTGCTGCTCGACCATCGCGTCGCGCACCGCGGGCACGCGCGCGACCTGCGGCACGACGCGGTCGATGTCGCCCGAGCGGATGGCCCACGTGACGTCCTCGCCGTCGAGGAGGACCGTGTATGCGCGGCCGTCGCGCACGGTCGGCGGTCCGATGGCGATGCGTACCTCGCGCGCGAGGCGGCCGAGCGCGTCGGCGTCGTCGGGGTCGACGCCCCGCCGCATCGCGGCGTGCGCGACGGCGCGGTACATCGCGCCGGTGTCGAGGAACAGGTAGCCGAGGCGCTCGGCGACGAGCGCGCCGATCGTGCTCTTCCCCGCCCCGGCCGGTCCGTCGATCGCGATCGTGCGCGGCGTCGGCACGGTCAGGCGGCCCTCACGCCGGAGAGCGCCCGCACCTCGCGCGCGGTGAGCTCGCGCCAGGTGCCCGGCGCGAGCCGCCCGAGGCTGACGGGCCCGATCCGGACGCGGACGAGCCGCATGACGCGCAGCCCGACCGCGAGGCACATGCGGCGCACCTGGCGCTTCCAGCCGGTGCGGAGCACCAGACGGATGCGGCCGCCGCTCGCGCTTCGCGTCACGATCCGGGCGCGCTCCGCGCGCGCGACGCCCTCCTCGAGGCGCACGCCGCGGCGCAGGCGCTCGACCGTCTCCGTCCCGAGGCGCCCGGCGACGTCCACCTCGTACTCGCGCTCGTGGCCGTAGCGCGGGTGGAGCGCCCGCTCCGCCCACGCGCCGTCGTTCGACAGGAGGACGAGGCCCTCCGAGCCCACGTCGAGGCGACCGACGGGGTACAGGCGCTCCGCCCCGCCGACGAGGTCGACGACGCTCGCGCGCCCGCGCTCGGCGCGCGCGCTCGACACGATGCCGCGCGGCTTGTGGAGCGCGACGTACCGCGGGCGCTGCGCGAGCGCGACCTCGCGCCCGTCCACGGTGATGCGCGCCTGCGGATCCACCTTCGTCCCGAGCTCGCGCACGACCGCACCCGCGACGGTGACGCGGCCCGCGCCGATGAGCTCCTCGGCGTGCCTGCGCGAGGCGACGCCGCGGTCCGCGAGGACCTTCTGCAGCCTGATCACGCCGGCTCCGCAGCGCCGGGCACCGCTCCCTCCGGCGTCATCACCGTGGGGAGCTGCTCGAGGCTCGTGAGGCCGAAGCACTCGAGGAACTCCCAGGTGGTGCCGTACAGGATCGGGCGCCCCGGGGCCTCCTTGCGGCCCTGCTCCTCGATGAGCCGGCGCGACATGAGCGTGTAGATCGTCTGGTCGCAGTTCACCCCCCGCACCGCCTCGACCTCGGCGCGGGTGATCGGCTGCCGGTAGGCGATGACTGCGAGCGTCTCGAGCGACGCCGGCGACAGGCGCAGCCGGTCGGCGCCGAGGTACGCCGCGACCACCGGCGCCATCTCCGGGGCGGTGACGATCTGCCACTCGTCCCCGTCGTGCTGCAGGCGCAGGCCCGATCCCTCGTAGCCGGCGGCGAGCTCGGCGAGCGCGCCGTCGAGCTGCCGCGGCGTCGCGCCGGCGGTGCGCGCGAGCTCCGCGCGCCCGACGGGCTTCTCGGCGACGAAGAGGATCGCCTCCACCCTATTCGCCAGGCCGCTGCGCACCGTTCACCTTCCTCACGATCCCGATCTCCCCGAAGAGCTCCTCCTGCACGAGGTCGATCACCAGGCGCCGGTACAGGTCGAGCAGCGAGATGAAGGTGACGACCGCGAACGGGAGCGTGGGGGCGTCCCCGAGCAGCCTATCGAACGTCACCGACCCCTCGCGCGCGATGATCTCCTCGATCTCGGCGGTCCGCTGCTGGACGGAGTAGCGCTCGGGCGGCACCTCGATCTGCTCGCGCTGCTGGCGGAACGCGAGCTGGAGCACGCGCGACCAGGCCGCGGCGAGCGCGTCGGTGTCGCCGCCGCGCGGCGGGAGCTCGA
>VGOU01000121.1 GCA_016875795.1 Chloroflexota bacterium | reverse complement strand
CCTGGCGGTCGGCGCCGTCGCCGTACGCGGCGATGCGCCGGAAGCGCGTGACCGCGTCGCGCCCGCCCGCGCGCACGACCATGCGGCGCCGGTCGTTCGGGTCGCGCAGCAGCGGCGCCTCGACGACCGCGGGCTCGGCGCCCGGATCGCCCCAGACGAGCGCGACGTACTCCTTCTTCACCGTCCGTCCCTGGATCTGGCGCGCGAGCGCCAGCTGCGCGACGTCGTTCTTCGCGATGATCATCACGCCGCTCGTGTCCTTGTCGAGGCGGTGGACGATGCCTGGCCGGGAGGCCTCACGCCCGCTCTGCGCGCCGATCCGGCCCACGAGCGCGTTCACGAGCGTGCCGCTCGAGTGGCCGTACGCGGGGTGCACGACGAGGTCGGCCGGCTTGTTCACGACGATGACGTCGCCGTCCTCGTACACCACCTCGATCGGGATGTCCTCGGCCTCGAGGGACAACGCGGGCGCGTCGGGCGGGATGTCCACGACGATCTCGTCGCCGCGCTTCACGCGGTGGCCCGCCTCGACGGGCGCGTCGCCGATCCGCACGTGGCCCTCCTTCGCGAGGCGGGTGAGCGCGCTCCGCGAGAGCTGGCTGTGCTCGGCGACGTAGCGGTCGACGCGCACGCCGCTCTCGCTCGCGCTCAGCGTCAGGCGGCGCGCGGTCACGTCGCCGGTCGGGCGGTCCCCTGCGTCTTCCGCTCCTCGAGCCACAGGAGGCCCGTGACGATGAAGATCCCCACGACGATCGACGAATCCGCCCCGTTGAACGCCCAGAACCGCCACCCACCAGGGATGCCGACGTCGATGAAGTCGGTGACGTATCCCTGGCCGATGCGGTCGACGAGGTTCCCCGTCGCCCCGCCGAGCTGCATGCCGAGCGTCGCCGCGATCGGCGCCGATCGCGCCGCGATGCTCCGGTAGTAGCAGAGGATGACGAGCACGGCGACGACCGAGAGGACCGAGAGGAGCGACGTGCTCTCGGGGAGGAGGCCGAACGCCGCGCCGGTGTTGCGGACGTTCGCGATGCGCACCCACCCGTCGACGACCTCGCGGGCCTCGTTGAGGGGGATGTTGCCGACCACCCATGCCTTCGTCACGCGGTCGAGCGCGTACACGACGACGGCGATGGAGAGGATGAGCGCGACGCGCGGCAGCGGGATCACCCGACGCTAGTGTCGCGCTAGCGGCCGCCGATCGCCTGGCGACGCCGCTCGATACGAGGTGCTACGCCTCGTCCTCTTCGTCCGCCTCGTCACGGAGACGCGCTTCCCCGTCCCGACATTCCTGTCGGCAGAGGCGGCGGTGCCGCCGGTGAGAGGGATCGCCCGCCCGCAGCGGGAGCGCCTCCATGTACGGGGCCCTCGCCTCGCCGAGCGCGCCGCGCTCACGGAGCCGGTCGCCGAGGTTCGACAGCGCCGCGGTGAGGTCCCACACGCCTGGTGGCTCCACTCCACGACGCTCCGGAGGGCGCGATGGCGCGGCGTCACCGCGGCGTCGTCCGTCCGCAGCTCGCGGAGCCGGCCGGCGAGCCGCGCGTTGGCCTCGTCGACCGACAGCGCGTTCAGCCGGGCCGCCGCGAGCTCGACGGCCAGCGGAACGCCGTCGAGGCCGCGACGGCCGGCCGCGACCGCTCGCGCGTTGTCGGCGGTCAGGTCGAACGCGGGAACGCGCGGCGACGCCCGCTCGACGAACAGGCGCACCGCTTCCGACTGCGCGATGTCGACGACACGCGATCGCGCGGGTTCGGGCAGCGTGAGCGGCGGCACCGGCCAGAACGCCTCGCCGGGGACGCCGAGCGGCTCACGGCTGGTCGCGATCACCCTGACTGCGGCACAGCCGCGCAGGATCTCCGAAGCGAGGTCCGCGATCGGCGCGACGACGTGCTCGCAGTTGTCGAGGATGAGCAGCGCTTCCTCCTTCCGGAGCGCGGCGACGATCGCCGCCGAGCGCGACGTGCTCCGCTCCGGGACGCCGAGCGCGGCACCGACGGCTCTCGCGACGGATCGCGGGTCCGAGAGCGAGGCCGGCTCGACGATGCGGACTCCGTCCGGGAACCGGCCGCCTGCCGCCGCCGCTGCGGCGGTGGCGAGCCTCGTCTCCCCGATGCCCCCCGGGCCGCCGAGGGTGAGCAGGCGGTGCTTCTCGAGCAGTCGCAGCGCCTCGGCGAGCTCGCGCTCCCGTCCCACGAAGCTGGTGAGCTGCGACGGGAGCGCGCCACGGCCGTGTCCTTCCGCGTGTACGCGCCACGAGCCCGGCCGGGTTGCGGACGCCGGACGCGTCGTACATGCGCTCGAGGTGCTTCTTGACCGTCGGCGGTGAGATGCCCGAGCGCTCCGCGACCTGCGCGGTGGTGGTCCAGAACGACAGCGGGATGCCGGGGATCGCGGAGCACGTGTGGTGGCCCGCCGCCCACGACAACGAGCCGGCCGCCTTCGCTAAGCGGTGACCATGCCTCCGTCGACGATGAGCGTCTGCCCGGTGATGTAGGACGCGGCGTCCGAGGCGAGGAACGCGATGGCGCCCGCGACTTCCTCGACCGTGCCGAAGCGGCCGAGCGGGATCTGCGGCAGGATCGACCCCCGCATCTTCTCGAGGAGCTCGTTCGTGAGGTCGGTCGGGATGAAGCCGGGGGCGACGGCGTTGCAGGTCACGTTGCGCTGCGCCATCTCGCGCGCCACCGCCTTCGTGAACCCGATGAGCCCCGCCTTCGCGGCGGCGTAGTTCGCCTGGCCGGCGTTGCCCATGACGCCCGCGACCGACGACACGTTCACGATCCGCCCGTAGCGCGCCTTCATCATCGGGCGCATCACCGCGCGCGTGACGAGGAACGCGCCCCGCAGGTTGAGGTCGAGGACGGCGTCCCACGCCTCCGGGGTCATGCGGATGAGCAGGTCGTCGCGCGTGATGCCGGCGTTGTTCACGAGGATGTCGACGCGGCCGTCGCCGAAGGCGAGCGCCTCCTTCACGAGGCGGTCCACGTCGGCCTCGACCGACACGTCGCCCTGGATGGCGAGCGCGGTCCCGCCCGCCTGCCCGACGAGGCGCTTCGCCTCATCGGCCGCGTCGGCGCGCCCGCGGTAGTTGATCGCGACCTTCGCCCCGCCCTGCCCGAGGCGGACCGCGGTCGCGCGGCCGATGCCGCGCGCCCCGCCGGTGACGAGCGCGACCTTCCCGGTGAACTCCATCAGGCCTCGGTCAGGATGAGCGAGGCGTTGTGGCCGCCGAAGCCCATCGAGTTCGACAGGGCCGTCCGGATCTTCGCGGGGCGCGCCTTGTTCGGGACGTAGTCGAGGTCGAGCGCGGGGTCGGGCGTCGTGGAGTTGATCGTCGGCGGGATGCAGCCGTTGTTGATGGCGAGGATGCACGCGATCGCCTCGAGCGCGCCCGCCGCGCCGAGGAGGTGGCCGGTCATCGACTTCGTCGACGAGACCATGAGCTTGTACGCGTGCTCGCCGAAGACCTGCTTGATCGCCGCGGTCTCCTCGCGGTCGTTCGGCTGCGTGCTCGTGCCGTGGGCGTTGATGTAGTCGATCGCGGTCGGCTCGAGGCCGGCGTCGACTAGCGCCATGCGCATCGCGCGCGCGTTCCCCTCCCCCTCCGGCGACGGCGAGGTGATGTGGTACGCGTCCGCCGTCGCGCCGTAGCCGACGAGCTCGGCGAGGATCCGCGCGCCCCGCGCGGTCGCGCGCTCGCGCTCCTCGAGGACGACGACCGCGGCGCCCTCCGAGAGGACGAAGCCGTCGCGGTCCTTGTCGAAGGGGCGCGACGCGTGCTGCGGGTCGTCGTTCCGGCGGCTCATCGCGTGCATCGTCGAGAACGCTCCGATGGCGAGCGGGATGACCGCGGCCTCCGAGCCGCCCGCGATCATCACCTCGGCCATGCCGCGGCGGATCATCTCGGCGCTCTCGCCGAGCGCGTGCGCGCTCGAGGCGCACGCCGAGACGTGCGTGAAGTTCGGCCCGCGCAGCCCGAACTGCATCGAGATCTGCGCCGACGCCGCGTTCGCCATGAGCATCGGCACGAGGAAGGGCGACAGGCGGCTCGGGCCGCGCTTCTCCATGACGAGCACCTGCTCGATGAGCGTCTCGAGGCCGCCGACGCCCGTCGCGATGGCCACGCCGATGCGGTCGTTGTCCTTCGTCGCGTCGAGCTTCGCGTCGGCCATGGCCTCGGCCGCCGCGCCGACGGCGAGCTGCGTGAAGCGGTCGGTCCGGCGGACCTCCTTGCGGTCCATCGCCTTCAGCGGGTCGAAGCCCTTCACCTCGCCGGCGATCTGCGTCTCGTACGGCGCCGGGTCGAAGCGCGTGATGCGGCCGATGCCGCTCCGCCCGTTCATCATCCCGTCCCACGTCGAGGGGACGTCGTTCCCGATGGGCGTGATCGCGCCGAGGCCGGTGATGACGATGCGGCGGGTCATGCGGGTGCTCCCTTCAGCTTCGCGACGAGGTCGCTGATGGACGGCGGGTCCGAGATGGCGAGGGTCTTCGCGTCGACGATCCGCTTCACGAGGCCGCTCACGACCTGGCCCGCGCCGATCTCCACGAAGGTCGTGACGCCGGCCTGGTGCATCGATCGTACGGAGCGCAGCCACTCGACGCGCTGGGCGAGATGGCGGACGAGCGCGTCCGGGATGGCCTCGGCGCTCGGGTGCGGCATGCCGCTCACGTTCGCCACGACCGGCACGACCGGCTCGCGCCAGCGCAGGCCATCCATGAACCGGCGGAGGTCCTCGCCGATGCGGCCCATCGGCGGGAAGTGGAACGGCCCCGAGATCCGCAGCGGCACGATCTTCTTCGCGCCGAAGCGCGCGAGCGCCTCGCTCACCTTCGCCAGGCTCTCCGACGAGCCGGCGATCGTCACCTGCAGCGGCCCGTTGTCGTTCGCGACGACGGTGCTGCCGTCGGGGGCCGTGTCGCGGATGATCTCCTCCACCCGCTCGGCCGGCATCCCGATGATCGCGGCCATCGCGCCGCGCGCGCCCTTCTCGGTCGCGAGGCGCCCGCGCTCCGCGACGAGCCGCAGCGCCTCCTGGAAGGTGAGGACCCCGGCCGCGACGAGCGCGGTGAACTCGCCGAGCGAGTGCCCCGCGACGTAGATCGGCCGGATCGCCTCGGGCAGCGCGGCGACCCCGCGCGGCTCGGCGCCTTCGCTGATGCGGCGGCCCACCGCCGCGGCGCGCTCGGCGAGCGCCTCGAGGATCGCGACGCTCGTCGTGAGGATCGCCGGCTGCACGGTCGCGGTCTCATCGAGCCGCTCGGCCGGGCCCCGGAACGCGACCTCGGAGATGCCGTAGCCGAGGACGTCGTCAGCCTCCTCGAAGGTGCGCCGGGCATGTTCGGAGGTCTCGTAGACCGCGCGGCCCATGCCCACCGACTGCGAGCCCTGGCCGGGGAAGAGGAACGCGAGCGGCTCCCCCATGGGCGCCGATCATACGGCGCTTGCGCTGCATGCCACGTGCAGCGAATATTGCGCGGTGCGGTCCTACGTGCAGCGGGCGCGCGCGGATGCGCGCGAGCGCGCCGCCGAGGCGGTCGAGCGCGCGGCGCTGCGCGAGCTGCGCATCCACGGGTACGCCGCGCTCCGCCTCGCCGACGTCGCCCGGCGCGGCGGCGTCGCCCTGCGCACGCTGTACCTGCACGCGCCCACGAAGGAGGCGCTCGTCGGACGGGCGCTGCGTCGCCGCGCGGCGCTCATCGCCCGCAGGGTCAAGCGCTGGCGCCCGCCCGACGGCAGCGGCCCGCTCATCCTCGACGACATCGTCGCGCTGCACGAGCGCACCTACCGCACCGACCGGCAGCTGCTCGAGATCCTCGTCGACAGCGGCGCCCCCGAGGCGCCGGAGGTGCTGCGGTCGCTCGACCGCATCCGCCTCACGCTCATCGAGCGCGCGGTCGAGGCCATCGCGCGGACGGGACAGCTGCGCACGCGCGGCGAGGACGCCGTCGCGCTCGCGCACGCGATGCTCGCCTTCCCCACCTGGCGGGCGGCCCTCACCGGCCCCGCGCGCCGGCGCGCGCCGCGCCTCATCGCCGACGCTCT
>VGOU01000120.1 GCA_016875795.1 Chloroflexota bacterium | reverse complement strand
CGACGGTCGATCCGCTCGAGCAGGTCCTCGCGGGGCTCGACGCCGCGTTCATCGGATCGACCGACCTCTCGGTGGACCTCGGCCGGCCGGGACAGCTGGGCGACCCGCTCGTACGAACGCGCGTCGTCGAGATCGCGCGCGCCGCGGCGTCCCTCGGCATCGCGCTCGGCGCGTTCGGGACCTCGGCCGACGCGGTCGCGGCACTGACGAAGGAGCACCGCGTGGGCTACGTCCTCGTCGGCTCCGACCTGCAGGCCCTCCGGTCGGGGGCGGCCGCGCTGGCGTCGGCGGCGCGAGCGGCGGTCGCGCCCTCGTGAGCGTTCGACGCGCGCGGCCCGCTGTGCTACACCCTCCTGCTATCGGCATGCGAGAGACCGTCTCGCGTCGCGGGACGCGGAACGGGAACGGCGAGTCCGCCATCCAGTCGGTGGCGAGGGCCGCGCAGATCCTCGGTTTCTTCACCGTCGGCCGGCCGCGCCGCTCGCTCTCCGAGATCACCGCGCGCCTCGGCGTGAGCAAGGCGACGGCGCACCGCTACACGGTGGCGCTGCGGCAGGCCAACCTGCTGCGGTTCGACCCGGCGACGGGGGAGTACACCCTGGGCCCGCAGGTGCTCACGCTCGCCGGCGCCGCCGGCGCGGGGCTGCCCGTCGTGGCCATCGCCGGGCCGCACATGGAGGCGCTCGTCCACCGCGTGAACGAGACCGCCGTGCTCAGCGTGTGGGATGGGGAGGCGCCCGTGGTCGTGCGGGTCGACGACAATCCCGACCGCCTCGTGCGCATCAGCATCCACACCGGATCGCGCCTCACGCTGTTCGGCTCGAGCCAGGGACGCGTGTTCTGCGCGTTCCTGCCCGAGGACGAGGTGCCCGGGCTGCGCCGCGCGCTGAAGCGCGACGCCAAGCTGCGCAGCGCGCTGCTGCGGGTGCGCAAGGAGCGCCTCGCGATCACCTCGGACGTCGAGCCCGGCATCCGCGCCGTCGCGGCCCCCGTCTTCAGCGGCGACCGCATCATGGCGACGGTGGCCGTCGTCGGGACCATCGCGGCCATCCCCGAGCAGGGGTCGTCGCCCGTGGCGCGCGCGGTCATGGCCACCGCCGGGCAGCTCTCTCACGAGTTCGGGACCGTCGAAGCCCAGCGCGAGCTCGCGGTATGACCGCGACGTCGCGCGCCGGATCGCCGCGCGCCGCCGACCAGCGCGACTACGAGGGCCTGTTCGCGCGCTGGGAGCAGCTCTACGAGCGCGCGCACCGCGGGCAGGTGCACATCCGCGGCCGCGACGTGCCCGTGGTCGACAGCCGTCAGGGCACGAGCCAGTTCTACGTCATGCCGCAGTTCGAGGAGCTCGCGCTCTCGCAGTGGGTCATCTTCGTGCGCGACCACACCGGGGTGCCGAGCGGCCGCCACACGCACCAGGGCGGGATCGCCATCTTCGGCGTCGAGGGCGACGGCTTCAGCGTCGTGAACGGGCGGCGCTTCGACTGGAGCGCCGAGGACGCCGTGCTCCTGCCGATCGTGCCGGGCGGGCTCGACCACCAGCACTTCCGCGCGCGCGACGACCGGCCGTCGAAGTTCATGGGCATCATCTACGAGCCGCTCGTCGTCGGCCTGGGGGCCGAGATGGTGCAGCTCGAGCCGCAGACGCGGCAGAGCCAGTGGGCGCCCGCGACCGACACCGGCGCCAAGGGCGACGGGCGGACGGTCGCGGCGGCCGAGCCGACGCTCGCGGGGCTCCTGGCGATGCGCGAGCGGCAGCGCGCCTCGCTGCATCCGCCCGCGCTCATCCGCCGCGCCGACCTGCCCCCCGACGCGTCGGCGTTCGGCGAGCTGCGCTGGTACATCCACCCGGCGGCGCCGGGGTTCGCGGGGACGGCCCCGATGTTCCTGTTCACACAGCGCCTCGAGCCCGGGCGCGCGACCGACGTCCTGGCGACGCCGGGGAACGGGATCATGTTCGTGCTCGAAGGCGACCCGCTCGTCGAGCTCGACGGCGTGCCCTACCAGTGCGAGCGGACGGACATGGTGCTCGTGCCGCCGCGGCGCGACGGCGTGACCATCGGCGTCCGCGCGGGGAGGCACGAGTCGCGGATCGTCGTCGCTCGGCGGCCTGGCGATGGGCGCGGACCTCGCGCTGAGGCCGCGAGCGCGGTAGCCGCGCCCCTCTTGCGATGCGAGAGGGCGTATCGTATGCCGAGACGAGGCGAAGGAGGCGCTGTGGCGACGACGACCCCGCTGCCCGTGCCGGCGCTCCGCTCGCGCCGCAGCGCCTACGTGGCAGAGGACTGGGAGAAGCGGATCTTCCGCGTGAACCGCGAGGTGTTCCGCTCGCCGCAGCTCTTCGCGCGCGAGCGCGCGCGCGTCTGGGAGCGGTCCTGGCTCTACCTCGGCCACGAGAGCGAGGTCGCGCGGCCCGGCGACTTCAAGCAGCGCACGCTCGCGGGGCGCCCGCTCATCTTCTCGCGGGACTCGACCGGCCGCGTCCGCGCCTTCCTCAACGCCTGCCCGCACCGCGGCACGGTCCTCTGCCGCGAGACCGAGGGCAACGCCAAGACCTTCCAGTGCTTCTACCACGCGTGGACGTTCGCGAACACGGGCGAGCTCGTGGGCATCCCCGACGCCGGCGCGTATCCGCCCGAGCGCGCGTTCGCCGAGACGATGGCCATGCGCGAGGTGCCGCGCTCCGAGAACTACCGGGGCTTCGTCTTCGTCTCGTTCGACCCGCGCGTCGTCCCGCTCGCCGATCACCTCGCGGACGCGCGCGACTACCTCGACCTCATGGTCGAGCACTCGCCGCGCGGGCTCGAGGCCCTCCCCGGCACGCACCTCTACGGCATCCGCGGCAACTGGAAGCTCGCCGTCGAGAACGCCATGGACGGCTACCACTTCTCGCCGACCCACGTCACGTTCGTCGAATACCTCAAGAACACCGGGTACGTCACCTCGGACGAGGGCGGGCGCGCCATCACCCTCGCCAACGGCCACAGCGTGCTCGTCTTCTCGGGTCACGGCGGGCGGGTGGGCATGCAGTGGGAGCCGCGCTTCGGCGAGGCCGAGCGGCTGCGGATCGGGAGCAACATCGAGGAGCTGCGCGGCCGCCTCGGCGCCGAGCGCGCCGCGCGCGTGAGCGGCACGAGCCGGATCCTGTATGTGTTCCCGAACCTGCTGCTCTTCGACATCGAGGGGCTCGCGGCGCGCCAGCTCGAGCCGGTCGCCCCTGACTACACCGACGTGCGCGCGTGGGAGCTCGCCCCGACGGGGGAGACCGCCGACAGCCGGGCGCTGCGGATCAGGGTCCTCGGCTCCTTCATCGGGCCGGGCGGGCTCGCGACGCCCGACGACGTCGAGGCCTACGAGTGCGTCCAGCGCGGCGTCGTCGCGACCGCGGGCGATGCGCGCCCCGAGATCGACTGGAGCGACGTCTCGCGCGGCATGGAGCGCGAGTCCCGCGGCGAGCCCGCGCGCAACGTCGACGAGGCCGGCATCCGCGGGTTCTGGCGCCACTGGGACGACCTCGTCGGGTCCGCGCCGGCGTGAGCGCCGTCACGCGCCAGCAGGTCGAGGACTTCCTGTTCCACGAGGCCGCGCTCCTGGACGAGTGGCGGCTCGACGAGTGGTACGGGCTGTTCGAGCCGGGCGCGACCTACGAGGTCCCCACGACGGACCGCCCGAACGAGCGCTCGGACCGCGCGCAGTTCTACGTCTCCGACGACTACGAGCTCCTGGGGGCGCGCGTGAAGCGCCTCAAGAGCCGCCACGCGCACGCCGAGAACCCGCACTCGCGCACCCGCCGCCTCATCACCAACGTCCGCGTCGGCCGGTCCGAGGGTCACGATGTGCGCGTCGACGCGGCCTTCCTCATCTACAAGATCCGCGACGGCAACGTCGACAGCTTCGTCGGGCGCTACGAGCACGTCCTAGCGGCGAACGGCGACGGTATACGGTTCAGGAGGCGCCGGGCGGTCCTCGAGCTCGAGGTCCTGCGGCCCGGCGGGCGTCTGAGCTTCATCCTCTAGAGGACGGAAGGGGGCAGCCATGAGCGGCAACGGGCATCTCGCGAAGCGGGGTCCGTACGCGTTCGAGTACGCGCGGATCGCGGTGGCCGACCCCGCGGCGAGCGCGCAGTTCTACGAGCGGCACGTCGGCCTCGACGTCTCGGGGCGCAAGGACGGCCGGGTGTACCTGCGCGCCGGCACCGAGCACCACTGCATCGAGCTGGTGAGGGACGGGGACGCCAGGCAGGCGAAGGTGACCGCCTTCGGCTTCAGCGTCGACTCGGACGCGGCGCTCGCCGAGATCAAGGAGCGCGTTGCCGCGGCCGGGCATCCGGTGAAGCCGCTCGACGCGCTGCAGCGCACCTTCTGCGGTGACGGCTTCGCGACGAGCGACCCCACCGGGATGACCTGGGAGCTCTTCACCGGGTTCCAGGTGTTCGCCGAGCCGCCGATGCTCGAATACCGGCCGCTCTCGATCGTCCACCCCTTCGTGGGGACGGAGAAGTACGACGAGACGCTGAAGTTCTACATGGACGTCCTCGGCTTCCGCGCGTCCGACTACATCGCCAACGTCAGCGCGTTCCTGCGCAGCGAGAACCGCTTCCACCACTCGCTGGCGATGCGCCGCGCCAAGGCCTTCGAGATCGCGCACATCTGCTTCCAGATGAAGAGCTTCGACCACATGATGCGCGGGCGCGCCAAGGCGATCTACCACAAGGTCAAGATCGGCGCGGACATGGCGAACCACTCGGGGTCGCGCTCGCTGGCGTTCTACATGGAGGACCCGGCGCACGGCCCGAAGATCGAGCTGTGCGACGGGCACGAGATCCTCTCGCCGGAGGACCACGAGTCGCGCAAGCCGCGGATCATGGCCATCGACCCTCGGAACATCGACGTGTGGCGCGCGGCCGAGGACGACTGGCACGACCTCTGAGCCGCGCCGCGTGACGGCGCTGCGGGTCAACGGACGAGCGTGTGAGGTCGAGATCCGGCCCGGCGACACGCTGCTCCGCGTCCTGCGCAACAGGCTCGGCCTCACCGGATCGAAGGAGGCGTGCTCGCGCGGCGAGTGCGGCGCCTGCACGGTCCTGCTCGACGGCGTGCCGATCGTCGCGTGCATGCAGCTCGCGGTGCTCGTCCGCGCCGAGGTGACGACGATCGAGGGCCTTACCGAGGAGGCGCGCGACCTCCGCGAGGCGTTCGCCGACAGGGGCGCGTTCCAGTGCGGGTTCTGCACGCCCGGCCAGATCGTCCGCGCGAGCGCCCTCGTGCGCGAGCCGGGGCCGCCCGACGAGCGCACCGTACGGCTCCAGATGAGCGGGAACGTGTGCCGCTGCACGGGCTACACGCAGATCGTCGACGCCGTGCTCGACGTGTGGCGACGCCGCCTCTCCGCGACCTGAGCCATCCACTGAAGCAACGGCTGCGGTTCGGCCTCAAGGCCTCGCAGCAAGGTCAGCCGATCGAGATCCTTCGCGAAGGCTGGCGCATGGCCGAGGAGGTCGGCTTCGATCACCTCTGGCCCTTCGACCACCTGCTCGCGCTCCACGCGCCGCCGACGACGGCGATCTTCGATGGATGGACGTTGCTCGGTGCGATCGCCGTCGCGACGAAGCGCATCCGCATGGGGTTGAACGTGAGCGGCAACCTCTATCGACATCCCGCGGTGCTCGCGAAGATGTCGGCGACGGTCGACCATCTCTCGGATGGGCGGCTCGAGGTCGGGGTCGGCGCGTCGTGGAACGAAGAGGAGTTCGCGATGTTCGGTCTGCCGTTCCCGGACAAGCGCGGTCGGCTCGACATGCTCGATGAGTCCGTGCGGGTCGTGAAGCTCCTCTGGACGAAGGAGCGCGCGAGCTTCGCGGGGCGGCACTACCGGGTCACCGACGCCATCTCTGAGCCGAAGCCGCTCCAGAAGCCACACCCACCGCTCTGGATCGGCGGGAAGGGCCCGAAGCGGACGCTGCGGATCGCCGCCGAGTACGCGGACGTCTGGCACTCCGACGTGTGGCACGCCGACATCGCCGCGGCGCAGGCGTCGTGGGATCTCGCGAAAGTGCTCG
>VGOU01000119.1 GCA_016875795.1 Chloroflexota bacterium | reverse complement strand
CGGCGGCGGTCGGGGTCGGGGTGGCGGGCGGCGCGGTCGGGACGAACGTGCCGGTCTGGCACGCGATCGCGAGCAGCGCGGCGAGCGGGAGTCGGCGCAGGCGCACGCTGCTCAGGGGAGGCGGTAGACGTAGGCGCGGCGCGAGTCGTTCAGCACGGCGAGGCGCGCGCCGTCGGGGGACGCGGAGACGTCGAGCACGCTACCGCTCACGCCGAGGTCGCTGGTCGCGCCCTTCTCGCCGAAGACCATGAGGCGGTCGGCCGCGTCGAGCACGACCGGCCGCTTCGCGAGGACGAGTCGGCGCGCGTCGATGAGCGGGGTCGACCACAGCGTCTCGCCCCGCAGGTCGTGCGCCGAGAGGCGCGTCTTCGTGAGCATGTAGAGCGTCCCGTCCTTCCCGAAGCCGAGGTCGACGACGCTGTCGGCGATCCGCCGGAGCGTCCCTTTCGGGTCGACGTCCTTCGGGCCGAAGCGGTACACGCCCCTGTCGGTGATGACCGCGCCGAGGAGCCCGTTCGGGTCGATCGCGAGCGCGCGGACCTCGCCCGGCACGGTGAGGACCCCGCGCATCGTGCGGTCGCGGGTGAGGTCGAGGACCTCGATGTCCGTCTCGCCATTCGCGTTCGTCGCGATCCACAGCTCGCCGGCCTTCGTCACGGCGAGCGCCCCGCCCGACGCCGGCGTGGTGATCGGGAACGACAGCAGCGGCGCCCCGTCGGGCGCGCGTCCGGCGACGAGGCCGGGGCCGCCGGAGGGCTCGCCGGTCGGCCCCTTCGATATGGCCGCGAAGTAGTGCGCCCTCGGGACGTAGACGAGCTGCTGCGCGGGGCTCGGCAGGCGCGCCTGCTGCCCGATGGGCATGCCCTGCGGCAGCTGGAAGCTGCCGAGGGTCTGGCCGCCGCCCATGAGCCACCTGTTGTCCTCGCTGAACGCGAGGTGCGCGACGCCGGCGTGGAACCGCGGGAGCGAGCGCAGCGTGCCGTCCCCGGTGAAGATCGCGACGGTCCCGTCGTCCGATCCGGTCGCGACGAACGCGGCGTTCACCGAGACCGCGACGCGGCGCGCCTGCGCGTGGACGTCGAAGACCCGCTCGGGCTCGCGCCACAGCTCGGCCTCCGGCACGGCGATGCCGCGCTTGAACGTGAAGCGGTCCTCCTCGGTCGCGATCGCGGTGACGCCCTTCGCGGCCGCCGCGGCGAGGGCGCTGGCCGCGGCCTTGCGGTCGGTGAACGTGCCGACGCGAACGACGAATGGCGCCGCGCGCGCGACGTGCTCGACGGTGCCGAGGCGCTTCGCCGCGCCGTCGGCCTCGGCGGCGCTCGCGAACGGGCCCGCGCTGACGACGGTCACCGGGAAGGGAACGGCCTCGACGGTGAACGTCGCGCCCCGCGCGATCGTCCGGGCGACCTCGTCGTCGCTCGGCCGGACGACGCGGTGGAGGGCGCGGAGGTCCTCCCAGCCGCGCGCCACGCCGGCGACGACCTTCGCGAACATCGCGGGGTCCGCGCCGTCGGCGTACGTCCCCGCGGCGCGCCCGAGCTCGACGAGCCCGTCCGAGAGGGTGACGACACGCTCCTTCACCGGACCGCTGCTGTCGAGCACGGCCGAGAGGGCGTTGCCGGTGAACTTCTGGATGCGCGCGGCCGATGCGCGCGCGACCTGGGCGTACCGCGCGGGATCGACGACGTACGCGCGGAGGCCGCTCAGCGTCCCCGCGAGCGCGTAGTCGTACGCGGCGATCTCGAGGAGGATGTCGGCCGCCTCGTGCGCGAGCTCCTGCCCTCCCTGGGCGTCCGAGAGCGTGCCCGCCCGTGGGGCGGGCGCACAGGCGGCGGCGAGGAGCGCGAGGGAGAGCAGCCCTGCGAATCCCCGCAGCGCGCTACTCGTCCTCCTCGTCATCGTGGGCCTCCACAGGGAGCGGCTACTCGGGGAGCTCTTCCTCTGCGGCGCCGTCCGCGGCGAGCACGGTCTCTTCCTCAGCGGTCTCGTCCTCTTCCTCGTCGGAGCCGGCCTCTTCGCCATAACGGAAGAAGGTGCCCTTGATGTACGCCCGCTCTTTCGTCTCCACCGGGCGGTGGCTGCCGGGGAACGAGATGCGCTCGACGTTCGCCGGGCTCTGGACGACCTCGCGGATGGCCACCCGCGGGTTCTGCTGGTCGTTCGTCACGATCGCGACGACGTACTCGTTGCCACCCTGTATCAACTCGATGAGCCGGCGGCCGACCTTGGGCTCGAGGAAGCCGAGGAGCGCGCCGTCACGGGCATGGACGGCGAGGAGCCCCTCCTGCTCGCGGAGCTCGGCCTCGGCGCCGGGCGAGTAGCGGGCGAGGACGTTCAGGGGCGCCGGGTTCACGAGGCGCAGGATCCCGGTCTTGCCCATGTCCTCGATGAACAGGCGCGTCTGCGTCTTCGAGCGGGTCGTGTCGGGCTGCCGCCTGTCCTCGGCGAGGGCGGCGATGCGCGCGACCTGGCGGAGCGCGATGGGGTCGTGCGGGTACGCCTTCAGGACCTCCTGGTACGCGGCGCGGGCGTCATCGAGCTTGCCCTGCTCGAGCAGCGCGCGGCCGTAGCGGTTGCGCGCCTCGACGTCCTCGGGTGACACGTCGAGGATCTGCTTGTTGAGGTCGGCGGCGCGTCCCCAGTCGGACTCGAGCGCCGCGGCGATGGCCTGATCCACGAGCGTGCGCACGCGGACCGTTGTCTCAGCGGGTGTCGGCATGTGGCCTCCGATGAAGATGCGCGCAGCGGGCGCGAACGCAACGATGCTAGCAGCACGCTCGCGCCGTGCCGCATCTGAACGACATCCACCACCGGCGTGTGCTCGATGCGGGCGGCGACGCGATCGGACGGCTCCGCAACGTCGCGGTGATCCCGGACGAGCAGATCCCCGTGGTGCGGTGGGCCATCCTCGGCACGCGCGACGGCGAGCGCGTCGTCCGCTGGGCCGACCTCGCCATCGAGCCCGCGCACCTGCGGCTGCGGCGCCGGCTCGAGAGCATCCCGCCGGAGACGCTCCCCTCCGCGGCGCTGCGGCTCGGCCGCGACCTCCTCGACCAGGACGTCGGCGCGGGTCGCGTCACCGACCTCCGGCTCGAGGAGACCGGCGGGCAGCTGCGCCTGCTCGGGGCCGACGTCGGCTGGGCCGGGCTCCTGCGCCGCATCGGCATCGAGCGCCCGGTCGCCGCCCTCGCGCGCCTCGCCGGACGCCCGCTGCCGCGCCGCATCGTCGCGTGGAGCGAGGTGCGCGGCGCGTCCTAGATGCCGAGCAGCACCTTCGCGATCGAGAAGTAGATGACGAGGCCGGTGCCGTCGACGACCGTGGCGATGAACGGGCCGGACGCGACCGCGGGATCGAGGCCGACGCGCTTCAGGAGGAGCGGCAGCACCGACGCGACGAGCGCGCTCCACGTGACGATGCAGAAGGCCGTGAGCGCGACGACCTCGGCGATGCCCGGTCCGACGCCGAGCGTGAGCGCCCGCACGAACGCGACGATGCCCATCGCGAGCGCGAGCATCGAGCCGACGACGAGCTCCCGCGTGAACACGCGGAAGATGTCCCGCATCTGGACCTCGCCCACGGCGATCGCGCGCACGAGCGTGGTGACGACCTGCGATCCGGTGTTCCCGCCCGTCCCGATGAGGAGCGGGATGAACACGACGAGCGCGACGACCACGGCGACCTCGCCCTGGTAGTGCTGCAGGACGTTGCCGGTGTACGCGTGCGCCGCGAAGAGGACGAGGAGCCAGAGGATCCGCTTGCGGAAGAGGTGCCAGAGGCTCGCGGTGAGGTAGGGCTCCTCGAGGGGCTGCGACCCACCGAGGCGCTCGATGTCCTCGCTCGCCTCCTCCTCGATGACCTCGGCGACATCGTCGGCCGTGATGAGCCCGAGCATCCGCCGGTCCGGTCCGAGCACGGGCACCGCGAGGAACCCGCTCTCGCGCAGCACGCGCGCGGCGTGCTCCTGGTCGTCGGAGTCCTGGACGCTGACCACCTCGCGCTTCGTGATCTCGGCCACGAGCCGGCTGCCGGGTGAGAGGACGAGGTCGCGCAGCGTCGTCACGCCCGCCAGACGTCCGCCGTCGTCGGTGACGTACAGGTAGAAGACCGCGTCCGCGGCCTTCCCCGCCCGCCGCAGGAACTGGAGCGCGTCGTCGACGGTCATCGAGTCGCGCAGCGCGGCGAACTCCGGCGTCATCCGGCCGCCGGCGGTCTCCGGCGGGTACTCGAGAAGCTCGCGGATGTCCGCGGCCTCCTCGCGCTCCATCTCCGCGAGGACCTCTTCGCGCGCCTCCTCCCGCAGCTCGCCGACGACGTCGGCGGCCTCGTCGGGCGGCATCTCCTCGAGGACGTCGGCGGCCTGCACGTCGGTGAGGCGCACGAGCAGCCGCGCCGCGATCCCCGGGTCGAGCTCGGACACGACCGAGGCGAGCCACTCATCCCCCATCGCGCGGAAGAGGACGCCGAGCCGGCGCGCGTCGAGCTCGGGCAGGAGGCGCTCGACGTCGTGCGACGGCAGGAGCGGCACGAGCCGCGCGACCTCGCGGTCCGCGCCCGCGTCGAGCGCGTCGCTCAGGCGGTCGCGGGCCTCGTCGACGCTCAGCCGCTGCACAGCGCGCGTACCGTACCCCGGGCGAGCACGCCGGGGCGACGGAGCTAGAGCGAAGGGGCGGCCACCGCCGTGTTCTTGCCGGCGTGCTTCGCCCGGTACAGCGCCTCGTCGGCGCGCTGGAAGAGCTGGTCGGCCTTCGTCTCCGAGCGCGGGTGGGTCGCGACGCCGACGGACACGCTCCGCTCGACGCCCGCGCCGCCCGACGCGGCGTACGCCGCCGCGCTGACGCGCTCGCGGATCGTGTTCGCGAGGGCCACGAGGAGGTCGTTGCCGGCGGCGTGCCCGCGGCGGCCGTTCACGTGCTTCAGCGCGTCGCTGTCCACGACGAGGAGGGCGAGCTCGTGCCCGTAGCGGTCCGCGCGCGCGACCTCCTCCTCGAGCCGGGCTTGAAGTAGCGCGCGCCGTGGAGGCCGGTGAGCGCGTCGGTGATCGCGAGCCGCTGCGCCTCCTCGAGCGCCTGCGCCCGGCTGCGGTTCGCCTGCGCCATCCCGAGGAGGAGCGCGAGCTGGGCGCCGAGCGTCCGCGCGAACCGGAACTGCTCCTGCCCGTACGAGCCGACGCCCATCTTCACGGCGCGGATGACGCCGAGCGGCCGGTCCTCGACGACGAGCGGGATCACGATGGCCGCCTTCGAGGACAGCGGGGTCCCCGGCGGCGCGTGCGGGCGCGGGTCGGCGGCGACGTCGTCGATCATCGCCGCCTCGCGGTGCTGGGCGGCCCAGCCGACCATGCCCTCGCCGAGGCCGATCTCGTGCTCGCGGACCCGCTCCTCGTGATCCGCGGGATGGTGCCGCGGGTCGAGGACGAGCATGCCGACGACGGGCTTCGCCCGGCCTCGTCCCAGAGGTAGATCGCCGTGGAGTCGGACGTGGTAGCGCGCTGGAAGCCTTCGGCCGCGGCGCGCAGCGCGGCGTCGAGGTCGAGCTTGGCCGCCGCCGCCGCCGCCGCCGCCTCGGTGACCGTCTGCAGCTCGGCGACGAGGAGCGCCGCGTCGAGGTCGCGCGGCCGCCGATAGGTGGTGGTCACGCTCCCTGCCCCTCCCGACACCGCCCGCCGAGCGGGATCCGCGCGATGCTAGGGCCGCCAGGTCAACGTTCGGTCTCAGCGCGGCCGGGGCAGGACGCCTCCGCCGGCGTCGAGGTAGCGATCGGGGTTCTCCTGGAAGATCCGCTTGCAGGCATCGCTGTCGAAGCGGTACGTGCGCATCTCGTAGCGGAGCGCGATCGGCCGGTCGCCGAGGTCACGCGTGCAGATCGGGCAGACGCCGTCGGCCGTCACTCGAGCTCGATGAGCGGCGCGTGGGCTCGCACGAGCTGTCCGTTCTCCGCGACGATCCTCCGGACGCGCCCGGACATCGTCGAGCGGACCTCGTTGAAGAGCTTCATCGCCTCGATGAGCCCCACGACGTCCCCGGCACTCACGACGCTGCCCACCTGGACGAAGGGCGGCGCCTGCGGCGAGGGCGAGCGGTA
>VGOU01000118.1 GCA_016875795.1 Chloroflexota bacterium | reverse complement strand
CGCGCGGCCGGTCGCGCTTCGCCCGGACGCGCTTCGTGCGCGGCGACGGCACCCGCCTGCCGCTGCGCGCGGCGAGCGTGGACGTCGTCCTGCTCATCGAGGTCCTCCACCACGTCGCCGACGCCGACGCCGTGCTGCGCGAGGCCGCGCGCGTGCTCCGGCCGGGCGGACGGGTCCTCATCGAGGAGGTCGAGTTCACCGGCCTCGGCGGCCGTGTGGCGCGCTGGGTCGAGCGGCGCATCTTCGCCGGGGTGTGGCCGCGCGACCGCGCCGGGCTCTGCGCCGGGCTCGCCAGCCACGGGCTGCGCCCCACCGTCGTGGAGGAGGAGGGCTTCGTCATCGTCGCGGCGTAGGCGCGCATCCTCGCGCGCACACGTCCAAGGACGAGCGCGGCGAGCCCTTCGTCATCCTCCAGGGCGAGGCCGACGTGCGCCAGGGCGACAGAGTGGTGAACCGCCTGAAGGCGGGCGACCACTTCGGCGAGATCGCGCCCCTCGACAACGGCCCGCGCACCGCGACCGTCGTGACGACGACGCCGATTCGCCGCCTCGTGCTCTCCCCGCGCCAGTTCCAGGACGTCCTGCACCAGGACGCCGAGATCGCGGTCACGCTCCTGCGCTCGGTGACGGAGCGGATGCTCGCGTACATGCGGCCCTGCTGGTGGTCGGGCGTGATCGCCTGCCGCAGGCTGAGCTGGTTCACGTTGAAGACGGTGCGCGCGGGCGCGAGGAGCAGCTCGGCCGGGGTCACGCCGAGCTCGCGCGTCGCGAAGAGGACGTAGAGCGCGACGAGCATCCCGTTGCCGATCACGTTGTGCGTCGTGCCGCACAACGTGATCGGCCGGATGTGCGGGTCGCGGAACACGATCTCGAGGCCCTCGCGGACCTCGCCGAGGGTCGAGCGGTCGCGTGGGCGAGGGGCGGCTCGGCGACGCGGATGAGAGCCAGGAGCACCGTCCCGGCGATCTCCGCGACGAGCGTCATGACGAGCGCCACCGGCGCGGTGAGGAGCTGGATGAGGAAGCCGCCGACGCCGGGCCCCGCGACGTGCCCCACGGAGTAGCTCGCTGCATGCGCGCGTTCGCCTCGACGGGCCGCGGGCGGCCGACGAGCGCGGGTAGGAACGCCTGCGACGCGACCTGCCACACCACGCCGACGCAGCCGAGGAGGAGCTGCACCGCGTACGGGAGCTCCATGCGGAGCGCGCCGGCGGCCGCCGCGAGCGGGATCGTCGCGAGGATGACGTGGCCGGCGACGTTCAGCCGCAACATGAGCGGGAGGCGGCGGACGCGGTCGACGATGACGCCGGCGGGCAGGCCGACGACGAGGAACGCGAGCGTGCCCGCCGCCCCGAGGATGCCCATCTCGATGGGGCCCGCGCCGAGCGCATCGACGGCGATGAGCGGGATCGCGAGGCCGGCGATCGGCCCGCCGAAGCCGTACGGCGTCTGCGAGACCCAGTACTTCAGGAAGCCGGGATCGCGCAGGAGCGGCCGCTCGCGAATGGCGCGCGCGATGCTAGGGACGGAGTACGATCTGGGAGACGCCGGGACCGGCACGAGCCGGCCTGGACGGAGGTAGTGACGTGGCAGAGCAGCCTGCCGGCGCATACGGCGGCGTCCCCGCGGTGCAGCGCAAGCTCACCATCCCCGAGATCGTGGGCATGAAGGCCGAGCGGAAGCGCATCACGACGATGACGGCGTACGACGTCGCGTTCGCGCGCATCGTGGACGCGGCCGGCATCGACATGATCCTCGTCGGCGACTCGCTCGGCATGGTCCTGCTCGGGCACGCCACGACGGTCCCCGTGACGATGGACGACATGGTCCGCCACGCGGCGGCCGTGTCGCGCGGCGCGAAGCGCGCCGTGCTCGTGGGCGACATGCCCTTCGGCTCGTACCAGGCCGGGCGCGAGGAGGCGCTGCGCAACGCCGCGCGCTTCCTGAAGGAAGCGGGCATGGACGCGGTGAAGCTCGAGGGCGGGCACGAGGTCGTGGACACAGTGCGCGCTCTCGTGGAGAACGGCATCGCGGTCATGGGCCACGTCGGCCTCACGCCGCAGCGGGTCGCGCAGTTCGGCGGCTTCAAGGTCCAGGCGAGGAGCGCCGAGGCCGCGAGGCGCCTCATCGACGACTGCGTCGCGCTCCAGGAGGCGGGGTGCTTCTCCATCGTCATCGAGTCGGTGCCCGCCGCGGTCGCGGCCCTCGCGACGGAGCGTCTGCGCATCCCGGCGATCGGCATCGGCGCCGGCGCGGACTGCGACGGGCAGGTGCTCGTCCTCCACGATGTCCTCGGGCTGTTCGGCGAGTTCAAGCCGAAGTTCGCGAAGCGCTACGCCGACCTCGGCAGCGCGGCGCTCGAGGCGCTCCAGCGGTTCGACCGCGAGGTGCGCGACGGGACGTTCCCGGGCGCGGAGCACTCGTTCGCGATCAAGGACGCGGAGCTCGCCGCGCTGCGCCGCGCGCTCGACGAGCCGGTGCGGCCGAAGAAGGTGTCTTAGCGTTCGGCCCGTGCGGGTAGCGGTCGTCGGCATGGGCGCGATCGGCCACGTCGTGGCCGCCGCGCTCGAGGGACGCGTCGATCTCCTCGCGGTGGACCGCACGCGCGCGCCGCTGCGCGGCGGCGAGGCGCCCGTGGACGCCGCGGTCGTCTGCGTGAAGACGTATGGCACGGCATGGGCCGCGGACGTGGCCGCGCGCATCCTCGCCCCCGACGGCGTCGTCGCGACGGTCCAGAACGGCCTCGGCAACGTGGAGGAGCTCGCGAAGCGCGTCCCGCGCGAGCGGATCTCGCTCGGCGTCATCTACGTCGGGGCGGAGATGGTCGACGGGAAGCTCGCGGCGACGGGCTCGGGGCGCGTGGAGCTCGCGCGCCCCGAGCACGCGGGAGCGCGCGAGCGGCTCGAGCGCCTCGCCGCGGCGATGGCCGCGGGCGGCATGACGGTGGGCGTGGTGGACGACCCGTGGCCGTCCGTGTGGACGAAGCTCGTCGTGAACGCGGCGATGAACCCCACGACCGCGATCTTCGGCGTGACGAACCGCGAGCTCCCGGCGCACCAGGCGGGCCGGCCGATCGCGGACGACCTCGCGCGCGAGACCGCGCGGGTCGCGAGCGCCGCGGGCGTGCCGATCGACCCGGAGGCGGCGCCCGGCATGTGGCACGCGGTCGCGTCCTTCGTGAACCGCTCGTCGATGCTCCAGGACATGTCCGCGGGCCGGCCGACCGAGATCGACGCGATCAGCGGCGCCATCGCCCGCGAGGGCGCGCGCCTCGGCGTCCCGACCCCGGTGAACGAGGCGATGGCCATCCTCGTCAGGGCGGTCGAGGCGAAGCGCTGAGCATCACGAGCGTCCCCGGCATCCGCGTCGGGCACTGGACCGACGCGCGGGCGATGACCGGCTGCACGGTGGTGCTCATGGACGGCGGAGGCACCGGCGGCGCGAGCGTCCGCGGCGGCGCGCCCGGAACGCGCGACATCGAGCTGCTCCAGCCGACGAAGAGCGTCGAGCGGATCGAGGGGATCCTCCTGAGCGGCGGCTCGACGTTCGGCCTCGCCGCGGCGGACGGCGTCATGCGCTGGCTCGAGGAGCGCGGCGCGGGGATCCGCGTGGGCCCGGCGGTCATCCCGCTCGTCCCGGCGGCGGTCGTGTTCGACCTCGCCGTCGGTGACGGCCGCGTGCGGCCCGGCCCGGACCAGGGCTACGCCGCCGCCGCGGCCGCGACCCCCGACCCGCCTGAGGAGGGCCGCGTCGGGGCGGGCACCGGCGCCACGGTGGGGAAGATGTTCGGCCGCGAGCACGCCCGGCCCGGCGGGGTCGGCGCGGCCTCGGTGCGGATCGGCACCGTCACGGTCGGCGCGCTCTTCGTCGTGAACGCGGTGGGCGACGTCGTGGGCGAGGATGGCGCGCTCCTCGGTGCGCGCGAGGGCACGCCCCGCATCGCGGAGCGCCTCCTCGCCGGCGAGCGGCCGCTGCTACGCACCGCGCGCGAGGGCACGACGATCGGCGTCGTCGCCACCGACGCGCCGCTCACGAAGGTCGAGTGCAACGTCGTCGCCGACGCGGCCCACGACGGCCTCGCGCGCGCGGTGCATCCGGTGCACACGCGCCTCGACGGCGACACGACGTTCGCGGTCTCGACCGGGAGAGGCGAGCGGATCGACCTCGAGGCGATCTGCCTCGCGGCGGTCGAGGTGACCGCGGACGCGATCCGCCGGGCGGTCCGCCCAGGCCGGTGATGTGTTTCCGTGCCAAGTCGGCACGTTTCCGTGCCGATCTGGCACGGTTCCGTGCCGATCTGGCACGGAAACGCATCAGGCCCGGGTCGGGATGGCCGTCCCCGCGCGCGCATCGTCCGTAGGGGAATGGGCAGGGGAATGGGCCGGACGGCCCATCCGTGCCCGGATCCGAGCGATACGCTCTGGGCGATGCCGCGCGCCGCGATCCTGGGGGGAGCGCGGACGCCGTTCGTGAAGGCGGGCACCGCCTTCGCCGAGCTCGACGTCCTCGACCTCGCCCGCGCCGCCGCCGCCGAGGCCCTCGCGCGGTCCGATGTCGACGCGCGCGACGTCGACGAGCTCATCTTCGGGAACGTCGCGCGGCCGGTGGCATACCACAACCTCGCCCGCGAGGTCGTCCTCTCGCTGTCCATGCCGGCCCGGATCCCGGCGTTCACGGTGAGCCTCGCGTGCGCGTCCGGCTGCGTCGCGATCACGAGCGCCGCGGACCGGATCGCTCTCGGCAACGCCGACGTCGTGCTCGCCGGCGGGAGCGAGTCGCTCACGAACGTCCCGCTCATGCTGTCGCCGAGGTTCGCCCGCGCCCTCGTCGCGGCGTCGCAGGCGAAGACGCTCCCCGCGAAGGCGAAGAGCCTCGCGGACGTGCGTCCGGCGGACATCGCCCCGGTCGCCCCGGGGATCCGCGAGACCTCGACCGGCCTGACGATGGGCGAGTCGGCGGAGCGCATGGCCGCCATCAACGGGATCACGCGGGCCGAGCAGGATGCCTGGGCGCTGCGCAGCCACCAGCGCGCGGCGCGCGGCTGGGACGACGGCCGCCTGGCCGACGAGGTCGCGCCGGTGTACGCGGACGGACGGGCCGTCACGCAGGACGGGCACATCCGCCGCGACACGACGCTCGAGCGGCTGGCGGAGCTGCGCCCGGCGTTCGACCGCGCGCACGGGACGATCACCCCGGGCAACGCGAGCCCGCTCACCGACGGCGCGGCCGCGGTCGTCCTTTCGAGCGAGCGCGCCGCGGAGCGCCTCGGCTGCGAGCCGGTCGCGTACGTGAAGAGCTACGCGTACGCCGCCGTCGATCCGGCGGACCAGCTGCTCATCGCCCCGGCGTACGCCGCCCCGATCGCGCTCGCGCGCGCGGGCATCACGCTCGGCGAGGTGGACCTCTTCGAGATGCACGAAGCGTTCGCCGCGCAGGTGCTCTCGACGATCAAGGTCATCGAGGAGGGCGGGCACGGCACGATCCCGCTCGAGAAGCTGAACGTCATGGGCGGCTCGATCGCGCTCGGGCACCCCTTCGGCGCGACAGGCGCCCGCGTCGTGCTGACGCTCGCGAACGAGATGAAGCGCCGCGGCGCGCGGTACGGCCTCGCGACCGTGTGCGCCGCCGGTGGCAACGGCGCGGCGATCGTGCTCGAGGCCGCATGACGGCGCTCGGGGAGCGCCCCGCGCTCATGCCGACGGAGCGGAGCGGCTCCGTGCGCTTCGTGCCGCCGGACGCGACCGGGGTCGCCGCCATCGTCATCGACCGGCCCGACGACGCCGTGAACGCGATCGACCTCCAGTTCATCGTGGATCTCGGCGCGGCGCTCGCGGACGCGCGCGCGGCGCGGCCGCGCGGTCTCGTCATCGAGAGCGCGAAGCCGGACCAGTTCGTGGGCGGCGCGGATCTCTCGCTCGTGCAGAGCGCGTCGCCGGCCGACCTCGAGCGCGCGAGCCACGCGGTCCAGAGCGTGTTCGATGAGCTCGCCGCGTTCCCGTGCACGGTCGTCGCGGCGATCAACGGCAGCGCCCTGGGCGGCGGGTACGAGCTCGCCCTTGCGTGCGACCGGCGCGTCGCGGCCGACTCGCCCGCGGTGCGCATCGGCCTGCCCGAGGCCACGATCGGGCTCGTGCCCGCGGCGGGCGGGACGCAGCGTCTGCCGCGGCTCGTGGG
>VGOU01000117.1 GCA_016875795.1 Chloroflexota bacterium | reverse complement strand
TCGCCGCGGCGAGGGCGAGGATCTTCGCGAGCTCGGGGACGTGGGGCGCCCCGCCGTGCGCGACGGCGACGGCGGGCTCGAGGAAGCGGTGGACGAAGCCCGCCTCGGGCGGGAACCCGAGGAGGACGCCGGCGAGGACGCTGCCCGCCGCGAGCACGAGGAGCGGCACGGTCATCACCGGCGGTGACTCGTGCGCGTGCTCGTACAGGTGGTGGTCGCGCGGCTCGCCGTGGAACGTGAGGTAGAGCGCGCGCGTCACGTAGAACGCGGTGAGCAGGCCGGTGAACACGCCGACGGCCCACAGGAGCTGGTGACCGTTCAGGAACGCCGCCGCGACGATCTCGTCCTTCGACCAGAAGCCCGCGAGCGGCGGCAGCGCGGCGAGCGCGCCGCCGGCGATGACCATCGTCCAGTACGTCGTCGGCAGCTTCGCCCGGAGGCCGCCCATCCGCCGCATGTCCTGCTCCTCGGTGGCGTGGATGACCGAGCCCGACCCGAGGAAGAGGAGGGCCTTGAAGTACGCGTGCGTGGCGAGGTGGAACATCGCGGCGATCGGCGCGCCGACGCCGAGCGCGAGGAACATGTACCCGAGCTGGCTCACCGTCGAGTAGGCCATGACGCGCTTGATGTCCACCTGGACGAGCGCGATCGTGGCCGCGAAGAGCGCGGTGACCGCGCCGACGATCGCGACGACGGTGAGCGCCACGCCCGCTTCCGCGAAGATCGCGGTCGAGCGCGCGACGAGGTACACGCCCGCGGTGACCATCGTCGCGGCGTGGATGAGCGCCGACACCGGGGTGGGCCCCTCCATCGCGTCCGGCAGCCACGAGTACAGCGGCAGCTGCGCCGACTTCCCGCACGCGCCGACGAAGAACGCGAGCGCGATGACCGTGAGGATGGCGGGGTCGTGCTTGTGCACCTCGGCGACCTTCGGGAAGACCTCCTGGAACGCCACGGAGCCGAAGGCCATGAAGGTGAGGATCATCCCGATGGTGAAGCCCCAGTCGCCGATGCGGTTCATCCAGAACGCCTTGTTCGCGGCGGTGGCCGGGGCCGGCTTCTCGAACCAGAACCCGATGAGCAGGTACGAGCAGAGCCCCACGCCCTCCCAGCCCACGAACATGAGGACGTAGTTGTCGGCGAGGACGAGCACGAGCATGAAGAACACGAACAGCGGGAGCCACGTGAAGAAGCGGTGGAACCCGCGGTCGTGCGACATGTAGCCGTTCGAATAGACGTGGATGAGGAACGAGACGACGGTGACGACGAACACCATGAGCGCGGAGAGCGGGTCGACGAGCGCCGTCACGCCGACCGTGAGGTCGCCGACCGCCATCCACTCGTAGAGCTTCACCACGCGGCTGGGGTGGTCGCCCGCGGCGATCGTCGCGAAGAAGATGAGCGTCCCGAGGACGGCCGAGATCCCGAGGGCCGCCGTGGCGATCGGGCCCGTCCACTTGCCGAGCCAGCGGCTGCCGAAGAGGCCGTTCACGATGGCGGCGGCGAGCGGGATGAGCGCGACGAGCCACACGAGGTCGATGACGTCCATCGAGCGCTGCGACGCTTCGGCGAACAGCATCAGCCGCGCATCTCCTTCACCTCGTCGACGTCGACGGTCGGCCGGTTGCGGTAGAGCGCGAGCACGATCGCGAGGCCGACCGCCACCTCAGCGGCCGCGACCACGAACACGAAGACGACGAACACGCTGCCCCGCTCGTCGAGGAGGCCGAGGCGCCGCGAGAAGGCCACGAACGCGAGGTTCGCCGCGTTCAGCATCAGCTCGACGCACATGAGGATGACCACGGCGTTCCGCCGGACGAGCACGCCGGCGAACCCGATGAAGAAGAGCGCGGCGGACAGCGCGATGAACGCGCCGAGCGGCACGAGCGTCGTCACTCCTCGTCCCTCCGCACGAGCACGATCGCGCCGATCATCGCGGCGAGGAGGAGCACCGAGGCGACCTCGAACGGGAACGCGAAGTCCTTGAAGACGCTCGTCGCGATCGGGACGAGGTCACCGCCGCGGGCCGGCAGCCGGCCGCTGTCGCGGAACGCGAACGCCACGGCCATGACCGGCAGCGCCGCGAGGGCCGCGATGAGCGCTCCGAGCGGCGTCTGCTTCTGGAAGAACAGGCCGTACGAGCGCGGCGCCTGCGGCGTGAACATCACGCCGTACAGGATCAGCACCGTGATCGCTCCCACGTAGATGAGCACCTGGAACGCGGCGATCGTCTCGGCGCCGAGGAGGACGAACATGCCGGCCATGTTCAGGAAGGTGAAGGCCATGAGCAGCGCCGACGTCGTGATGCGGTCGGCGAGCACGACGCCGAGCCCGGCGCCGAGGATCATCACGGCGAGGAGCCCGAAGAGGATCGGCTCGATGAGGTCGAGCGACACCTAGCCCGCCGCCGCCATGCCGGGCGCCCGGTCGCGCAGCCGCGCCCGCAGGCGCCGCAGACGGCGCTGCTGGAGCATCGGCAGGCCGAGCATGAAGAGCGCGACCATGACCCAGTTCGCGATCGCGACCGGGACGAGCGAGCCGGGGAACGCGAGCAGCAGGACGGCCGTCACGGCCAGGTTCAGGAGCGTGGCCGGGATGAGGACCTTCCAGCAGAACGACATGAGCTGGTCGATCCGCATGCGCGGGAGCGTCGCGCGGATCCACATGAAGACGAGGATGAAGGCGTAGGTCTTCAGGGTGAACCACAGGACGCCGAGGAGCGGACCGGTGATCGGGCCGGAGTCGATCCCCGGGCCCTGCCAGCCGCCGAACCACAGGGTCGCCATGATCCCGCACACGATCGTGACGTTGCCGTATTCGGTGAGCGCGAGCATCGTCCCCCAGCGCATCCCCGAGTACTCGGTGAGGTAACCCGCGACGAGCTCCGACTCGGCCTCGGGGAGGTCGAACGGCGTGCGGTTCGTCTCGGCGAGCGCGGCGATGAAGTACGTGACGAACGCGAACGGGATGATGAAGAAGTTCACGAGCGGCCCGGGCTGGCCCTCGGTGATGGCGACCATCGAGAGCGACCCGGCGACGAGGACCCCGGTGACGAGCGAGAGGATCCCCGGCACCTCGTACGAGATGAGCTGGCCGGCCGAACGGACGCCGCCGACGAGCGAGTACTTGTTGTTCGACGCCCAGCCGGCGATGACGATCCCGAGCACGCCCATGGACCCGAGCGTCGCGAGGTAGAGCAGGCCGATGCTCAGGTCGGCGCCGACGATGCCCGGGCCGAACGGGATGACGACGAAGGACGCGAGCATGGGCGAGAAGACGAGCGCGGGCGCCGCGAGGAAGAACGCGCGGTCCGTCTGCCCGGCGCGGAAGTCCTCCTTCGCGATGAGCTTCAGCGCGTCGGCGAACGTCTGGAGCAGCCCGAACGGGCCCACGTGGTACGGCCCGATGCGGTCCTGCATGACGGCCAGGATCTTCCGCTCGAGGTAGATGAGGAGCAGCGCGCCGTTCAGGATCAGGAAGAGGACGAGCGCGACGGAGATGACGAGGCGGAGGACCGCCCAGAACGTCGGGTCGAGGCCGAACGGACCGGGGACCATCTCAGCCCCCTCTCGCGTCGCTGCGCGGCGGCATGAACGACTTGCGCAGCGGGTGGCCCGGGAACGTCTCCTCGAGGAACACGCGGCGCAGGTCGGGATGTCCGTCGAACACGATGCCGAACATGTCGTAGGTCTCGCGCTCCGCCCAGTTCGCGCCCTCCCACACGGGGACGAGGGACGGCACGTGCGGGTCGAGCTCGGTGCAGCGCGTGCGGAGCATCACGTACACGCGGGTGGTGACGCCGCGGACGAACGTCACGCTGCGCAGCTCGCCGTCACCCATGTCGACCCCGGCGTTGATCGAGTACAGGTCGCACGCGGTCACGGGGTCGTCGCGGACGAGGCGCGCGACCTCCACGAGCCGCTCGCGGTCGGCGTCGATGACGATCGTGTCGTGCAGCCGCGAGACGCGGGCGCGGCCCGCGAGCGCCTTCTCGAGATGCGCCGCGACCGGCGCGAGGTCGGTCACGGGCTTCGGGGCGCTCAGAACCACTTCAACGCCTCCTTCCGCCATGCGTAGAAGAGGCCGGTGACGAGGATGAAGATGAAGATCCCCATCTCGACGATGCCGTACCACCCGAGATCGCGGAACAGCACCGCCCACGGGAAGAGGAAGATGACCTCGACGTCGAACACGACGAAGAGGAGCGCGAACACGTAGAAGTGGATCGGGTACCGGCCCCATGCCGGGCCGACCGGCTCCTCGCCCGATTCGTAGATGCGGTCCTTCTCCGCGGTGCGCCGCTTCGGCTGGATGAGCCCGGAGACGGTGAGCAGCGCCGTTACGAAGATCGCGCCGGCGCCGAAGAACACGAACACATAGAAGTAGGAGAGGTTGTAGTCGGGCACGGCCGTATCAGAGCGTAAGAACGGCCCTTGCGCGCCGCAAACCGGGCCGATCGGCCCTCACGTGGCCGGTCGACCGAGCCTTTCGTGACACAGCGCTGCACCCGTTCCCGAGCTCTCATCGAGTTGACCGCTACCGCCTCGTTGTGTACGGTTCGTGGGCCGCGCGCACCGAGTACGAATTCCGTACGGCGCGCGTGGGCCGGACCGATCGGTCCGTCGCCGGGCGTGGGGATCCCCGCACTCGCACCGACGACTTGGGGGAGGCGGAAGGGTTTTGGTCTCGACTCGACGTGCGCAGGCGACGCCGTCCTCGCGGCGGATGATCGTGAAGTCCCTGCGGACGCTCGGGACCCTCGTCCACCGGTACCGCGCACACATCCTCGTCGACCTCGCCGTCGCGGCCATGGTCCTGGCCCTGCCGCTCGGGCTCCGCGCCGAGCGCGCGGCGAACGCCGAGGACGCGCCGCCGGTCGCGGCGCAGGCCGCCGACATGGAGCTGCCGCGCGCGCAGGCGGTCAGCCGGAGCGCGACGATCACCGCAGGCGCGAACCCCGCGACGCGCGTGGCGGACGACGTGAAGAAGATCCAGCTGTACACGCTCGGCGCGAAGGACACGCTCATGACCGTCGCGAACCACTTCGGGGTATCCGCCGAAGCGGTCGCCGCTTCGAACGGCATCACCGATCCGACGCTCGTGAACCAGCAGGGCCGCGAGATCATGATCCCGCCCGCAGAGGGCGTTCTCTACACCGTGCAGCCCGGCGACACGGTCGAGGCCCTCGCCGCGAAGTTCAAGGTCGAGCCCAAGGCGATCATGGACTACAACCGCCTCTACTTCGAGCCCGAGCACTTCGCTCCGCAGAAGCTCGTGTTCGTGCCTGGCGCCCAGGCTCCCGCCCTCGTCTACGCGACAGCGGACGACGAGGAGCCGACGGTCATCGCGCGGCCGGCCCCCGCGAACAACCAGCGCACGAGCAACGGGCGCCTGTCGTGGCCCGTCGGCGGAACGGTGACCCAGTTCTTCTGGGCGTTCCACACGGGCGTCGACATCGCCGCGCCCTACGGCACGGGCGTCGCGGCCTCGGCGAGCGGCACGGTCATCTCGACCGGCTGGGTCGCCGTCGGCGGCCTCTCGGTGCGCATCCGCCACGAGGGCGGGCTCGAGACCGGCTACTACCACCTGGGCTCGATCCTCGTCGCGCCGGGTCAGAAGGTGGACCGCGGCCAGATCATCGGCACGATCGGCATGACCGGCGTGACGACCGGACCGCACGTCCACTGGGAGGCCAAGCAGGGCGGCCAGTTCGTGAACCCGCTCGCGCAGTAGCGGCGACAGAGGGTCGCCCGACCGCCTTCTCGCCGGCGGTCGGGCTTCCCATACTCCTTCTGATGTACGCATCCGTTCACACTGACCGCTCGGGGCGGGTGCTCCTGTCGAGCGACCGCGAGGCCGCGGTCATGGCGGGCACGCAGCCCGTGACCCTCGAGGCGGCGATCCCGCTGCCGCCCGGCGCGGAGCTCGTGCCGATGCCGCGCGAGGCGATCGCCTTCGACCGCGGCGGGCGGCCGCGCCCGCTCGGCAAGGGCCGGCTCGCGCTCGGCGCGCTCGTCCCCGGCCACGTCCGCCTGGCGTTCCCGGCGTACGCCGACGACCCGGCGGCGGCGGCGCTCGATCCGCTCCCCTACACGGCCGTCGCGGCCGACGCGCGCGGCGAGCTCGTCGTCGCCGCCGCGAGGCACGAGGCGGTGGAGACGCTCCGCGTGGACGAGCCGGCGGTGCCGGCCGTGCGC
>VGOU01000116.1 GCA_016875795.1 Chloroflexota bacterium | reverse complement strand
TGAGCCGCCTGCCGATCGCCGCGGCCGCCGCGGAGCCGGGCTGGACCGGCGAGCCGGTCGTGTTCGGCAGCGCGCTCACGGGCGTCGTGTGCAGCGAGTGCGTCGCGCTCGGCCTGTGGCTCGCGCACCGGCCCACCGCGCAGGCGGGACAGTGACGCCCGCGATGAGCGCGGAGGCGACGGCGTACGCGCGCGAGCTGTCGTGGGTGCTCGGACAGATCGGCGCCGCCCTGAAGGACCTCACCCCCGCCCAGCTCCATTGGCGCCCGGATACGGGCACCGCGAACAGCGCGGCCGCCATCGCCACGCACGTCGCCGCCGCGACACGCGTCTACGCGCTCGGCTTCGGGTGCGGCCGTCCGGTGATGCGCGATCGCGCGGGCGAGTTCGCCGCCCCGGGGGCGGACGCGGACGCGCTGATCGCGGGTCTCGAGACGCTCGCGGCCGAGCTCGTCGGCGAGGTCGGCCGGCTCGACGCCGCCGACCTCGACCGGCGCCTGACGCCGCCGCGCGAGCTGTGGGGCACCGGCGAGATCCACGAGATCTCGGCGCGCGACGCGCTGGTGGAAAGCATCCGCCACGCCGGGCTCCATCTCGGCGAGCTGCGCCTCACGCGCGACCTCGCCCTGCGCTACGCCTGATCGGCCCGCCGCGGGCGGTCGCCGAGCGCCTCGCGGATCTTGGCGGTGAGCTCGCGCGGCGCGAAGGGCTTCTCGACGAAGTTGACGCCGGGGTCGAGGACCCCGTGATGGACGATCGCGTCGTCCGTGTAGCCAGACATGAACACGACCCGCGTTTCCGGGCGCTCGGCGGCGATGACGTCGGCGAGCGTCCGGCCGCTCATGCCCGGCATGACGACGTCGGTGAGGAGCACGTCGATGATCCCCACGTGGCGCTCGGCGATCAGAATCGCGTCCGCCGGCGCGCGCGCCTCGAGGACCGTGTAGCCGGCGCGCTCCAGCACCTCGCGGGCGAGGACGCGTACCTCGGACTCGTCCTCCACGAGGAGCACGGTCTCGGTCCCACGCCCGGCCTCCGCGGCCTCGGTGCGGCCTGCCGGCTCCACCGCCGCGTCCGTCCGCGGCAGGTAGATCCGGAACGTGGTACCGGCGCCCGGCTCGCTGAAGACGCGCACGTGCCCGCCCGTCTGCTTGACGATCCCGTACACCGTTGCGAGCCCGAGGCCCGTGCCCTTGCCCGGGCCCTTGGTCGTGAAGAACGGCTCGAAGATGCGGGCTTGGACCTCGGGAGACATGCCGATCCCCGTATCGCTAACGGCCAGCATCACGTGCGCCCCCGGCGTGACTCCGACGTGGCGCGCGGCATATGCGTCGTCGAGATCGGCGTTCGCGGTCTCCACCGTGAGCCGCCCGCCGCGCGGCATGGCGTCGCGCGCGTTGACGACGAGGTTCACGATGACCTGCTCGACCTGGCCGGGATCGGCGCGCACGCGGCCGGCGTCCGGAGCCGCCGCGAACGTCAGCTCGATGTCCTCGCCGATGAGGCGCTGCAGGAGGCTGGTGGAGGCCGCGACGAGCTCGTTGAGCGCGAAGACCTTCGGCTGGAGGATCTGCTTGCGGCTGAAGGCGAGGAGCTGCCGGGTGAGCGCCGCCGCACGGTCCGCGGTCTTGCGGATGAGATCGAGGTCCCGGTGGAGCGGGTGCGACCGCGCGAGGGTCTCGATGCCGAGCTGGGAGCGGCCGCTGATGACCGTGAGCAGGTTGTTGAAGTCGTGCGCGATGCCGCCCGCGAGCTGGCCCACGCCCTCCATGCGCTGCGCGTGCAGCAGCTCACCCTCCAGCTGCCTGCGGGCGGTGATGTCCTGGATCACGACGATCGCGTACGCCGGGCCCCCGGCCGCGTCCGCGACGACCGAGACGGCCACCGCGACCCACACGTACGCCCCGCTCTTGTGCAGGTAGCGCTTCTCGAGCTCGTAGGAGCTGCGGCGCCCCGCCACGAGATCGTCGCGGAATGCCATGTTCATCGGCAGGTCGTCCGGGTGCGTGATCTCCTGAAACCGCATCCCGACCAGCTCGTCGGCGCCGTAGCCGAGCATGTCGCACACCCGCTGGTTCACCCGCAGCCAGCGCCCGTCGAGCGCGGCGACGCCGATGCCGACGGCCGCCTGCTCGAAGACGGCGCGGAAGCGCTCCTCGCTTTCGCGCAGCGCCGTCTCCGCGCGCTTGCGCTGGCTGATGTCGAGCAGGTTCGAAATGGTGCCGACCACGCGGCCGTCGGCGTCGAGCAGCGCGCCGCCGGAGCGGCTGACGAGAACGAGCGAGCCGTCCTTGCGCTGGCGCAGCACCTCCACGTCGGTTGTCGCGTTGCCGCGGAGCCACTCGGCGAACGTCGCGTCGGCCTCGGCCTGCTCGCCGGGCGGGATCATCGGCAGCACCCGGCCGAGGACCTCCGCCTCCGTCCAGCCGAACACGCGCTCGGCCGACCGGTTCCACCACCGTACCCGGCCTTCCCGGTCGAGCGCGATCACCGCGACGGGTGACGACTGCAGCAACGACTCGAGGGCGAGGTTCGTCTCGCGCAGGCGATCCTGCGCCCGCGTGCGCGCGATGAATTGCGCGATCTGCCGCCCGATGGACCCGACCCAGTCCAGCAGGCCGGTGTCCGGCTCGGCGATCTCGCGGCTGAAGAACTCGATCACGCCGAGGACCTCGCTGCCGAAGGCGATGGGAAAGGCGAAGAACGCGTGGAGTCCCGCGCGATGCGCGGTCTCCGCGCGCAGCACGTCGGGCTCGTCGGCGACGTCCGGGATCCAGAGCGGTGCCGCGGTCTCCCACACTCGGCCGGGCAGGCCGATGCCGCGCGTGAAGGTCGCCGCCCTCGTGTCGTCGGCGAACGCCGCGGACGTCCGGAGCTCCCTCTCCCAGACCTCCACGCACCGCAGCGCGCCCGCCTCGGCGTCGACGATCCACAGCGTCGCGGTATCCCAGCCGAATGCTTCGCCGACCGACCGCAGGATCGGCGCCGCCGCAGTCGCGATGCCGGACGCCTGCGCGAGGACGGCGGCCACGGCGTACTCCGCGCTGCGGCGCCGCTCGGTCTCCCGCCGCGCCGTCACGTCGCGCGCAGCGCCGATCCGGGCGACGAGGCGGTCGCCCTCGAAGACGCTCCGGGAGTCGATCTCGACCCATCGCCGCGCACCGTCCTTGCGGACGAGCTCCATCTCGTAGGACAGCACCTGGCTCGGGTCGGCCAGCACGGCCTCCCGGCGCGCTTCCGCGGCCCGGACGCCGTCGGGGCTCATGATCGTGAGGATCGAGCGGCCGACGAGCTCGCCCGGCGCGTAGCCCGTGAGCTCGGCCACACGGCTGTTGCCGAAGACGAAGCGGCCTTCGAGGTCGATGAGGAAGACCGCGTCGTGGATGTGCTCCACGAGGAGGCGGTAACGCTCTTCCGAGGCCTGCAGCCGGCGGATGAGTTCCTGCTTCTCCCGGGCCTTCGCGATCGTCGCGAGAAGATGCGCCATCTCGAAAGGCTTCGTCAGGTACGCGAACGCCGCGCCGTTGATCGCCTGCACGGCGGTGGCGATCGAGGCGTACGCGGTCACGAAGATGACCTCGGTCGCGGGCGCCACGCGCTTGATCGCGTCGAGGAGCTCGAGGCCCGAGATGTCCGGCAGCTTCACGTCGACGATCGCCACGTCCACCGGCGTGCGCGCCAGGAATGCGACGCCGTCGTGGCCGAGCGAGGCGGTCCCGACCCGGTGCCCCTTCAGGCGCAGGACATCGGCGATCGTCTCGCAGGTGCCGGCGTCGTCGTCGACCACCAGCACGTCGGCCGGCGCGATCACGCCCGCGCTCCGGTCACCCGGCCCACGAGACGGAGCACGCACTCGAGGTCCAGGGGCTTCGGGAGGACCGCCACCGCCTTCGCGTCCAGCGCGCGCGCGACCCGGTCGTCCTGGGTGAAGGCGGTCATCATGATGACCTTCAGGTCGGGCGTCCGCCGCTTCATGGCGAGGAGCGCATCGACGCCGTCGATGCCCGGCATCTTGACGTCCATCAGCACCACGTCGAACCGGTCGTCGCTCACGCGCGCGACGGCCGACTCGCCGTTCACGGCGGTCGCGACGTCGTAGCGGCGGGCCGCGAAGATGTCGGCCAGCGTCTCCGTCATGCCCTCGTCGTCGTCGACGATGAGGATCGACGGCATCACCGCGCCTCGCGCGCGGGAAGCCCCACCGTGAGCGTGAAGCGTGTGCCCTGCCCCGGGATGCTCTCCACCGTGATGTCGCCGCCGTTGGCGACGACGAGCCGGCGCACCAGGCTGAGCCCGAGCCCGATGCCCTTCGCCTTCGTCGTGAACAACGGCTCGAAGATGCGTCCCACCACGTCCGCGGGAATGCCCGTGCCCGTGTCCTCGACCACGAGCGCGGCGGCGCCGGACGACAGCGAGGTCGCGATCGTGAGGGTGCCCGTGGCAGGCATCGCCTGGATGGCGTTCGTCACGAGGTTGTGCAGGACGATGTCGAGCTGCGCCGGATCCGCCTGCACCAGCGGCAGGCCGTCGTGAAGCAAGAGAACGACCCGGACCCCGCCCGGGAGCGGCCGCCGCGCCAGGTAGTCGCGAACGACCTCGTTGAGGTCGGTCGGCGTGCGGTTCGCCGGGGTCACGCGCGCGAAGTCGAGGAGCCCGGTGACGATGCGGTCGGCGGCGGCGATCTCGCGCTCCACGATCGCGAGGTGCTTGCGCGCTTTCGCGTCCTCGGGGAGCACCATGTTCAGGTAGTAGACGGAGTTCTTGATGACGCCGAGCGGGTTCCGCAGCTCGTGGCTGACGCCGCCGGCGAGCTGGCCGAGGATGGCGAGGCGCTCCTTGCGCACGAGCTCCTCCTGCGCTTGCTCGAGCGCGCGCGTCTTCTCCTCCAGCGCCTGCTCGGCCTGCCGCCGCTCGGTAATGTCGCGGATCGCGCTCATCGTCACCATGCCGTCCTCGGTCTCGAGCGGGCTCAGGCTGATCTCCACCGGGAACTCGTGGCCGTCCTTGCGGCGGCCGTGGAGCGTCATGCCGGCGCCCATGGGCCGCGCGTGCGCGTCGCCGAAGAAGCGGTCGCGGTGCTCGGGGTGGCGCCCGCGGAACCGCTCCGGCACGAGGGTCTCCACCGCCGCGCCAAGCAGCTCCTCGCGCGTGAAGCCGAACAGGCGCTCGGTCTGCGCGTTGACCATGAGGATCCGGCCCTCGCGGTCCACGAGGACCATCGCGTCGGGCGCGGACTCGAGGAGCGCGCGGAACTTCGCCTCCGCGCGCTTCCGCGCCGTGATGTCGCGGATCGCGCTGATGGCGAAGACCCCGTCCTCGGTCTTGAGGGGGCTGAGGCTGATCTCCACGGGGATCTCGCTGCCGTCCCGGCGCACGCCGTAGAGCTCGATGCCCGCGCCCATCGCGCGCGTCCCCGGATTGCCGAAGTACCCCGTCCGCGCGCCCACATGCCCGCCGTGGAACCGTTCCGGCACGAGGACCTCGACCGGTCTGCCGAGCAGATCGTCGCGTCGGTAGCCGAAGAGCCGCTCCGTCTGACCGTTCACGAGCACGATCCGGCCCAGCCCGTTGACGATCACGATCGCGTCCGGCGTCGACTCGAGGAGACCACCGAAGCGGGCCTGCACGCGGGCCGCCTCGTGCAGGCTTCGCAGCGCCGTCACGTCGCGGTGCGCCACGACGATGAGCTGGCCGTCGCCGGGACCGCCGTCCACGCGACGCGTGGACACGTCGACGTGGATGAGCGTGCCGTCCTTGCACCGCCGCACGGTCTCGCGCGTCGCGGCCCCGGTGGCGAGCGTGGCCTCCAGGAGGCGGCGTGTCTCTTCCCCGCGGTCGGCCGGGACGATGAGGTCGAGCTTCGAACAGCCCAGCGCCTCGTCGCGGGAGTACCCGAAGATCGCCTCGGCGCCCTGGTTCCAGAACACCACGGTGCCCTGAGCGTCGAGCGCGAGGAGCGCGTCGGGCGTTGCGTCCGCCAGCAGCGCGGCGAGGCGGTTGCGGCCCGCGGACGACATCGGGTCGGAAGCCATCTCCCCTCCCGTCCGAACCGGCATCGGCGGCGCGGCAGGCGCCCGGCCCGTGCCGTAGTAAAGTGGCCCGGCCGCCCGCGTGTCTATCCGTGAGACTACGGAGACCGCGCGCGCCAGGAGGGCCGGATGCGAGAGCTGATCCCGATCGCCGACGTCGTCGCCGCCCGGCTCATCCAACGCAAGGAGACGATCGCCGTCTCCGAATCGTCGACGGGGGGGCTGATCTCC
>VGOU01000115.1 GCA_016875795.1 Chloroflexota bacterium | reverse complement strand
GCTGCCGATGACCCCGCCGGCCGGACCCGACGCGAGGAGGTACGCGGCGCGCTGCCGCGCCTGCTCCGCGGGCGCGACGCCGCCGTTCGACGTCATGACCATGAGCTCCTGCTTGAACCCGGCCTTGCGCAGGCGGTCGGCGAGCGCGGCGATGTAGGTGTCGACCTTCTTCGAGAGGTACGCGTTCACGACCGTCGACGCCGTGCGCTCGTACTCGCCCATCACCGGCGCGATGTCGCTCGAGAGGCTGAGGGCGACCTTCGGGTGATCCTTCTGGACCAGCTCTCGCGCCCGCTGTTCGTGCGACGGGTCCAGGAACGCCCAGAGGAACGCGATGGCGATGGAGTCGCAGCCCGCATCGACGAGCTCCTTCGCGGCGGCGCGGACCTGGTCGTCGCGCATCGCGACGACGACGGCGCCCTTGTAGTCGACGCGCTCGTCGATCCCGCGGATGAACTTGCGCGGGACGATGCCCGGGATGGCCTTGTCGTGCAGATAGAAGTCGTGGATCTGGTCCTCGTCGAGGCCGGCGATCTTCTGCTTGATACGGCCCATGAACATCGTGTCCTCGTGGCCGCGCGTCGTCAGCAGTCCGGTCTTCGATCCGCTCATCGTCAGGAGCGCGTTCGTCGCGACGGTCGTGCCGTGGCCGAACGACGTCGTCTCCGCGAGCAGCTTCTCCGTCGTGATCCCGAGCGCCTTCGCGGCGCGCCCGAGGCTGTCCATGACCCCGACCGAGAAGTCGTTCGGGGTCGACGGCGCCTTCGACGCCGTCACGTTGCCCTGGTCGTCGATGACGATGCAGTCGGTGAACGTGCCGCCCGTGTCGACGCCGATCCGATAGCTCACAGCGCGATCTCCACGTCGTGCAGGACCGGCTCGTCCTTGAGGCAGACCTCCGTCTCGAGGCGGCGCAGGCACGAGGGGCAGTAGAAGCGCCGGTAGACGAACCGGGCGTTCACGTCGAACTGATTCACGTACGGACCGGCCTCCTTCACGAGGCCCTCCTCCATGAGCGTGAACTCCTTGAAGTTCTTCGTCGCGCTCCCGAGAAGGTGGCCGCACTGGCAGCGAAGGGTCGGCCGCCCTTCATGGGTCACGACCCGCAGGAACTCGTTGAGCGCCTTGCCGGCTTTCGCGCCGTCCGCCTTCGCGACGGAGCCGGTCGCCGCGGGCGTCACGGGCCTGGACCGCGCGCGCCGCGCCGTCCGGGTCTCCTGCCGCGTGGCATCGGTCTTGGCGTGATCGACCGTCTCGGTCTTCGGGTCGATGACGACGCCGTACTGCTTCCGCGCGCCGTCGATCGAGACGACGCCGCTCTTCACGTCCTCGAGGACGCGCGCCGGGTCGCGGTCGATCGGGTCGCCGTACCCGCCTCCGGACTGCGTGCGCACCTGGTAGACGTCGTCGTGATCGAGGTACGAGACCGCGATCACCTTCTGGATGTCCCAGTCGCCCGAGAGGCCCGCGAGCTCCTGCGGGACCTCGCCGTCCGTGAAGCGCTTCCGGACGTCGGTCTTCCGCCGGATGATGAACTGGTTCGTCTGGCTCGGGCCGCCTCCGCAGATCCCGACGGACTCGGGCCACTCCGACCCCGACGTGTGCATGATCTTCGTCGGGATCCGCTCCGTGTCGTGGACGAGGTACGAGAGCGTGCATCCCGCCCCGCCGCGCCACATCCCGTCGCCGCCGGAGTCGGCCTGGTGCCGGCGGAACAGGTAGAGGATCGGGTAGGCGAACTCGTAGGCCTCGGCGTTCGGCGCGAGCTCGTAGATGCTCCCGACGTAGCCGCCGGTGTCGACGCCGTCCTTGCGCGCGCGCGCGCCGCCGCCGCCGAAGTACGTGTCGAGCACGGTCGCGCCGAACCACTGCCCGCGCTGGTCGGTGCCGAAGAGCTCCTCGGTGGTCAGGCTGCCGACCCAGTTCGCCATGGCGCGCTCGCGGTGGGCGTCCGAGGCGGCGAGGAGCTTGCCGAGGGCGTTGTCGGACAGGTTGATGACGGCCTGCGTGGTGCTCGTCGTCGCCTTCGACACGCCGCCGGGCCACGTCACGTGCACGATCGTCCCCGGGTCGGAGATCACCTCGACCGCGCGGCCGACCCCCGCCGGGACCCACGGCATGTCCCAGCAGAGATAGGTCATCACGCAGGAGTAGACGTCCGACACGGTCGCGTGGATCGGGTTGTTGATCACGGCGGGCGCCTGGGGCGACGACCCGCGGAAGTCGAAGGTCAGCTTGTCGTCCTTCTTCGTCATCGCCAGGACGGCGGTGTAGATCTTGTCGTCGTATTCGAGGTAGGAGCGGTGCCGCCAGGTGCCGTCGGGCAGCTCGCGCAGCCGCGCGCGGATGCGCGCCTCGGTCTGGTCGAGCATGTCCTCCATGACGCTCTTCACCGTCTCGACGCCGTAGGTGCGGCAGAGCTCCTGGATGCGCTGGACCGCCACGTTGTTCGAGGCGATCTTCGCGGTGAGGTCGAGGCGGACCATGTGCGGCACGCGCGACATGCGCGTGTACACGCGCGCGAGGTCGTCGCGCAGGCGGCCGCCCTCGACGATGCGCATCGGCGGGAAGAGCGGCTGCTCGCCGTAGATGTCCTTCGCGCCGACCTGCACCTGCCCCGGGACGGGGCCGCCGATGTCGATCTGGTGGATGGTCGATCCGACCCAGCCGATGAGCTCGCCCTCGAAGTGGACGGCGCCGAGGACGACGACGTCCATCTGGTGCTGCGCGCCGACGAACGGGTCGTTCGAGAGGAACATGTCGCCGGGCCCCACTCCGGGGTTCTCCATGCAGGTCGCGAGGACCTCCTTCGCGAGCGTCTCCATGGAGATGGCGTGCACGGAGATGTACGGTGCTATGACGAGCGAGTCGCCGCGCGCGGTCATGATCGAGGCGTTCATGTCGTGGACCTCGCTCGCGATGAGCGACCCCGACACGCGCTCGAGCGTGTTGCCGGCCTCCTCGTTGATGCTCCAGAGCCGGTGCCGGATGATCTCGTACGTGATCGGGTCGACGCGAAGCGCGGGACCCGCGGACTTCCTCTCCTGGGGCTTCTCGGCGATCGCCATCCCGACCTCCTAGCTCGTGCTGCCCGGCTGGGCCTCGATGCCCATGCGCGCGAGCGCTCGGCGGTACTCGACCGCCGGCGCGTCGGATCCCTTGAGGTGCAGCTCCGCGCTCAGGTCGAGCGGGAGCTCCTCCGGCCGCTGCGCCTCGACGATGCGCCGGTCCTGCTCGGTGACCGACGTGTTCCGCTCGGCCCACACCGCATCGGCCTGATCGAGCGCGAAGTTCCGCGCGTGGCCGAAGTAGAACATCGTCTCCCGCTCCGTGATCGGCCGCGCCGCGAAGAAGAGCCCGGTGATGCGCTCATCCGGTGCCGTCGTCGGCGCGAGGGCCGCGGCCGGGCCGGCCGCGCCGCGCCGGCCGACCCACATGTGGAGGGCGAGCGGCAGGCTCACCGTGTACCGGCGGATCGCGTTCGTCGCTTCGTCGTCGACGGTGTACGCGAAGCCGCCGCCCGTCCTCTCGATCGCGACGTCGGGGTAGACCGGCTTCTCGCGATGGCCGAGGACGCCCGGATGGACCCACGGGAAGTGCGCGAAGTCCATGACGTTCTCGATCACGCGCGGCGCGCTCGCCTTCCAGTGGTACGTCGTCCAGATCGTCCGGTACGACGGATCGTCCGCCTCGGGGAAGGCCGCGACGTCCGAAACGGGCTCCTCGAGCGCGACCCAGACGAGGCCGTGCCGTTCCCTCGCCGGGAAGGCGCTCGCCCGCGCCTTGGCGGGGATCGGCCGCCCCTCGGGCAGCGACGGGATGCGCGTGCACTGACCGCTCTCCGCGTACGCCCAGCCGTGATACGCGCACACGAGCTCGTCGCCGTCGACCCAGCCGAGCGAGAGCGGCGTCCCGCGATGGATGCACAGGTCGCGGAAGGCGCCGTAGCGCCCGCTCTTCCCGCGGTACACCGCGAGCCGCTCGCCGAGGAGCTGCGTCGACATCGGGCCGTCCCCGATCTCGTCCGCGCGCGCGACGGGGTACCAGTAGGGGCGGAGCGGGGCGGTGTTCATGCGAACACCACGACGCCGCGGCCGGCGCTCGTCTCCATGGCCGCGAGGGCGTCGTTGATCCCCTCGAGGCCGTACGTCCGGGTGACCAGGCGGTCGAGCGGGAGCCGTCCCTTCGCGTAGAGCTCGACGTACCTCGGGATGTCGATGCTCGGCCGCACGTTCCCGAGCAGGACCCCGTGCAGGTGCTTGTTCCGGATGAACCCGTCGGTCGGGAACGGGAACGTGGTGCCCGGGGGCGCGGCGCCGACGATGAATCCGTTCCCGGCCGGCCGCAACATCGCGACCAGCTGCGCCATCGTCCTCGCGCCGCCGACGCACTCGAACCCGATCTCGATCCCGCCGCCGCTGAGCGCTCGGACGCGCTCGACCGCGTCCTCCTCGGCCGCGTTCACCGTGTGCGTCGCGCCGAGCGTCCTCGCGTACGCGAGCTTGTCCTCCGCGACGTCGATCCCGACGATCATCCCCGCGTGGGCGATGTCGGCGCCCGCGATGACGCTCGCGCCGACACCGCCGCAGCCGATCACCGCGACGCTCGCCCCGATGGGCACCTTGGCCGCGTTGAAGACCGCGCCGAGCCCCGTCGCGACGCCGCACGCGAGCGTCGCGACCCGCTCGAGAGGCACGTCCGAGCGCACGCGGACGGCCGCGCCCTCGGGGACCACGGCGCGCTCGGCGAACGACGACTGGGAGAAGAAGTGGTAGACGGGCCGGCCCCCCTGGCTCAGGCGCGTGGTCCCGTCGAGCATCGTGCCGTCGAAGATCGTCGTCCCCGCGGGCCCGCACAGCCACGGCTCGCCGCGCACGCAGGCCTCGCACCGACCGCACCGCGCGATCGCCGCGAGGACGACGTGATCGCCCGGCGCGACCGACGTGACGGCCGGCCCCACCGCCTCGACGATCCCCGCCCCCTCGTGGCCGAGGACCATCGGCACCTTCAGCTCCCGGTTCCCGCGCCACGCGGCCTTGTCGGTGTGGCACACGCCCGTCGCGACCAAGCGGACGGCGACCTCGCCCGCGCCCGGCTCGGCGAGGTCGACCTCCTCGACGACGAGCGCCTCGCGCTGCGCGCGCATCAGTGCTGCCTTCACGCCCTGCTCCCCGTGATGAGGTTACGCCCGAACGTCGAGCGAGGGCGCCAGCGCGCAGCGCCGGCGCCCTCGCTCGACGTCGCTATGCGCGGGCTACGGCCAAATGACCTTGCCGTCCTTCAGGACCTCCTTGATGAGCGTGTCGTCGACGACCCGGTCGAGCGTCGGCACGTCCGTCACGAGTTTGAGGTCTTTCAGCACGTCGAGGTCCTTCTGCCAGCGCGCCTTGTCGATCCAGCCCACGCCGCTCGCGTGCGCGAGGTCGGGGAGCGTGAAGTTGTAGATGTATTCGTGGGCGCCGCGCGTCGTCGCGGTGCCGCCGTACTGGACGGCCATCTGGATGATCTCGCTGCGGTTCTTCACGTCGGCCATGAACTCCTGGCCCTTCATCGTTGCCTTGAGGAAGCGCAGGAAGCCGGCGCGGTTCTGCTGCACGAACTGGGTGTTCGCGACCATGACCGTCCCGACCGTGTCGAAGCCGTGGGCCTTGGGGATGGTGAGGTCGATGTCCTGCTTGAGGTTCTCGCGCAGGTGGTACGGCTCGTTGCCGAGGAAGACCGGCAGGATGTCGATGATCTTCTCCTTCAGCTCGACGGAGCTGAAGCCGATCGGCACCTCGGTCACCTGCTTGCGGTCGATCCCGTTCGACGACATCAGCGCGAGGTATTCGGTCCACGGCTCGCCGCCCTTGATCCCGACCTTCTTGCCGACCCACGACTTCGGGTTGGTGAGGTTCTCGCCCTTGCGGCTGGCGAAGCCCCGGGCCGTGTCCTGGCCCTGCTGCGCCACGACCTTGAGCGGGATCCCTTCCTTGACGAAGTTCGCGACGCTGCGCGCGTCGCTCACGCTGCCGGCGTGGTACTGGCCCGTGCCGATGAGGCGGATCCCCGCCGAGGTCGTGGTGAAGTCCCAGGTGATGTCGATGCCCTGCTCGGCGTAGTAGCCCTTCTCCTTGGCGACGATGATCGGCATCGACGGGTTCGCCTGGATGGTGAACCCGAAGAGCCAGTTGAACTTCACCGGGGTCGGCTTCGCCGCGGCGGTGGCGGCGCTGGTCGCGGCGGCAGTCGGCTTCGCCGCGGCGGTGGCGGCGCTGGTCGCGGCGGC
>VGOU01000114.1 GCA_016875795.1 Chloroflexota bacterium | reverse complement strand
GAGCCCGCCGGCGACGAGGGCGCGGATCGCGGCGTGGGCCCGCTGCAGGGCGCGCTCGCCGCTCGCCGCCGTCCGGGTGACGAGCGTCACCTCGTGGCCGCCGAGCGCGTACTCCGCGCCGATCTGGGCGCCCATGAGCCCGGCGCCGACGATGGCGATCCGCCGGTGCGGCGTCAGCGGGCGGCCGCCCCCGCGATCAGGTCCTGCACCATCTCGCGCTCCCTGACGAGCTCGGCGACGGTCGCGTCGACCTTGCCGCGGGCGAAGGCGTCGAGCTCGACGCCCTGGACGACCTCCCACCAGCCATCGCCCGCGACGCGCACGGGGAAGCTCGAGACGAGGCCCTTCGGGACGCCGTAGCCGCCGTCGGAGACGACCGCGACGCTCGCCCAGTCGTCGGCCGGCGTCGGCGTGAGGAGGCTGCGGACGTGGTCCACCACCGCCTGCGCCGCGGAGAACGCGCTCGATACGCCGCGCGCAGCGATGACCGCCGCGCCGCGCTGCTGGACGAGCGCGATGAACTCCGTCTCGAGCCAGGCGCGGTCGACCGCCGCGGCCGCCTTGCGCCCGCCGACGACGGCATTCGTGAAGTCGGGGTACAGCGTCGCGCTGTGGTTGCCCCAGATGGCGAGCCTCTTCACGTCGCGCATGCGCGCGCCGGCCTTGGCCGCGAGGAGCGCGCGCGCCCGGTTCTGGTCGAGGCGCGTGAGCGCCGTCCAGCGGTCATCGGGGATCGAGGGCCCCGCCGCCTCGCGCGCGATGAGGCAGTTCGTGTTGCAGGGGTTGCCGACGACGACGACGCGCACGTCCCTGCCGCCGTGCCGCGCGATCGCGCGTCCCTCCTCCAGGAAGATCGGCCCGTTCTTCCGGATGAGGTCGCCGCGCTCCATCCCGGGGCCGCGCGGCACGCTGCCGACGAGGAGCGCCCAGTCGATGTCGCCGTGGGTCTCGGCGCGGTCGGCGCTCGCGGTGACGCGCGCGAGGAGGGGGTATGCCCCGTCCTCGAGCTCCATGATCACGCCCTTCGCCTTGTCGATCATCGGCGGGATGTCCCAGAGGCGGAGGTCGACCTCCGTGTCCGGGCCGAACATGCCTCCGGAGGCGATGCGGGGGAGCAGGGCGTACGCGACCTGCCCCGTGGCGCCGGTGACGACGACCTTCACGGTCTTACCCATGTACGTGCGCTCCTTACTGCGTTGGATCCAGGACCGCTTCGGCCTCGATCTCCACGAGGATCCGGTGATCGACGAAGCCGACCTTCACGATCGTGGTGGCCGGCCGGATGTCGCGGAATGCCTCGCCGTGGACGACGGCGACGTTCTCGATGTCGTGCTCGTTCGCGACGTAGATCCGCGTCATGATGACGTCCTCGAGCGACCCGCCGAGGTCGGCGAGCGCCTTGCCCACGATCGCGAGCGCGCGCTGCATCTGCTCGACGACATCGTCGCTGACGACGTTGCCATCCTCGCCGAGCCCCGCGGTACCGGCGATCCGGATCACGTTCCCGTGCCGGATGGCCCGTGAGTAGCCGAAGCGGAGCTCGTACTTCGAGCCCGTCGAGACGCGGGGGCGCTCCGCACGTGCCCTCATCTCAGCCACCGGCCATCCTCCTGATCACCGCGTCGGCGAACTGCTGTGTGCCCACCGCGCTCGGGTCGTCCCGGATCGGCTTGAGGTCGTACGTGACGTCCTTGCCCTCGGCGACGACGTCGGCGATGGCGCGCTCGAGCCGCTCGGCGGCGTCGCGCTCGCCGAGGTGCCGGAGCATGAGGCATCCGGCGAGCATGAGCGCCATCGGGTTCACCTTGTTCTGACCGGCGTACTTGGGCGCGGACCCGTGGATGGCCTCGAACACGGCGACGCCCTCGCCGATGTTCGCGCCCGGGGCGACGCCGAGCCCGCCGACCAGGCCGGCGGCGAGGTCGCTCACGATGTCGCCGTACAGGTTCGGGAGGACGAGGACGTCGTACAGATCGGGCTTCTGCACGAGCTGCATGCACATGTTGTCGACGATGCGGTCCTCGAACTCGATCCCGGGGTACTCCTCGCTCACCTCGCGCGCGGTCCGCAGGAAGAGCCCGTCGGCGAACTTCATGATGTTCGCCTTGTGGACGGCCGTGACCTTGCGGCGGCCGTTCGCCTTCGCGTGCTCGAACGCGAACCGGCAGATGCGCCGCGAGCCCATCTCGCTGATGTACTTGATGGCGATCGCGGCGTCCTCGCGGATCTTCGAGTGCGCCGCCTGCTCGATCGCGCCGCGCACCTCGGCGAGCTCGGGCGTGCCGATGTCGAACTCGATACCGGCGTAGAGGTCCTCGATGTTCTCGCGCACGATGACCACGTCGACGTCCCCGAGCGGCGCGCGCACGCCCTTGTACGTCTTCGCCGGGCGGAGGTTCGCGTAGAGGTCGAACTCCTTGCGGAGCGCCACGTTCACCGAGCGGAAGCCGGCCCCGAGCTCGGTCGTGAGCGGGCCCTTCAGCGCGACGGTGTTGCGGCGGACCGAGTCGACCGCCGCCTGCGGGAACGGCGTCCCCTGCTTCTCGATGGCCGACACGCCGATGTCCTGGACGTCCCAGCGGATGTCCACGCCGGTCGCCTCGATCGCGCGGCGGGTCGCCTCGACGATCTCGGGCCCCGTGCCGTCGCCGGGGATGAGGGTGACGGCGTGCGTCACGAGCCGCCGGCCGCCGGAGCCGTGGCGACGATCTGCCGGAGCACCGTGGGCAGGACGCCGCCGTGGCGCATGTAGTCGATGTCGACGGGGTCGTCGACGCGGGCGAGGGCCTCGAACCGCACGACCTCGCCGCTCGCGCGCCGCGCCTCGACGGACACGGTCGCGCGCGGCGCGAGCGCCGCGAGCCCGCGGATGGTGAACGTCTCCTCGCCGGTGAGGCCCAGGGTCGCCGCCGACGCGCCGGGCATGTACTGGAGGGGGAGGATCCCCATCCCGACGAGGTTCGACCGGTGGATGCGCTCGAACGAGCGCGCGAGCACGGCGCGGACGCCGAGGAGGAGCGGGCCCTTCGCGGCCCAGTCGCGCGAGCTCCCCGACCCGTATTCGGCGCCGGCGAGGACGGCGAGCGGCACGCCCTCCCTCCGGTATCGCATCGCGGCGTCGTAGATCGTCATCTCCTCGTTCGAGGGCAGGTGGCGCGTCCACCAGCCTTCGCGCTGCACGAGCTGGTTGCGCAGCCGCGCGTTCGCGAACGTCCCGCGGACGAGCACCTCGTGGTTCCCGCGGCGCGTGCCGTACTGGTTGAAGTCCACCGGCTTCACGCCGAGCGAGACGAGGTACTGGCCGGCCGGGCTCGCCGCGGGGATCGACCCCGCGGGGGAGATGTGGTCGGTCGTCACCGAGTCGCCGAGGACCGCGAGCACGCGCGCGCCCTCGATGTCCGGGACGCTGCGCGCCGCGCCGAGCTCCTTGAAGAACGGCGGCTCCTGCACGTAGGTGGAGGCGGGGTCCCACTCGAAGAGCGACCCCGTGGGCGCCGGCATCGTCTTCCAGTACCGGTCGCCCTCGAGGATCCTCCCGTACTCGGCCTCGAACATGTCCGGCGCGATGGCGCTCTCGATGACGCGGCTCACCTCCTCCGGGCTCGGCCAGATGTCCCGGAGGCGGACGGGGCGGCCGTCGCTGCCGGTGCCGATGGGGTCCCCGGAGAGGTCGATGTGCACCGTGCCGGCGAGCGCGTACGCCACGACGAGCGGCGGGGACGCGAGGTACGAGGACCGCACGAGCGGGTGGATCCGCCCCTCGAAGTTGCGGTTGCCGGAGAGGACGGAGACGACGTTGAGGTCCCTGTCCCTGATCTCCTGCTCGACCTCGGGCGTCGCGAGCGGGCCGGAGTTACCGATGCAGACGGTGCATCCGTAGCCGACGAGGTAGAAGCCGAGCGCGTCGAGGTAGCGCGTGAGCCCCGCCTTGTCGAAATAGCGCGTCACCACGCGCGAGCCGGGCGCGAGCGTCGTCTTCACGTGCTTGGGCACGGAGAGCCCGCGCTCGACGGCCTTCTTCGCGAGGAGGCCCGCCGCGACCATGACGGAGGGGTTCGAGGTGTTCGTGCACGACGTGATCGCGGCGAGCACGACGGACCCGTCCGCGACGCCGCCGAGCGACGGCGGCCGCTGCGCGACGGCTGCGGTCGCGGCGGTGGCCGGCGCGACCATCGTCTGGGGCGCGTCGTTGATGGGCTTCGGGCCCTCGGTGTGGCCGGGGAGCGTCACGCCCTTCGTGGGCTTCGGCCCGACGAACGAGTCCCACACCGTCGGCAGCTCCACGCGGTCCTGCGGCCGCTTCGGGCCCGCGACGCTCGGGCGCACGGTGGAGAGGTCGAGCTCGACGATCTCGTCGAACCGCGGGGTCGGCGCGCCGTCGACGCGGAAGAGGCCCTGCGCCTTCATGTAGCGCTCGACGAGCGGCACGAGGTCCCCGCGCCCGGTCTGGCGCAGGTAGCGCAGCGACTGCTCGTCGACGGGCCAGAGCGCCGCGGTCGCCCCGTACTCGGGGCACATGTTCGAGACGGTCGCGCGGTCCGCGATCGTGAGCGACGAGAGGCCGTCGCCGGTGAACTCGACGAACTTGTCGACGACCCCGTGCTTGCGCAGCTTCTCCGTGAGCACGAGGACGAGGTCGGTCGCGGTCGTGCCCACCGGCAGCGAGCCGGTGATGCGCACGCCGACGACGACGGGCCACGGGAGGTACGTGGGCTGGCCGAGCATCGCGGCCTCGGCCTCGATGCCGCCGACGCCCCACCCGAGCACGCCGAGCCCGTTCACCATCGTCGTGTGCGAGTCGGCGCCGAAGAGCGTGTCCGGCATCGCGACTCCGTCGCGCACCTGGACGACGCGTGAGAGCCGCTCGAGGTTCACCTGGTGGCAGATCCCCGCCCCCGGCGGGACGACGTTGAAGCCCTTGAACGCCTGGCCGGCCCAGCGCAGGAGCGCGTAGCGCTCGCGGTTGCGCTCGTACTCGCGCTGGAGGTTGCGCTCGTACACGTCGGCGGCGCCGAAGAAGTCGGCCTGGACCGAGTGGTCGATGACGAGGTCCACCGGGACGAGCGGCTCGATCCGCGCCGGATCCTTCCCCGCGCGCTGCATCGCCGCGCGCATCGCGGCGAGGTCGAGGGCCGCCGGGACGCCGGTGTAGTCCTGCAGGAGGATGCGCGCGGGCCGGAACGGCACGGCGGTGCCCGCGGCCGGCCTCGCCGGGTACGCCGCGAGCGCCGCGACGTCGTCCTGCGTCGCTCCGCCCGCGGCGCTCGCGCGGACGAGCCCTTCGAGGAGGACCTTGACGGTCACCGGCAGCGTGGCCGCGCCGTCGATCCCGGTGATCGGGAAGTACGAGACGCCCGCGCCGTCGAGGGGTGTCAGCTCTGGGAGAGGACCGGAGGTCACGTGGGTCAATCGTACCTACCATCCGAGCGTGTCGCTGCGCGGTGCGACGGTCGCGTTCGACGAGGTCACGAAGACCTATCGGGGCGCGACGGTGGCGCCCGGTCCTCTTGTGCATGCGCTCGAAGACGGGGGTCGAGCTCTCGCAGGCCTTGTCCGTGAAGCGCCGGATGGCGCGCAGGGGATGGTCCTTGGGGACGCGCTCCTCGAGACGGATGTACGTCCACATCGCCGCCGGCCGCTCGTCCTCACCGCGCATCGCCGTACCCTCCGGTCGTCGATGCGCTCCCTTGAGCTCATGATCGCACGTCAGGCCGTCCGTGGGAAGATCCTGCGGACGCGTTTTTCACCAGGCCCCCAGCGCGCCTTTGGGCGGATCAGCTCCGGTTCGTATTCGAACGCGCTGTGCGCCTGCATGAGAGCGCCTTTGACGAGATTGCTGCTGCCTGGGATCGCGAAGTAGGGGGACACGGTCCAGGGTCCCCGAAAGCTGAGGCCGCCGTCGCTGCGAGTACCCAGCAGCCTGTACTTGAGGTCGTTCCACCACCACAGGCAGTGCCCACAGCTGGGACGGCTGCGTCGAATTGATGCTGCAGCGGACCGTCTATAGGGCGATCCAACACAGGGAAGCCACGATTCCAGTCGCCGAGCTGCTCGTCAGAAATGAACTCGACCTGTATGCCGCCATTCAGCCCGTGGTCACGTTCCCCTCCCCGCACCGATACCGCCCGTTGCCTGACCGCGACATGATGCCGAAATGTCCCAGGTCGTGGCCTAGAGTGGCCCCGGGTGGGGATGGGGCCGCGATCCGTCGCGCTCGCGCTCCTTGTCGCGGCCTGCTCGTCACCGTCCGCCGGCACCGCGCCCGCGCCGAGCACCGCGCCCGCGCCGAGCACCGCGCCCGCGGCGGGCTCCCCGC
>VGOU01000113.1 GCA_016875795.1 Chloroflexota bacterium | reverse complement strand
GATGGCGTCGTACACCGCGTTCGCGAGAGCGGGCGCCGCCGGGACGACGCCGAGCTCGCCGATGCTCTTCGCGCCGTACGGCCCCGCGGCGTCGCCCTCCTCGATGAGGATCGGGCGAACGCGGGGCATGTCGGCGGCGCGCGGGAGCGCGTAGTGGACGTACGCGGGGTTCACCGGACTCCCGCCTTCGTAGATGAGCTCCTCGCCGAGCGCCGCGCCGAGCCCCATCGCGACGCCGCCGATGATCTGCCCTTCGACGAGCGTGGGGTTGATGGCGCGGCCGATGTCATGCGCCGCGACGTAGTCGAGCACGGTGACCTTCCCGGTGGCGGGGTCGACCTCGACCTCGCAGGCGTGCGCGGCGAAGGTGTAACTCGCCGAGAAGTTCGGCGTCTTGCTCGCGCCGACGGGCTCCATGACCGGGTCGACGTACGAGCTCTCGTGCGTGAGGACGCCTCCCGCCGGCACGGCCTCGCCGGCGCGCAGCCGCTCCGCGAGCTCACGCGCGGCCTTGCGCACGGCGTGCCCACCCATGTGCGTCCCGCGCGAGGACCACGCGCCCTGGTCGACGGGCGTGCGCTCGCTGTCCATCGTGACGATCTCGACCTTCTCGAAGGCGAGGCCGAGCTCCTCGGCGGCGATCTGCGCGAGGATGGTGCGCTGCCCCGTCCCGGCGTCGGCGCCGCCGAAGCGCACGCACGCGCGGCCGTCGGCGAACAGGTCGACCGTGGCCATGCTGGTGTTGGCGCCGGGGATGGCGTACGAGCCGCTGCCGTGCATCGCCGCGGCAACGCCGACGCCGCGGTAGGGGCGACGCTCGCGCTTCTTGGCGTCCCAGCCGATGGCCGCGCGGACCGCCTCGAGGCACTGGTCGAGCCGCGCGCTGCTGAGCTTCGCGCCGCAGAGCACCACCGTGCCGGCGCGGTTCGCGTTGCGCAGCCGGAGCTCGAGCGGGTCGGCGCCGATGCGTGCCGCGAGCTCGTCGATGGCGCTCTCGAGGGCGAAGGTGCTCTGCGGGCTGCCGTAGCCGCGGAACTGGCCGCCCGGGGTGAGCGCGGTGTCGATGAGGCGGGCATCCCAGCTGAGCGCGTCGGGCTCGTAGATCGCCCCGAGGGCCTTGATGCCGACCCACATGACCGAGGGGCCGAAGTGGTTGTAGGCGCCGTTGTCCACGTCGAGCCCGGCCTCGAAGAGGCGGAAGCGGCCGGCCGCGTCGGCGTGCAGCGTGAAGCGCGTGCGGAACGCGTGCCGCGGCTTGGTGTCCGCGAACTCCTCCTCACGCGTCAGCGCGATCTTCACCGGGAGCCCGCCCTTGCGCGCGAGCGCGCAGGCGATGGCCTCGTGCTCGGAGATCTTCGACTTCGAGCCGAATCCGCCGCCGACCGCGACCTCGCGGCACACGATGCGGTCGGCGCTCAGCCCGAAGACGTGCGCGAGCTCCTTGACCACGAAGTGCGGCGCCTGCGACGAGGTCCACAGCTCGAAACGCTCGCGCTCGCGGTCCCAGCGCGCGATCGTCGTGTTCGGCTCCATCACCGCGTGCGCGACGCGCGGGTACCGATACGTCCCGCTCACCGACACGGTGCTCGCCGCGCGGCCCCGCTCCACGTCGCCCCACGCCCCGCGGTCGTGGATGGCGACATTCGTCTCCTTCGTCGGGCGGTCGTGGAGCCGCGGCGCGCCGGGTCGCACCGCGTCCTCCATGGTGAGCGGCGCGGGCAGGCGCTCGTAGCGGACCTCGATCGCCGCGAGCGCCGCGTTGGCCTCGGCCCAGCTGTCCGCCGCGACGGCGGCGACCTCCTCGCCGACGTAGCGCACGACGCTGGACGCCAGCGGCTCGCGGTCGGCGTACGCGGGCCCGCTGTGGATGTATCTCGCGCCCGCGGGCAGGTCGGCCGCGGTTATGACCGCGCGCACCCCGGGCATGCCCGCCGCGCGCGAGGTGTCGATCTTGACGATGCGCGCGTGCGCGTGCGGCGACCGCAGGATGCGGCCGTGGATCATGCCCTCGGGGTGGAGGTCGCCGGCGTAGCGGTCGCTGCCGGCGGTGCGCTCGTCCCACCCGACCATCCGCACGCGCTGCCCCACGACCGTCGTCATGCTGTCTCGCGGTACGATACGGCCTCTCGCATCGCAAGAAGGGGATGCCCATGCGTGCCGTCCACTACCTCAATCAGTTCTTCGGCGGGATCGGCGGAGAGGAGCACGCCGACCGTCCCGTCGAGGTCAAGGACGGACCGATCGGTCCGGGACGCGCGCTCGAGGGGGAGTGGCAGGGGGCGGCGCGGATCGTCGCCACGATCATCGCGGGCGACAACTACGCGTCGACGCGCACCGAGGAGACCGAGGCCGCGCTGCGCACGGCGCTCGAGGGGCACCGCCCCGACGTCCTCGTCGCGGGCCCCGCATTCAACGCCGGCCGCTACGGGATGGGCTGCCTCACCGCGTGTCGCGTCGCCGCGTCGCTCGGCATCCCGCACGTCGCGGCGATGTTCCCGCAGAACCCCGCGCTCGCGATGCACGAGAACCGCGGGCTCGTCGTCCTGCCGACGGCGGAGACGGCCATCGGCATGCGCAAGGTCATCCCGCAGGTGGCGCGGCTCGCGCTGAAGCTCGGGCACGGCGAGCTGCTCGGGACCGCGGCCGAGGACGGCTTCCTGCCGCGCGGCATCCGCCGCGACGTCATGCACGAGGAGACGGGCGCCGAGCGCGCGATCGCGATGTTGAAGCGCAAGCTCGCGGGCCAGCCGTACCGCACGGAGCTGCCCGTCGAGGCGTTCGACTCGGTCGAGCCGGCGCCGCCGCTCCGCGAGCTCGGGCGCGCGCGCGTCGCGCTCATCACGACCGGCGGGATCGTGCCGCACGGCAACCCCGACCGCCTGAAGGAGTACAACTCCGTCGCCTGGAAGGCGTACTCGATCGCCGGCCTCGACGACCTCGCGTCCGACGCGTGGCAGCCGATCCACGGCGGATACGACTCGACCTGGGCGCGCGAGGACCCCGACCGCGTCGTCCCGGTCGACGCGCTGCGCGCGCTCGAGCGCCGCGGCGAGCTCGGCGCGCTCGACGACCGCATGTACGTCACGGTCGGCGTGGGCACGCCCGTCGCGAACGCGCGGCGCTTCGGGCAGGAGATCGCGCGCGACCTCCGCGAACGGAAGGTCGACGGCGTCATCCTCACCGCGACCTGAAGCACCTGCACGCGCTGCGGTGCAGCGCTCAGCAAGGAGATCGAGAAGGCCGGCATCCCGGTCGCGTACATCACCACGCTCACGTCGCTCGCGAGCGACATGCGCGCGAACCGCATCGTCGCGGGCGTGCGCATCCCGCACCCGGTCTCGAACCCGGCGGTCGCGAAGGACCGCGAGATCGAGGTCCGCACCGCGTTCGCGAAGCGCGCGCTCGAGGTCCTCGCGACGCCGGTCGAGGGTCCCACGGTCTTCACGGTCGACCACCCGGGAGCCCGCTGATGCGGCTCGAGCGGCGCTCCTTCCCGGTCACGGCCGCCGCGCTCGGGACACGAACGCGGCTCGACGGCACGCGGCTCGAGGTCGATCGCGCCGAGCTCGCCGACCTCGTGCGTACGGACGACCGGGTGACGCGCTGCGAGGTGGAGCTCGTCGCGCCGGGCGAGGACGCGCGCATCGTGCACGTCTGCGACACGGTCGAGCCCCAGTGGCGGGCCGGCGGCGGGACGTTCCCCGGCTGGATCTCGCCGATCCGCACCGCCGGCAGCGGCGTCACCCATCGCCTCGCCGGCGCGGGCGTCACCGTGTGTGCGGAGCTCCCCTGGCGGCGCACCGGAGGGATCCAGACGCCGCGCGAGAACATCGCCGAGATGCGCGGCCCGCTCGCCGCACTGAACCCGCTCGCGCGCCTCCAGAACATCGTTCTTGTCCTCACGCTGCGGGACGACCTGCCGGACGAGGAGTGCGACCGCGCGGTGCACCTCGCGGAGACGCGCGCGGCCGAGCATCTCGCGCGCGCCGCGACCGAGGGCGCCGAGCCGGCCACGACCGACGTGCGGGAGCTCGTTGACGTGGATCCGTCGCTCCCGCGCGTTGCGTACGTCTACCAGATCACGTCGCAGGGACCGTACGCCGGCACCTTCTACTACGGCGGCTACCTCGACCGGCTCATGCCGACGATCGTCCACCCGAACGAGATCCTCGACGGCGCGCTCGTCGACGGGAACATCGCCGGGCCCTGGATCCGCACGCCGACCACTGTCCACCAGAACAACCCGATCATCGAGGGCCTCTATCGCGATCACGGGAAGGGCCTCGCGTTCGCGGGCGTCGTCCTCACGCGTGGCCACTACTACGGGATGGACGACAAGTTCCGGGTCGCGCAGCAGGCCTCGAAGCTCGCGCGCTGGCTGCGCGCCGACGGCGCGATCCTCACGTGGGAGAACGCCGGCAACGGGATCATGGAGTGCCTCTACACGCTCCAGGAGTGCGAGCGCGCGGGCATCAAGACGGTCTTCGTCACGTGGGAGCACGGCGGCGCGGCAGGCGACGACACGCCGCTCCAGTTCTACGTGCCCGAAGCCGACGCGATCGTGAGCACGGGGAGCATGGACGAGCCCGTCGTGCTCCCCGAAGTGGCGCGCGTCGTCGGGAGCGACACCATCCGCCTCGACCCGCAGGTCGGCGGCGTGCGCCATCCGGCAAGGGGGCCGATCACGCTCGACTGGCGCCTCGAGCTGTACGGCGGCGCCGCCCATGTCGGCGAACACCGCTACGGGCGGGTGGACGCCTAGGCTGAACGGCCCACAGGTCGACCCGACGGTTCGGAGCTGACCCGCACAGAGAGAAAGCGGCCCATCCTATGCAAGCGCGCGCATCTTCGGGAGCAGGTTCGCCGCCGCTTCGATCCCCCTGCGGTGATCGCTGCTGCGCGTCTGGCCACTCGGGAAAAGCAGGAACTCGCTGAACCCGCGCTTCACGGACGCCTCGACGTGGCGGAGCGCCTCGTCCGGATCGTCGGTGAGCAGGCTGTGCCCGCGGCGGATCGACCGCGGGTCGCGCCCGACCGCGCGGCAGTGCTCGTCGAGCACCTTCGCGAGGTCCCACGATCCCTGCGCGGCGGCGATGTCGGCGTGCCAGACGTCGGAGTGCCACACGTCCGCGTGCTCCGCGGCGATCCGCAGCGTGCGCCGGGGACCCTTCCCGCCGACCCACAGCGGCGGATGCGGCCTCTGGAGCGGCTTCGGCTCCGACACCGCGTCGGTGACCCGGTAGTGGCGGCCGGCGAGCGTCGCGCGCTCGTTCGTCCACAGGAGCTTCACGACCCGGCACGACTCCTCGAGCATGTCGAGCCGGTCGCGCGTTCCCGGGAAGGGCAGGCCGAACATCGCGAACTCCGCTTCGTTCCACGACGCGCCGAGCCCGACCTCGAGCCGGCCGCCGGAGAGATGGTCGACCGTCGCGGCGATCTTCGCGAGGAGCGCGGGGTGGCGGTAGAGGTTCCCGCTCACGTTCAGCCCCATGCGGATGCGCCTCGTCGAGACGGAGATGGCGCCGAGCAGCGTCCATCCGTCGAAGATGGGGGTCGTCGGCGCCGCGTGGAGCGCGACGAGGTGATCGAACGGCCAGAGGTGATCGAACCCGGCGTCCTCGGCCATTCGCCAGCCCTCGCGCAGGACCTCGATCGGCTGACCCTGCTGCGAGACCTTGAGGCCGACCCGCAGGGGCTGGCTCACAGGCGCCAGGGGACGAGGCGCTGCTGGAGCGCGTCGAGCGCGAGCGACGACAGGTGGCCGAGCGCGGACAGGATGAGGAGCCCCGCGAACATCCGGTTGATGCTGAAGAGCTGCCACGAGTTCCAGACGAGGTAGCCGATGCCGCTCGTCGCGCCGACGAACTCGACGCCGACGATGATGATGAGCGCCACGCCGAGCCCGACGCGCAGCCCGGTGAAGATGAGCGGCAGGGCGCCGGGGAACGCGATGCGCGCGTAGAACGCGAGCCCTCGCGCTCCGAGATTGTGCCCGGCGTCGATGTAGATCCTCGGGATGCCCATGACGCCGGCGATCGTCGGGAAGAGCACGAGGAAGAACACGGCGATGGCGACCGTGACGTACTTCGACGTCTCTCCCAGCCCGAAGACGAGCAGGATGAGCGGGAAGATCGCGATCTTCGGGATCGGGTAGATCGACCACATCATCGGGCTGAGGACGGCGCGCACCCAACGCGACCCGCCCATGACGAGCCCGACCGCGATGCCGCCCGCGGACCCGATCACGAACCCCACGAGGACGCGCGAGAGGGTCGCGCCGAGATGATCCCAGATCTCGCCGGTCCCCGTCATCGTCACGATGCTCTGG
>VGOU01000112.1 GCA_016875795.1 Chloroflexota bacterium | reverse complement strand
CCGCGTCCGCGGCCCGGCCGAGGGCGCGCAGCGCGCGGCCGTGGTCGGCGAGGGCCACGGCGCGCTCGTGGTCGAGCCGCAGCGTCGCGAACGACCGCACCGCGTCGATGAGGAGCTTTTCCGCCTTCGCGTGCTCGCCCCGGGCGAGGGCGCGGAGTCCCTGCGCCTGCACGAGCAGCGCGCGGCCCCGCGCGTGCCCGGAGCGCTCGACCCATTCGGACACGCGGGCCTCCATCGCCTCCTCCTCGATCCCCCAGCGCGCCGCGGCCACGACCATGAGCGGGCCGATGAGGATCCGGTCGTGCGCCGACTTCGGCAGGCCGGCGCTGCGCGCGGCGTGGTGCGCGCTCTCGCCGCGCCGCTGGCCCCACATCGCCGCGAAGAGGTCAGCGCCGGAGACGATGAGCGGCGACGCCTCGAGCTGCGCGAGCTCGTCGCGCAGGGCCGCCTCCTCGGGTGACCCGAGCGCCGCCGCCGCCGCGATCCCGCCCATGAGCAGCGTCGCCGTGCTCTTCGGCGAGGGCGGCGGCCGCAGCTCGTGGCGGAGCCCGACGCGGTCGAGCACGTCGCGGAAGCGGGCCGCGAGGAGGAGCGCGAGGACCTCCGTCTGGAGCGCGGCGATCCCGAGCCGCGTCTTCTCCGTGGACATCGCGAGCTCGCGCGCCTTCGATGCGTGCATCGTCGCGTCCGGCAGGTCGTCGAGCACGATCTTCGCGATCGCGCACATGTTGTGGGCGTCGATGAGCTCCTCGTTGTCCTGGAGCGACTCGGCGATCGGCAGGCGCCTCCGGTTCTTCTCGTACGCGTCCTTGAAGCGCCCGAGCTCGCGGTACGCGAAGCCGACCGCGTCGAGGCACAGCGAGACCTCGCGCAGGAGCCCGAGCTCCTCGGCGATGGAGAGGCCCTCCTTCGCGACGGCGAGGGCCTCGCGCCAGTCGTCCTCGGTCGCCTTGGGCGATCGGCGCGGCATGAACGCGCGCGCCGCGAGGAGCAGCACGCGCTCGCGCGAACGCTCCTCGCCGACGAGCTCGAGGCCCCGGGCGATGAGGCCCTCGAGGTCGGGGTGCTTCGCGTCCCACCTGGTGACGAGCTCGGCCATGTGCGCGAGCACGCTCGCGATGCGCTCGCGCTCCTCCGGCGCGTTCTTCTCGAGGAGCGCGAGGGCGCGCTCGTACGCCGCTAGCGCGGCGTCGTTCTCTCCCCGGTAGCGGCGGCTGCGGGCGAGCAGGTAGAGCGTCTCGACCGCGCGCTCGACGTCGCCCTGCTGGTCGAAGAGCTCGAGCGCCTGCTCGGCGAAGCGGATGACCTCGAGGTGCGCGTGGATGGAGAGCGCCCGCTGCGCCGCGCGCCAGGCGTAGTCGGCGGCCTTCGCCGGGACCTCGCCCAGGAGGTGGTGGTGGGCGAGCGCCGGGTAGAAGTCGCGCAGCTGCTCGCGGAGGACCTCCTCCATCGCGGCGGCGACCCTCCGGTGCAGGTCGGTCCGGCGCCGGACGAGGAGGGTGTTGTACGCGACCTCCTGCGTGACGGCGTGCTTGAACCGGTAGCGGCCCTCGCGGCCCTCGGCGGGGGCGGCCTCGATGACGAGGTCGGCGGCAATGAGCTGGTCCACCGCGTCGGCCACGCGGTCGCCCCCGGCGGTGCGCAGCACGCGGTCGCCGAAGCGCACGCCGATGACGGACGCGAGCTGGATCGTCTCCTTGGCCACCGGCGCGAGCCGGTCGATGCGCGCCGCGACGACGCGTGCAGGGTCGCCGGGACCAGGAGCCCCGCCGGGACGCGCGCGAGGAGCCAGCCGCCGGTGGCCTCGTCCTTCTCCACGAGCCCGGAATCGATGAGCGAGCGGATCGACTCCTCGATGAAGAACGGGTTGCCGCCCGCGCGCGCGACGATGCGGTCGCGCAGCTCTTCGGGCATGGGCACGGTGGTCTCGACGATGCGCGCTGCCTCCTCGTCGCTGAGCGGCTGCAGGACGAGCTGCGAGAAGTTCGCGCGGGTGACGCGCAGCTCGGGCGAGCCCGAGCCGAGGCGGTGGGCGAGGAGGAACAGGAGCGGGATGCCGCTCGCGCGCGCCGCCACGAACTGGAGGAGGTCGAGCGACGCCGAGTCGGCGTAGTGGAGGTCCTCGAGGATGTAGAGGACCGGCCGCGTGCGGGCGAGCGCGGCGAGCACGTCGAAGACGGCGATGTACATGGAGCGCTGCTGCTCCTCGCTCTCCTCGAGGACCTCGGCCGCGCCGCGGAGGTGGAGGAACGTCGCGAGCATCGGCGAGATGCGCCCCGGGGCGGGCTCGGCGAAGCCGAGCTCCTTCAGCTTCGCCTCGAGGCCGACGCCGGCATCCTGCGCCGTCGGCTCGAGCCCGAGCTCGACCAGGAGTGGCTCGATGAAGCCGGCGTAGGAGCGCTGGTTGACCCGCGAGAACGTCCAGCGCATGACGCGCGGCGCGTCCGCGGCGCTCGCGCCGTCCCCCTCGGCCGCGGCGAGGCCGAGGAACTCGCTCACGAGGCGGCTCTTGCCGACGCCGGGCTCTCCGGTGATGACGACGACCTCGCCTCGGCCGAGGCGCGCCGACTGGAACGCGAGGTCGAGGCGGGAGAGCTCCATCCAGCGGCCGACGAGGGGCGCGCTGACGTCGATCCGCAGCCGATCGTCCCCGCGCTCCCCGGACAGCGCGTAGGCCATGATCGGCCGCTCCTTCCCGCGCAGCTGGATGGGGCCGACCTCGCGGAAGGCGAACTCGCGCTGTGTGAGGCGGAACGTCTCGTCGGTGACGTAGATCTCGCCCGGAGCCGCCGCGGCCTCGAGCCGCGCGGCCGTGTTCACCGTGTCGCCCATGACGCCGTACTCGGCGACGGACCGCACCTGCCCGGCGATGACGAGGCCGGTGTGGATGCCGATGCGCAGGCCGAGCTCGACGGCGCGGTCGCGCTTCACCCGCGCCGCGTGGTCCGCGAACCCGCGCTGCATGCCGAGCGCGCAGCGGAGCGCGCGCTGCGGGTCGTCCTCGTGGGCCACGGGAGCGCCGAAGACGACGAAGATGGCGTCGCCGATGAACTTCTCGATGGTCCCGTCGTAGCCGAGCGCCTCCTCGGCGAGATCCTCGAAGATCTTCGAGACGGTCTCCTGGAGGACCTCGGGGTCCAGCTCCTCGGCGAGCGTGTGAAGCCGACGAAGTCGGCGAAGAGGACGGTGACGAGACGGCGCTCCTGGTAGCTCCCGTCCTGCACGCCTGAAGTGAAGCACGCTGGTCTGCGCCGATCCATCGCGCATGGACGGAGGGGGGTCCGCACGCGCGGACCCCCTCCCTGCGCGAGGTGGGCGCCGCTAGGGGCCGCTCAGCCGCGCCTCCGCGTGCCGAGCGCGAGGAGCAGGAGGAGCGCGACGCTCGCGGACATGCCGGAGGCCGTGCTCGTGTTCGGCAGTCCGGCGATGTTCACCGCCCGTCCGGCCGACTGCGCTCCGGCGAGCGCGCCCTGGGCCGGGGCCTGGGTGGAACCGGCGACCGTCGTGTCGCCGCCGGGGTGCTGGACGCCGCCGACGAAGCCGCCGCTGCCCGGCGTGATGCCCGCGGGGTTCGGCGTCGGGGTGGGCGTCGGGCTCGACGCGGCCTGGCGCTCGGCCTTGAACACCTTGTGCTTGTACGTCACGACCGTGTTGCCGCTGTGCCGGCTCGGTGGCTCATCTCGACGAAGAGCTTGTAGTGGCCGTCGCCGAGACGGTGCGGGCCGCTCGTCCAGTCGCCGCTCCCGTTGGCCGATCGCGTGCCCGAGAGCACGGCCCTCGTGCGGTCGCCGCCGCCCCGCTTGTGCTCCTGGATCCACCAGGGGCCGCTCTGCCCGCCGTCGAACCCGAAGCCGTGGAGCTCGAAGTCGCAGACCTTCGGGTCGTTCGCCATGTCTGAGCCGTTCTTGTGGTCGGGCCAGTCGCGGACCTTCACCGTGCCGTTCGAGCCTGCCGGATCGTCGCCCGGATCCGCGGCTGCCGGGACGGCGGCCGCGACCAGCAGCCCGACGGTCGCGAGGATCGCGATCGAGAGGATCACCCTGCGCATCTGGTCCCTCCGTCCGTCGTGGACGTCTGGAGGGCCCCTGAACAGGCGGTCCGCCGACGGGCGCCGACCGCGTCACGCGCGGATCACACGCGGTGCGCGATCAAGCCAAGAAGGATCTGCGAGCGATCGAAGGCGAACGCGGGGACGCTCGGCCGCCGTCCTCCCGCGCTACCGCAGCCGGGACGGCGCGGCGGTCCGCGCGCTCGCGGCCCACTCGGTGATGCGCGCGAGCGCGAGCCGGATGTTCGCGAGCGAGTTCGCGTAGGAGAGGCGCAGGTAGCCCTCGCCGCCGCGCCCGAAGGCGGTGCCCGCGAGCACCGCGACGCCCGCCTCGTACAGGAAGCGGTCCGCCACCTCGGCGCTCGTCCCGAGCCCGAGCCCGGTGACGTTCGGGAACACGTAGAACGCGCCCTTCGGCCGCAGGCACGTGATGCCGGGAACGGCGTTCAGCCCGTCGACGATGGCGTCGCGGCGCTCGCGGAAGCTGCGCACCATCGCGTCGACCTCCGGGGGGCGCAACGCGAGCGCGGCGGCTCCGGCGCGCTGCACGAAGGTCGCGGTGCAGGAGACGGAGTTCGTCACGAGCTTCGTCAGCGGGTCCACGAGCGGCCCGGGGAAGACGCCGAAGCCGAGCCGCCAGCCCGTCATCGCGTACGTCTTGCTGAAGCCGTCGAGGAGGATGGCGCGCTCGGCCATGCCGTCCTCGAGGAGGAGCGAGCGGTGCTCGCCCTCGTAGATCACCTCGCCGTAGATCTCGTCGGTGAGGACCCACAGGTCCGCGTCACGCGCGATGCGCGCGATGTCCCGCACGGCCTGTGGGGAGAGCACCCCGCCCGTGGGGTTGTGCGGGCTGTTCAGGACGAGCACCTTCGTGCGCGGCGTGATGAGCGAGCGCAGCTCGTCGAGGTCGGGCTCGAACGCGTTCGTCTCGCGCAGCGGGAGCGGCACGGCGCGCGCGCCGCTGAAGCGGATCATCGAGGAGTAGATGGGGAAGCCGGGGTCGGGGTAGATGGCCTCGTCGCCGTCCTCGAGGAGCGCGAGCAGCGCGTAGAACATGATCGGCTTCGCGCCGGGCGTGACGATCACCTGCGAGGGGTCGGCGCGCACGCCCCGGCGCTCGGCGAGCCACCGCGCGACGCCCTCGCGCAGCTCGGGGATGCCCGCGGAGGGCGTGTAGTGCGTCTCGCCGCGCTCGAGCGCCGCGACGCCGGCGGCGACGACCGCGGGCGGCGTGTCGAAGTCCGGCTCGCCGATCTCGAGGTGCACGACCTCGCGGCCCTGCGCCTCGAGCGCGCGCGCCTTCGCGAGCACCTCGAACGCGGTCTCGGTGCCGAGGCGCGACAGGCGGAGAGCGAGCGGGCGCACGGAGCGCGCAGTCTAGATTGACGAACGTGAGGATCGGCGCGGTCTTCCCGCAGCTCGAGATCGGAGCGGAGCCCGAGGGCGTCGCGCGCTACGTGCGCGGCCTCGAGGAGCTCGGGTTCGACCACATGGTCATCTACGACCACGTCCTCGGCGCGCACCCCGACCGGCCGGGCGGCTGGGCCGGGCCGTACACGTACGAGTCGCTCTTCCACGAGCCCTTCGTGCTCTTCGGCTACATCGCGGCGATCACCGCGCGCCTCGAGCTCGCGACCGCGGTGATCATCCTCCCGCAGCGCCAGGCCGCGCTCGTCGCGAAGCAGGCCGCCGAGGTGGACGTCCTCACGAAAGGCCGCTTCCGCCTGGGCGTCGGCATCGGCTGGAACGCGGTCGAGTACGAGGCGCTCGGCCAGGGCTTCCACACCCGCGGCCGCCGCATCGGCGAGCAGATCGAGCTCATGCGCGCGCTGTGGCGCGAGCGCGTCGTCGACTTCAAGGGGAGGTGGCACCGCGTGGACCGCGCGGGGCTCCATCCGCTCCCGGTGCGGCGGCCGATCCCGGTGTGGATGGGCGGCGGGTACGCCGCCGCGCGCAAGGAGATCGTCGAGCCGGCGCTGCGGCGGATCGCGAGCACCGCGGACGGCTGGTTCACCCACGTGCAGCCCGGCGACGGGCGCGCCATCGAGCGCTTCCGCGAGCTCGTGGCGCAGGCGGGCCGCGACCCCGCGGCGGTCGGCCTCGAGGGCCGCGTGAACGCGTTCCGCGTCGCGCCCGAGGAGTGGCCCCGCGAGATCGACTGGTGGCGCCGCATGGGCGCGACGCACGTGGAGCTGAACACGATGAACGCGAAGCACCCCTCGATCGACGCCCACCTCGAAGCGCTCGGGCGCTTCGCGGAGATGGTCCGCCGCGGCTAGCGCGCCGCGGCCGCCGTCAGC
>VGOU01000111.1 GCA_016875795.1 Chloroflexota bacterium | reverse complement strand
GCCCCGCGGGCCGAGCCCCAGGGCCGCGCGGCCGCGCCGGCGGTGGCGTTCCCGTACCGGCCCCAGCCCGAGTGGCTCCCGAGATCGCCGAACCGTGACGTCGGCCGCGCCGGGGCGCCTGCGCGCTACGTGGTCATCCACTACACCGCCATCAGCTACGAGCGGACGCTGAAGGCGTTCAGCCTGCCGAGCTCGGGCGTGAGCGCGCGCTACACCATCCGGCCCGACGGCCACATCGCCCACATGGTCGGCGAGGCCGACACGGCCTGGCACGCCGGCAACTACTGGTACAACCAGCGCTCCATCGGCATCGAGCTCGAGCTCGACCCGGTGACGAACCCGGCGTACACGCCGCAGCAGCGCTCCGCCGCCGCGGCGCTCACCTGCGCGATCAGCGGGCGCCACGGCTTCCCGCTCGACCGCGCGCCATCGTCGGGCAGAACGAGATCCCCGGCACGCGCGGGAAGATCGACCCGGGCCCGACGTGGGGCTGGCCGCACTTCATGTGGCTGACCAGCCCGTGCGCCCCGCCGAGCGCCGCGACCGTCCACGCGCAGTGGGTCTCCCAGTCGGCGTTCGCGACCGTCTTCGCCGGCGCGTCCGCGAGCGTCACCGTGACCCTGCGCAACACCGGCGCGACCGCGTGGGTGAAGGGCGCCATCCAGGAGGCGCGCCGCGGCCCCGGGAGACGGACCCGCCCATCGCGCGCTGACGAAGAACGCGAGGGCGGGTGAGGTCGAGGGGAGCCGGGCCTCGAACGAGGCGGCCACCCCTCACGTCAACGCGGATGGCCGCCGAGGGCGAGACCCGCGACCCGAGGCAACGTCACCCGCCCGAGCGTTCTTCCCTACGCGTGCTCCTCGATCCAGACCGCGCCGTCCTCGGTGAACTCCTTCTTCCAGATCGGGACGATGCTCTTCAGCTCGTCGATGGCCGCGCGCGCCGCGGCGAAGGCCGCGTCGCGGTGCGGGGCGCCGGCGGCGACGACGACCGCCGTCTCGCCGACGCGCAGGTCGCCGACGCGGTGGTGCATCGCGACCTTCGCCGGGGCGTGGGCGCGCTCGAGCCGGTCGGCGATCTCGCGCATCCTCGCCTCGGCCATCTCCGCGTAGGCCTCGTACTCGAGGTGCGCGACGCGCTTGCCGCGGCTGCGGTCGCGCACGGTCCCGAGGAACACGACGAGGCCGCCGAAGCCGTCGTCGCGGACGGCGTCGAGCACCTCGTCGACCGACAGCGGCTCGGCCGTGACGTGGATCCGCTCGCGTGACCGGGTGGAGCCGCCCGACACGGGCGGGATGAGCGCGAGCTCGTCACCCTCCGCGAGCGGAGCGTCCGCATCCACGTACTCGCGGTTCCGCGCGATGACCACGTGGCGGCCGTCGGCGACGAGCGGGTGGCGCTCGAGCACCGCGCGGATCGCGTCGCGCGCGGTCGCGCCGGAGGGCAGCTCGAGCGCCATGTGACCGACGCCCGCGGCCTCGCGGTACGACGCGAAGAGCCGCACGCTGACGCGCATCGCGGCGAGTCTAGGAGCGTTGCTCATACCATCGCGGGACATGGACCTCGGCGCGGCGATGCCCGCGCTGCTCGCCACGGTCGTCCTCCTCGCCGTCAACGCGTTCTTCGTGGCCGCCGAGTACGCGCTCGTTCGCGTCCGCCGGACGAGGCTCGTCGAGCTCGCGGAAGGGGGCAGCCAGCGCGCGCGCCTGGCGCTGCGGATAAACGACTCGATCGACGAGTACATCTCGGCGGTGCAGGTGGGGGTCACAGGCGCGTCGCTCGGTCTCGGCATCATCGGGGAGCCCGCGCTGAGCGGCGTGGTGTCGCCCGTCCTCGGTGTCCTCCCGCTCCCGGAGGCGTTCGCGCGCGCCGTGACCTTCGTGCTGTCCTTCGCTCTCGTCACGTACCTGACGCTCGTCATCAGCGAGCTCGCGCCGAAGTACGTCGCGCTCGAGCACGCCACGCCGCTCGCGCTCGCCACCGCGTATCCGCTCCACCTCGCCTACCGCGTCCTGTACCCGTTCGTGTGGCTGGTGAACCGCGGCGCCGGCACCCTCGTCCGCGCGTTCGGGATCCGCCCGGCGAGCGACTTCGACGTCACGAGCGAGGAGGAGCTGAAGCTCCTCGCAGCCGCCTCGACGCGGAAGGGCGTGCTCACCGAGTCGGAGCGCGTGCTCCTCCAGCGGTCGCTCGAGTTCGCCGACACGCTCGTCCGGCAGGTCATGGTGCCGCGGACCGAGATCGTCGGGATCGAGCACGACCGCACGCTGCGCGAGCTGCGCGATCTCACCCGCGACCATCCGTTCACGCGCTTCCCGGTCTTCCACGAGGACCTCGACCACGTCGTGGGCGTCGTGCACATCAAGGACCTCGTGCCGGCGCAGGACCTCAGCCGCCCGGTGCGCGAGGTCATGCGCCGTCCGGTCTTCCTCCCGGACACCACCCGCCTCGACCGCGCGCTCGCGCGCTTCAGGCAGGAGCGGATGCAGCTCGGCATCGTCGTGGACGAGTTCGGCGGGACGGCCGGGCTGGTGACCATGGAGGACGTCCTCGAGCAGCTCGTCGGCGAGGTCCAGGACGAGTTCGACCGCGAGACGCCGCACTTCCGGAGCGAGCCCGGGGGCACGCTCCTGGTGAACGGCCTCGCCGCGGTCGCGGAGCTGCGCGAGCGGCTCGGCGTCGAGCTCGACGTCGAGCGCTACGACACGGTCGGCGGGCTCGTGTTCGGCCGGCTCGGGCGGCTGGCGAAGGTGGGGGACACCGTCGAGATCGCCGGCCACCGGTTCACCGTCACCGCCGTCGACGGTCGCCGCGTCGCGCAGGTCCGCGTGCAGCGCCCGCCGAAGGCTGCGGCGCCGCGGTGAGCGTCGCGGGCGCCGAGATGCGCCGGGTCGCAGGGGCCTTCGCCACCGGCGTGACCGTCGTCACGGCCGCGCACGGCGTCGTCCCCTGCGGCCTGACCGTGAACAGCTTCGCGTCGGTCTCGCTCGAGCCGCCGCTCGTGCTCGTATGCATCTCGCGCCGGGCCCGGGCCCACTCCGGCATCGAGGCGGCCGGCGGCTTCGCCGTGAACGTCCTCGCCGAGGGCCAGGAGGGCGTCGCGCGCCTCTTCGCGAGCCTCGCGGAGGACAAGTTCACCGGCCTCGACCACCGCCCGTCGCCGGCCGGGCACCCGCTCCTCGCGGGGACGTGCGCGTGGCTGGACTGCGAGGTCGTCGCGAGCCACGCCGCCGGGACGCACACGATCCATGTCGGTCGTGTGACGGCGCTCGATACGACAGCGAGACCTCCCCTCCTCTTCCACCGCGGGAGATACACGCTCCTCGCCGAGTGACGCTGGCACGGCGGTTGCGTTGAAGAGGGTCGACAACGGCGCGGACAGGGAGGCCGAGATGGACCTCATCCAGGCGATCGCGAGCGACGGCGGGATCCTGCTCTTCTCGGTACGGGCCTCGTCGCGACGACCGTGGCGATCCTCGTCGGCACCCGGACGCAGCGCTCGGAGCTCGTCCGCGCTTCGGTGAGGTCGGACCGGGCCTTCTAGCCGCGCGGGCGCACCGCGTCGAGGAGCGCGCGCACGAACGTGCCGAGCTCCGAGAAGCGGTCACCCCACCACGCCTGGCTGCGCGGGTCGAGCAGCACGAGCAGCGCGGTGCTCAGGAAGAGCACCAGCGCGACCGTCGCGATGAACGCCAGGACGTTCCAGCGGAACGCCGGGCCGCCCGAAGCCACTACGACGCCGAGCGTATCCGAGCGACGAGGTTGTCGAGCCGGGCCCGCGAGATCGTGAGGAACTTCGCGAGGTTCTGGCGGTCGCCGTCAGGGACCTCGGTGGCGGCGTCGACGGCGCCGGCGAGCTCCATGAGCGCCTCGTTCAGCTTCCGCGTCGCGACGATCATCGCGTCGTCACGGAGCTTCGGCGTCTCCTCGTCCTCCTCGTCGCCCTCCCGCCCGGGCTTCGCGGGCCTCGCGTTCGGGTCGAGGATCCGCTCGACGCGGTCGTGCAGCTTCGCGAGCGACATCTCGCCCGCGAGGACGCGCTTGATGAGCGCCTTCCGCTTCCGCTTGTCGTCGAGCTTCATGAGCTCGTACGCATGGGTGATCGTGTCGTAGCGCTGCGCGATCATCTCCTTCACGTCGTCCGGAGCGTTCGCCAAGCGGAGACGGTTCTCGACGTACCCCTTGTCCTTGCCGAGCTTGCCGGCGAGGCCGCGGATCGAGTACCCGAGCTCCCCGGTCATCTTGCTGTAGATGAAGGCCTCGTCGAGCGGCGAGAGGTCCTCGCGCTGGAGGTTCTCGATGAGCGCGATCTCGAGCGCCGTCGCGTCGTCGAAGCGCTCCACGATCGCGGGGATCGTCTCGCGCTTGGCGACCTTCGACGCGCGCCAGCGGCGCTCGCCCGCGATGATCTCGTAGCCGTCGCCCGACGGGCGGACGAGGATCGGCTGCAGCACGCCGTGCTCCGTGATGGAGGCGGCGAGCTCCTTGATCGTCTCCTGGTGCCAGGTCATGCGCGGCTGCGACGGGTTCGGGACGATCCTGTCGAGCGGGATCTCCCGCACCGCCGTGGGGGTGCGCGCGGCGAGGAGCCGGACGATCCCGTCCTGGGTCTCGCTCTCCTGCTGGAAGATCCGGCTGCCCGCGTCGCGGAACGACTTCGAGCGCGGCCGTTCGCTAGTGAGCATTAGCCACCTCCTTCGCGAGGTCCATGAAGCTCTTCGCGGCGTCCGACCGCGCGTCATACGTCGTGATGGGCACGCCCGCCGTCGGCGCCTCGCCGATCTTCACCGACTGGCGGATCACCGTGCGGAACACCTGGTGGTCGCCGAGGTCCTTCAGCGAGTCGAGCATGTCGCGCGCGAGGATGGTGCGGTTGTCGTAGAAGGTCGGGAGGAGGCCGAGCACCTGGAGCCGCGGGTTGAGGCGGCTCTGGACGGTCTTGATGATCTTCAGGAGCGCGGCGACGCCCTTCAGCGCGTAGTACTGCGTCTGCACCGGGATGATGACGCCGTCGGCGGCGACGAGGGCGTTCAGCGTGAGGAGGCCCAGCGTCGGCGGGCAGTCGATGAGGATGTGCGAGTAGCGCTCGATGACCTCGGGCCCGAGCTTGTCGCGCAGCGCCATCTCGCGGCCGATCGCGGTCATGAGCTCGATCTCGGCGGACGACAGCTCGATCGTCGTCGGCGCCACGTCGAGGTCCTTCGTGCGCGTCGGCCGGATGACGTCGACGAGCGCGACGTCTGATTCGACCATGACGTCGGCCATGCCGCGCTCGACGCTGTTCAGGTCGATGCCGAGGCCGACGGTCAGGTTGCCCTGCGGATCGAGATCGATGCATAGGACCCGGTGTCCCATCGCCGCGAGCGCGCCGCCGAGGTTGATGGCGCAGGTGGTCTTGCCGACCCCGCCCTTCTGATTGGCGATCGCGATGATGCGTCCCAAGGCGCCTCCCATGGCGAGACTTCCGTGACCGTCTCCCCATGGCGCGTGGAAGCTGCGCGCCTCGGTCCCGAGGGAACTATACGCGAGAATAGGAGCGGTACCCTTCCATTCCGCCGGCCAGTAGCTCAGTGGTAGAGCGGCGAACTCATAATTCGCTGGTCCCAGGTTCGATCCCTGGCTGGCCGACCGGACTACTCTCGCGACCGTGATCGGCCTCGCCGACGTTCAGCGGGCGCGCGAGGCCGTCGGCCCCCACATCCACCGGACGCCCCTCCTGTCCGCCGGGCACCTTGGCGGGCGCATCGGTGCGCGCGCGTGGCTGAAGGCCGAGTCGCTCCAGCGCACCGGGTCGTTCAAGGTCCGCGGGGCCACGAACGCGGTCGTCCGGCTGCCCGGCGCGGCCCGCCGGGGCGGCGTCGTCACGTTCAGCGCGGGCAACGCCGCCGCGGCGATCGCCTACGCCGGGCGCGCCGCGGGCGTTCCGGTCACCGTCGTCATGCCGGAGACCGCGCCCCGGACGAAGGTCGCCGCGGCCAGGGGCTACGGCGCGGAGGTCCGCCAGGTCCCGGCCGGCGATCTCGTCGCCGCCGCGCAGGCGCTCGTGGCCGAGGGCCTCCACCTGCTCCACCCGTTCGACGACTGGGACGTCATCGCCGGGCACGCCACGCTCGGCCTCGAGCTCCTCGAGGAGGCGCCAGCGGCGGACCTGGTGGTCGTCCCGGCGGGCGGCGGCGGCCTCATCTCCGGGGTCGCGCTCGCCGTGAAGGCGGTCCGGCCGGGATGCCGGGTCATCGGGGTCCAGCCGGAGGGGGCCCAGGCGGTCCGGCGCGCGCTCGACGCGGGGCGGCCGGTGCGCGTCGACCCGCCCCGCACGGTCGCCGACGGCCTCACCGCGCCGTTCTGCGGCGAGCGCAACTTCGAGGTCATCCGGCGCGACGTCGACGACGTCGTCGTCATCCCCGACGAGGGGATCCTCGAAGGGGTG
>VGOU01000110.1 GCA_016875795.1 Chloroflexota bacterium | reverse complement strand
GAGGGCGCCGGGGCGGGTGGTGCGGACGGGCCCGCGGGGGCGGCCGAAGGGGCGGCGGCGGGCGCCTGGCACGCCACACATGCAAGGAGAACGGCGAGGAGCGTGCGCACTTCCCCTTAATGGTCGCCTACGACGAACGTCGTAGGGGGATCCACGCGGGTTTCGGATGCGCGTCCGCGGCCCGGCGAGCGAACGCATGCCGCGATGACGAACGACACCGCGACGGAGCTCGGACCGCTCCTCGCCCGCGCGCACATCCTCATGTTCGAGTACGACCGCGACGGCTTCCTCGTGAGCGCGACGGGCAGCATCCTCGGCGGCGGCCCCGGCGTCGAGGTCCGCTCGGGACTGACGAGCCCGCAGGCGGTCCGCCGTGCCCTCGCCGGCGAGCGCGTCGTCGACCACGCGGACGTCATGGGGCGCCGCATCACCGTGATCCACGAGCCCGTCCTCGGCGAGGGCGGCATCGACCGCGTCGTCGCGACGGCGTCCGAGGAGCGGGTCTCGGCCGGTCCACCGCACCTCGCGCAGCTGCGCGCGGCGTTCGCTTCCCGGTCAACCCCTCCACATGACGGAGCGCCGGGCCCCAACGCCCGGCGCTCCACACCTAGACGATTCGGATCCCGCAGACCACGTTCGCCCCTAGCGGGCGTTGACTCGGATCCGGGTCAGCGAGGAGGGTCCTCCGGAGTGCGGCCCGGCTCGTGTGACGTGCCGACGCCGCCCCTCTCCTTCTCCCACTCCTTCTTCTCGGGCATGCCACCCTGCTTGCCGACGTCCGGCTTCCGGGTGCCCATGTCGCCCTCGCGACCCGTGTCCTTCTGATCCTCCGCCATGTGAGACCTCCAATGCGGATGTCGGACCCGCCGTGATGGCGTGTCCTGCCCCGTACCCGCACCCGCTGTGCCAGCGCGCGGAAAGGGCGAGCGGGAGGTGACATGCTCGCGGTGGTGCGTCGCGGTCCGTTCCGCCATCCGTGGTTCGCGCGATTCACGGTCACCGTCGGGCTCGGATCCGTCGGTGAGGAGATCACGCGGCTGGCGCTCCCGCTCATCGCGCTCGAGCTCACCCACTCGCTCGGCGCGGCCGCGACGCTGCGCGTCATGCAGATGGTCCCGTACGTCCTCTTCGGCGCGTTCGCCGGAGCGCTCATCGACCGGGCCGAGAAGCGGACGCTCCTCATCGTCGCCGACGTCGTGCGCGCCGCGGCCACCGTCGCGGTGCCGCTGTCCGCGATGCTCGGCGTGTTCTCGCTCGAGCTGCTCTTCGCGATCGCCTTCGTCCTCGGCACCGTCGAGGTGTTCTGGGGCATCACCGCCGACTTCTCCGTGGTCCCCGCGCTCGTGGAGCGGAGCGAGCTCACCGAGGCGAACGCGGCGTACCTCGGCGCCGACCGCGTCGCCCGCATCATCGGCCCGGCCGTCGGCGGCGTGGCGATCGCCGCCTTCGGCACGGCGAACGCGCTCTGGATCCCCGCGCTCACGCACATCCCGACGGTCGCCGTGTTCGCGCTCATGCCGCGCGTGTACGAGACCGAGGCGCCGTCGTCCCCGCTCACCGTCGCGAACGTCCGCGACGAGGTGGCCGAAGGGTTCCGCGGGATCTTCGAGAACCGCGTCCTCGCGTCGCTGCTCGTGCTCATGTTCGTCACGAACCTGGGCAACGCCGGCCTCCAGACGCTCCTCATCTACGTGCTCAGCGAGGAGCACCGCGTCGACGCCGCGACGATCGGCATGGCGCTCTCGCTCTCCGGCGTCGCGCAGATCCTGGGGTCGGTCGCCGCGCCGCGGATCGCGAAGGGCCGCCCGCTCGGGCACGCGATGCTCTGGGTCGTCGTCATCGGCAGCATCGGGCCGCTGCTCGCGGCGGTCGTGCGGGACTGGCGGCTCGTCGTCGCCTCGATCGCCGTGCGGCAGACGTCGTGGGCGGCGCACATCGTGTACGTGTTCCTCCCCCGCCAGCGCGAGGTGCCTCCGCAGCTGCGCGGCAGGGTGAACGGGGCGTTCCGGACGATCATCCTCGTGGCGAACGCTGCCTCCCCCGCGCTCCTCTCCTGGATCCAGGGCGCGGCGAGCTCGCAGGCGGCGTTCGCGACCGCCGCGACGCTCGGGTTCCTCGGCGCCGCGATCACTTGGTTCTCCCCCCTCCGCGCGTACGACATCCGCGAGCGCGAGGAGCTCGAGGCCATCGAGCCGGCGGCCGAGCGCGAGGCAGGGGACGAGACTGCGGACGTCTGAGACGCGCTCTAGGCTGTCATTCGTGGGATCGAGGTCCGCCGCGCACTCGCGCGTGCTCGCGGCGATCGACCAGCACCGCGACGGGCTCTTCGAGCTGTCGCTGCGCATCCACAAGAACCCCGAGATCGGCTACGAGGAGCGCCAGGCCTCGACCTGGCTGGCGACGTTCCTCGAGGGCGCCGGGTTCCGGGTGCAGCGCGGCTACAAGGGCGTCGAGACCGCGTACCGCGCCGACGCCGAGGGCAAGGACCGCGGCCCCACCGTCGCGATCCTCTCCGAGTACGACGCGCTCCCCGACATCGGGCACGCCTGCGGGCACAACCTCATCGCGATGATGGGCGTCGCCGCGGCGGTCGGCGTGCGCGCCGCGCTCGACCAGCTGCCCGGGAGGATCGCCGCCATGGGGACCCCCGCGGAGGAGGGCGGCGGCGGGAAGGTCGCGCTCCTGGGCGCGGGCGGGTTCGACGACGTGGACGTCGCGATGATGATCCACCCCTCGAGCCGGACCCTCGCCGGACGCACGTCGCTCGCGTCGAACCGGGTGGACATCGAGTTCACCGGCCGCGCGGCGCACGCCGCGGCGCAACCCGACCGCGGGATCAGCGCGCTCGATGGAGTCATCCAGGCGTTCAACGCCGTCCACGCGATGCGCCTGACGCTGCGCCCGGACGCGCGCGTCCATGGGATCATCACGAGCGGCGGGAGCGCGGCGAACATCATCTCGGAGTACGCGGCGGCCAAGTTCAGCGTCCGCGCGCTCGACCGCCAGTACCAGCAGGAGGTCCTGAAGCGGTTCATCGCGTGCGCCGAGGGCGCCGCGCTGTCGACGGGCACCACGCTGAAGGTGACCATCCATGAGAACTCCGGCTACGAGAACATGGTCCCCTCCAGCCCGCTCGCCGACCGGTGGGCGCAGCACGCGAGCGAGCAGGGCCTCCAGGTGATGGCGGGCGCGCCGGACGAGCGGATGGGGTCGACCGACATGGGGAACGTGAGCCAGGTGATCCCGGCGATCCATCCGTACATCGCTATCGCGCCGGAGGGTACGCCCGGACATTCGACCCTGTTCCGGGACGCCGCGGGCACGCCCGAGGCGCTCGCGAACGCGCTGAAGGCGGCGAAGGCGATGGCCCTCACCGCGGTCGACGTCCTCGCGGATCGCGAGCTGCTGGAGCGCGCGAAGGTCGAGTTCGAGGACCGACGCAAAGAAGGCGTAGTGAGAGGGAGAATGACCTCGTGAGCACGACCCTGACGGCACCACCGACGACGAACACGCACGTCACCGGGTGGGTCGACGAGATGGCCCGGATGTGCAAGCCGGACCGCATCTACTGGTGCGACGGCTCGGAGACGGAGCGCGAGCGTCTCCTCGCCGAGGCCATCGACGCGGGCGTGCTCATGAAGCTCGACGAGCGCAAGCGTCCGAACTCGTACTACAGCCGCTCGAACCCGAACGACGTCGCCCGCACCGAGGAGCTCACGTTCGTCTGCACCCCCACCCGCGAGGAGGCGGGGCCGACGAACAACTGGATGGAGCCCGGCGAGATGTACGCGAAGCTCCGCGGGCTCTTCGACGGGTCGATGCGGGGCCGGACGATGTACGTCGTCCCCTACATCATGGGGGTGCCGAACTCGCCGTTCTCGAAGGTCGGCATCGAGCTCACGGACTCGGTGTACGTCGCGGTGAACATCCGGATCATGGCGCGCATGGGGAACATCGCGCTGCAGCGCCTCGGCATGGCGGACGCCTTCAACCGCGGCCTCCACTCCGTCGCCGACTGCGACCCCTCGCGGCGGTTCATCGTCCACTTCCCGCAAGACAACACCATCTGGTCCGTGGGGTCGGGGTACGGGGGGAACGCGCTCCTCAACAAGAAGTGCCTGGCCCTGCGCATGGCGAGCTACTACGCGCGGCGCGAGGGCTGGCTCGCGGAGCACATGCTCCTGCTCGAGGCGACGAGCCCGCAGGGCGAGGTCCGCTACATCGCCGCGGGCTTCCCGAGCGCGTGCGGCAAGACGAACCTCGCGATGCTCGTCCCGCCGCCGGCCTTCGACGGCTGGCGCATCCGGACGCTCGGCGACGACATCGCATGGATGCGCGTCGGCACCGACGGGCGTTTGTACGCCGCGAACCCCGAGAACGGCTTCTTCGGCGTCGCCCCCGGGACGAGCATGGCGACGAACCTGACGGCGATGAAGATGCTCACCCGCGACGCCATCTTCACCAACGTCGCGCTCACCCCGGACGGCGACGTGTGGTGGGAGGGCATGGACGGCCCCGCCCCCGACCGGCTGACCGACTGGCAGGGCGAGCCCTGGACGCGCGACTCAAAGACGCCCGCGGCCCACCCGAACAGCCGCTTCACCGTGCCGCTCGCGAACAACCCGATGGTCTCGCCGAACGTCAACGACCCGCGCGGCGTCCCCATCTCCGCGCTCATCTTCGGCGGGCGCCGCTCGAACACCGTGCCGCTCGCGCTCGAGTCCTTCAACTGGACGCACGGGGTGTACCTCGCGGGGACGATGGGCTCCGAGACGACCGCGGCGAAGACCGGGGCCGTCGGCGTCCTGCGCCGCGACCCCATGGCCAACATCCCCTTCATCGGCTACGACGCCGGCGAGTACCTCGCGCACTGGCTCGAGATGGGCGCGCGCATCCCCCGCCCGCCCAAGATCTTCCTCGTCAACTGGTTCCGCAAGGGCGAGGACGGCAGGTTCCTGTGGCCGGGGTTCGGCGAGAACATGCGCGTCCTCGAGTGGATCCTCGAGCGCTGCGACGGGCACGCCGCGGCGCGCGAGACGCCGGTCGGGCTCGTGCCGCGCGCGACGGACCTCGAGCTCCGCGAGCTCCCGGCGAAGCCCGCGGCGGTGGACGCCGCGCTCCGAGTGGACCTCGACGAGTGGCACGACGAGCTCACGCTCCAGGACCAGTGGCTCGACTTCCTCGGGCCGACCGTCCCGCGCGCGCTGCGCCTCCAGCACGACCTCATGCAGGAGGCGCTCGAGACCGCGAGGAAGGCGCGCGTCTAGCGGGAGGCGCGGTCGATCAGCGGTTGTAGGTCGTCGCGTTCGACGTGAACGTCCAGAGGCCCGCACCGCAGGTGCGGGCCCCTTGCTTCTCCAGCCGGAGCGTCGTCGCCGTGGGCATCTGCGCGATCACGATCCCGCCCGGGTCGCCGGTGTTGATCCGGCCCGCGGTCTGCCCGACGCGGAACGCCTCATAGCAGTACACCGCGCCGGGCCGGACCTCGGCGAAGTCACGGTTCACGAGGCCTGATGGACGTGGCGTGAACGTATAGACGCCGGGGTTGACGCCTCGCAGCGTCGTGCCGACCGAGAACAGCGGCTGCAGCGGATCCACGTACTCGTGCACCAGCGCGATGAACTCGTCCGGCTGCAGGAACGCCACGGAGAGGTCCTTGCCGGGCAGGAACCAGTTCCCCTGCGATGTGCCCGGCCGGTCCTGCATGTACTCGCCGTGCTTCGGCTCTGCGGTGCGGACGGCGGTACCGTCGTACGAACCGAGCTTCGACTCGAGCTGCGCGCGCGCGTCGGCACGGAAGTACGGCACGGGCGAGACGTAGTAGAGGAGCTCGCAAGTCGAGAGGCGCTGCGTGCCGTCCGCGAGCGGCGGGCAGTAGTGCCTCGGCTCGGCGAAGCCGCGCGGCGGGATGCGGTAGTCGATCGCCCCGAAGTCCACACCCGCCGCGTCGCCGGACATCCCCACCGCTTCGCCGCTGGCGAGCTCGATGCTCACGAACGCGCGGCACGGCGTCGTGGTGACCCCGCCGCTCTGGTAGGAGGGGCTGCACTGCCGGTTCGCGCCCGCGGCCGCCAGCAAGCGGTCCGAGAGGGAGGAGAGGTGACCGAAGTACGCCTTGAACTCGGCGCACGGGTAGAACGTGATCCCGTACCCGGTCTTCGTCGGGCCGAACTGCGTCGAGTTGATCTCCGTCACCCAGATGCGTCCCGGGCTCACCACCGGCCGCACCGGTGGCGTCTGGCCGGGTAGCGCGAGCGCGAAGTTGCCGTGCTTCGCCGGGAACACGTGGATCGTCGGAGAGGTCCAGCCGAGCGGACGGAACGCAAGGAAGTCCGACGGGCGCATCGGCATCGTGTCGAAGAGCGGGCCGTCGCCGCCGCACGGCGGCGCGCTGCCGGTCCCCGACCGTCCCCCTCCGTCGGAGGCGGCCGGCCGCGGGCTCGCG
>VGOU01000109.1 GCA_016875795.1 Chloroflexota bacterium | reverse complement strand
ATCTCGACCGCGGCCGCGGCCCGCTCGCCGGCCACGGCGCCGTACGCGCCGAGCAGGAGCAGCCACACGCCGTACGCGCCGGCGTCGACGACGCCCGCGGCCCTGTTCAGTGGGTTGTCGTCCATCGTCTTGTGCAGTGCGTCGCGGCCGATCTCGAGCGCCTCGCGCAGCACGTCGCGGCTGGCCTCCTCGCGCGCGCTGTCGTCCACGGCGGCGGCGAGCGACAGCATCGTGCCCTCGGCCGGCCGATCGACCGCCTCGTAGGCGCACTTGCGCGCGCGGGCGAAGGCCTCGCGCAGGTCGGCCGGTCCCGCATCGTCGCGCTCGGCGAAGGCGTCGCGGAACCCGCGCAGGATCTGCGACAGGATCACCCCGCTGTTCCCGCGGGCGCCCATGAGGCCGCCCTGCGCGAGCGCCGCGCTCACCGCGCTCAGGCTCGGGCCCTTGCCCCGGGCCCGCGTGAGAGCGACCGCGATCGTCTGGTACATGTTCCGGCCGGTGTCGCCGTCCGGGAGCGGATAGACGTTGAGGGCGTCGACCTCCGCGGCGTCCTGCTTCAGGCGGGCAGCCGCGGCTTCGACCGCAGCGAGGAAGGCCCGACCACCCCACCGTGCTACGATGGAACGCACCCTACACGAACTTCGTGCGAAGGAGCACGCCCTCGATGCCACGCGCCTGCGCCATGTGCGGCAAGCACGCCCAGTACGGATACAACGTCAGCCACTCGAAGGTGCACACGCACCGCCGGTTCGACGTGAACCTCCAGTCGGCGCTCGTCGACGGGCAGAAGCTCCTCATCTGCACGCGCTGCCGGCGGACCCTCACGAAGGACGCCCGCATCGCGGAGAAGAAGGCGAAGAAGGCGCGCGCCGCCCGCTAGCGCGGGAGCGGCGCGTCGAAGCGGATCGGCACGGCGGCCTTCCCCTCGGCGACCTTCAGCTGACCGCAGCCCGCGGCGATGTCCTGGCCCTTGCTGATGCGCACCGTCGCGCCGACGCCGGCGCGCTCGAGGATCCGCGCGAACCGCTCCATCTTCTCCGGTGACGGTCGCTTGAAGCCCCCCGGTCCGGGGTTCACCGGGATGAGGTTCACGTGGTACATGTCCGTGCGCCCGCGCTCGGCGATGCGGCGCGCGACCGTCTCGGCGTGCTCCTCGCCGTCGTTCACGCCGCCGAGGAGGACGTACTCGAAGGTCAGGCGGCGCTTCGTGCGCTCCACGTAGCGCGCGGAGGCGTCGAGGACCTCGTCGACGTCCCACTTGCGGTTCACCGGCATGATCCGCGCGCGCGTCGCGTCGTCGGCCGCGTGGAGCGAGACCGCGAGCGTGATCGGCAGGCCCTCGGCCGCGAGCGCGTCCATCTTCGGCACGATCCCGCACGTGCTGATGGTGATGCGCCGCGGGCTGATGCCGAAGAGGTCGGGATCCGTCAGCGCTCGGACGGACGACATCACCGGCCCGTAGTTGCGCAGCGGCTCCCCCATCCCCATGTACACGACGTGCGACACACGCTCCTCGCGCCCGCGGAGCTCGCGCTGCCAGTAGCGCACCTGGTCGACGATCTCGCCCGCGGTGAGGTCGCGCACGAGGCCCATCTCGCCCGTGGCGCAGAACGCGCACGCCATCGGGCAGCCCGCCTGCGTCGAGATGCACACCGAGTTGCGGGCGCCGTGGTGCGGCATGAGGACCGTCTCGATGTGATGGCCGTCGTGGAGGCGCAGCAGCGCCTTGCGCGTCTCGCCGTCGGCGCTCGCCGCCTCGCGCTCGAGATCGACCGACGACCACCGGAACGACTGCGCGAGCTCGGCGCGCAGCTTCAGCGGCAGGTCGGTGAGGCCGCTCCAGTCCGTGGCCGTCGAGCGCGCGACCGAACGGCGGATCTGCTTCAGGCGGTACTTCGGCTCACCGCGCTCGGCGAGCCACGCGGCGAGCGCTCCGTCGCTGACGTCGGTGATGGCGGGGATCACGCGACCCATCGTCGCACGCGCCGCTAGCTCGGGACCGTCGCGCCCTCCAGGTCACGCAGCCCGCGCGCCCAGTCGGCGCCGCTCATCGCGCGCTTGCCCGCGGGCTGCACCTCATCGAGCCGCAGCCACCCGGCGCCCGCCGCGACGTACGGCTCGCCCCGCTCCACCTTCAGCGTGCCGTGCTCGCCAGGCGGGCCGCCGGCCACGGATGCGCGCAGCAGCCGGAGGCGCTGACCGCGGAACGTCGTGAACGCGCCGGGATCGGGCGAGTACGCGCGAACGATCCGCGCGACCTCTTCGGCCGGTCGCGTGAGGTCGAGCTCGCCGCCTCTCGGATCGAGCTTCGGAGCCCAGACGACCTCGCCCTCCTGCGGCGCGGGACGGAGCGAGCCCGACAGGTACGCCGCCAGCTGGTCCTCCAGGAGGCGCGCGCCGTGCCGCGCGAGACGCGCTTCGAGATCGCCGGTCGTCTCGCCCGGCACGACCTCCGTCGTGAGGAGCGTGATGACCGGACCCGCGTCGAGCTCGGCCGTCGCCTCCATGAGGCACACGCCGGTCTCGCGGTCGCCCGCGAGGATGGCGTGCGCCACCGGATCGGCCCCGCGCCAGCGCGGCAGGACGGAGGGGTGGACGTTCACCGCCCGTCCCCGCACCGCGTCGATGACGCGCTTCGGGACGATGCCGCCGTACGCGGCCCACACGAGCGCCTCGGGGTGGAGGCGGATGACCGCGTCCCACATCGCGGGCGTGTCCCAGCGCGGGCCGTTCCCGACGAGCCGCCGCGGCTGGATGACGCGGATGCCGTGATCGAGCGCCCTCGCCTTCACCGGCGGCGCCGTGAGCTTTCCGCGGTGCCCGGGCCGGTCGGGCTGCGTGACGACCGCCATGAGGTCGACCGTCCGGCCGTCGCGCATCCGGATGAGCGCCTCGAACGACGGGACCGCGAACTCGGGCGTGCCGAGGAAGATGACCCGCGGCGGGCCAGTGAGCGCCTCTACGCCCCGACCTCTTCGGTCTCGTCCGGGCGCACGGGGTGGAGGTCCTCGCGCGAGCGCAGGCGGTCGATGTACAGCGTGCCGTTCAGGTGGTCGGCCTCGTGGAGCATGCACTGCGCGCCGAGCTCTTCGCCCTCGATCGAGAAGCGCCTCCCGGCCGGATCGGTCGCGGTGAGGCGCGCCCCGAGGGGCCGCTCGAGCATCCCGTAGAAGCCGCGGACGGAGAGGCAGCCTTCGCGCGTCTCCTCGACCTCTTCGGTCACCTCGTCGATGACGGGCTCGATGGCCACGATCCCGGCCTCGTCCACGTCGATGATCGCCACCCGGAGCGGGACGCCGATCTGCGGCGCGGCGATGCCGATCCCGTTCGCCTGCAGCATCGACGCGAACATCCGCGCGATGAGCGCCTCGAGGTCGGCCCTCGAAAGGCTCGGCCGGAGCGCCGGGCGATGGAGCGCGGGGTCCCCGACCTGGCGGATGTCGAGCGCGTGCTGCCGCACGAACTCGGGCGTGGACCACTTGGCCCGGCGGCCGTCGTCGATCCGCCAGGGCGTCCCCTTCGTGATGCGCATGCGCGGCTCCTGCGGCGCCTCGTCCTCGCGCGCGGCCTCGTCGCTCACGCCTTCCAGCGTAGGTTCAGCCGAGCAGGGTCATCGGGTCCACGTCGATCGACCACTGCGCGCCGACCTCGACGCGGTCGAGCACCGCGTCGGGCCGCGGGCCGCGCAGGACGAGCTGCGCCCGGTACGCCCCCGCCTTCTTCGCCGCGAAGGCCGGCGCCGGTCCGAGCACCTCGGCGTCGTCGCCCGCGGCGGCGCGGAGGGCCTCCGCGAGGGCGAGCGCGCGGCGCTCCACCGTCGCCTCCTGCCTCGCCGAGGTCTGGAGGAGGATGAGCCGGCCGAACGGCGGGTGGCCGAAGCGCCGGCGCGCCGCGATCTCGGCCTCGGCGAACGCCTCGTAGTCGTGCGCCGCCGCCGCGCGCACCGCGTAGTGGTCGGGCAGGTACGTCTGCAGGATCCCGAGCCCGGCGAGCGCGCCGCGACCCGACCGTCCGAGCGCCTGCGTGAGCAGCTGGAACGTGCGCTCGGCGGCGGTGTGGTCCGGGAGGTTGAGGAGCGTGTCGGCGTTCACGACGCCGAGGAGCGTCACCCCGGGGAGGTCGAACCCCTTCGCCACCATCTGCGTGCCGACGATCACCTGGGCCCGCCCCGAGCGCATCCGCTCGAACGCCGCGGCGTGCGCGCCCTTCCTGCGCACGGCGTCGCGGTCGAGCCGCAGCACGCGCGCCGACGGGACCGCGGCGCGCACGTCGTCCTCGACCCGCTGCGTGCCGACGCCGAGGTGCCGGATGCGCGCGCCGCCGCACTTCGGGCAGCGCTCGGGGGGAGCGTCGCGGCGGCCGCAGCGGTGGCAGAGGAGGGTACCCTCGGCGTGGTAAGCGAAGGGGATGTCGCAGCTCGGGCACGCGGCCACGTGGCCGCAGTCCCGGCAGAGCACCACGGTCGCGAAGCCCCGGCGGTTCAGGTACAGGATGGCCTGCTCGCCCTTCACCACCACCGTCCGCTCGAGCGCGACGCGCAGCGCCTGGGACAGCGTCGTGCGGTTGCCGGCCTTCAGCTCGAGCCGAAGGTCGACGATCCGCGTCCGCGGCATCTCCCGCGCGCTCACCCGCTCCGGGAGCTCGAGGAGACGGATCGTCCCCTCCCGTGCCGCGTGCCACGTCGTGACGCGCGGCGTCGCGCTCCCGAGGATGACCGTCGCGCGCGCGATGCGTCCGAGCGCGAGCGCGGCGTCGACGGCGTGGTAGCGCGGGTCGCTCTCCTGCTTGTAGGAGGGCTCCTGCTCCTCGTCCACCACGATGAGGCCCGGCCGCGCGAGCGGCGCGAAGAGCGCGGAGCGGGAGCCGACGACGACGTCGGCCTCGCCCGCGAGGACGCGCCTCCACTCGTCGAGGCGCTCGCCCTCGGACAGGGCGCTGTGCAGCAGCGCGACGCGCTCGCCGAAGCGAGCGACGAAGCGCGCGACGACCTGCGTCGTGAGCATGATCTCGGGAACGAGGACGATGACCCCACGGCCGCGCTCGAGCACCGCCGCCGCGCTCCGCAGGTACACCTCCGTCTTGCCGCTGCCGGTGACGCCGTGGAGGAGGTACGCGTCCCCGTCGCCCGCGATCGAGGCCGCGATGGCGTCGAGGGCGGCGTCCTGCGCCGGCGTCGCCTCGGCGCCGCGCACGGCGTCGTCCTCGGTGACGCCGAGCTCGTCCGGGATGCTGCGCGCGCGCCTGCGCGACCGCACCGGCGCCCGCGCGCGCCGCGCGAGGCCGGGCGGCACCATCGCGCGGACCGCGTCGGCGAGGGCGCAGCGGTACCGCTGCGCGATCCAGCGCGCGAGCTCGATCTGGTGCGGGTGCAGCACGGGCGTCGCGTCCGCGACCGCGGCGATGTCGCGCAGGGTTCCGGGTGGCGCGGGGACGTCGGTGGCGACGACCACGCCCGCGGAGACGCGCGTCCCGAGCGCGACGCGCACGAGATGGCCCGGCGCGACCGCGACGCCCTCGGGAACGGAGTACGTGAACGTCCTGGCGGGACCGCCCTGGCCCCCGAAGACCGCGACCTCCGCGTTCCGGCTCACAGCCAGTACGTGCGGGGCTGCTCGGCCTCCTTGCGGATGATCTCGGCCACCTTGCGCACGGTCTCGTCGAGCTTCCCGTAGTCGTTGATGACGACGTGGTCGTATTCGGGTGCCGCGACCATCTCGATCTCCGCGTTCTTCAGGCGGATCTCGAGGGACTCGGGCGTCTCGGTGCCGCGGCCGACGAGCTGGCGTCGGAGCTGGTCGAGCGACGCGGGCTGGATGAAGATCGTGAGCGCCTCCGGGAGCACCGCCTTCAGCTTGCGCATGCCCTGCGGGTCCGGCTTCACGATCACGATGCAGTGGCGGCGGAGCGTGTCGGCCACGGCGTCGCCGCGCACCCCCTTGAACTCGCCGTGGACGATCGACCACTCGAGGAAGTTCCCCTGCTCGATCTCGTCGCGGAACTTCTGCGGCGTGTAGAAGAAGTAGTGCTTGCCGTGGATCTCGCCCGGCCGCGGGTCGCGGCTCGTCGCCGTGACGTAGACGGCGGCGTCGTCGAGCGCGGGGACGAGCCGCTCGATGACGGAGTCCTTCCCCGCCCCGGACGGCGCGGAGATGATGACGAGCAGGCCGTCCACCGGCGTCCGGTCGCGCGCCGCGTTGTCCCCGCGCGGACCGTCCGCGGTCGACGTCGCCGGCTCCCCGTCCGCCGTCACGCGACCTCCGCGAACGGCGCCGCGGTCGCGGCGGGCCGGCCGAGCGTCGCGAGGTAGGCGCGCAGGTCGGCCGCGAGCGGCGCGGTGAACGTGCGCTCTCCGGCGTGCGGCAGGCGGACCGTCAGCCGCCACGCGTGGAGGAACTGCCTGCCGAGACCGCTCCTGTCGCCACGACGGCCATACACGGGGTCGCCAACGATAGGGGTTCGCGCGAACGCGAGATGCGCGCGGATCTGGTGCGTGCGTCCGGTCGCCGGCAGAACGTGGAGGAGCGCCTGGCGGTCGGCGCCGTCGCCGTACGCGGCGATGCGCCGGAAGCGCGTGACCGCGTCGCGCCCGCCCGCGCGCACGACCATGCGGCGCCGGTCGTTCGGGTCGCGCAGCAGCGGCGCCTCGACGATCGCGGGCTCGGC
>VGOU01000108.1 GCA_016875795.1 Chloroflexota bacterium | reverse complement strand
ACCTCCCTGAGCACGCCGAAAGGCCCCCACTCGCGGAGCGGGGGCATGTGAACGGCGCGTGTGCTGTTGCTGTCAGGATATCGGCGATGCGCTTCCCCGTGTTCGAGATGGAGCGGATGCAGTCCGCCTGGGAGCACCGCGTCCGCTACGACATGTCCGAGTCGGGCGTCGAGCCGCTCACGCTCGCCGAGGCCGCGCGGCTCCTCGACGTCGCCGCCGGCGACGTCCGCCTCGGCTACGCCGACGGCCGCGGCCGCGAGGCGACGCGCGCCGCGGTCGCGCGCATCCACGACGGCGCCGGCCCCGACGACGTGCTCATCACCACGGGGACGAGCGAAGCGAACTTCCTCGCGCTCACGACGCTCGTCGAGCGCGGCGACGACGTCGCCATCGTCATGCCGAACTACATGCAGGTGCACGGGCTCGCGCGCGGGCTCGGCGGGAACGTGCGCGAGGTCTGGCTGCACGAGGACGAGGGCTGGCGCCTCGACCCGGACCGCCTGCGCGCCGCGGTGACGCCGCGCACGCGCCTCATCTGCGTGTGCACGCCGAACAACCCGACGGGGCAGATCCTGGCCGCGGCCGAGCTGTCGGCGGTCGCGGAGATCGCGTCGTCGGTCGGGGCGTGGGTGCTCTCCGACGAGGTGTACCGCGGCGCCGAGCTCGGCGGCGTCGAGAGCGCGACGATGTGGGGCCGCTACGAGCGAGTCATCGTCACCGGCGGGCTCTCGAAGGCGTACGGCCTCCCAGGCCTGCGCATCGGGTGGATCGTCGCCCCGCGCGAGCGCATCGACGCGGCGTGGGCGCAGAAGGACTACACGACGATCGTCGCCGCGAGCGTGTCCGAGGTCATGGCCGAGGCCGCGCTACGGAACAGGCCGGCGCTCCTCGAGCGCACGCGGCGCATCCTCTGCGAGCGCTGGCCGGTACTCGAGGCGTGGGCGCGCTCGAAGCGCGGGACGCTCCACTGGACGGCGCCGCGCGCCGGCGCGATCTGCTTCTTCGGCTACTCGTACGCGGTCGACTCGTGGCCGCTCGTCGAGGGCCTCATCACGGAGCGCAGCGCGATGGTCGTGCCGGGGTCGCACTTCCTCATGGAGCGCCACCTGCGCATCGGCTTCGGCGGTCCGCTCGCGAAGCTGCGCGCGGGGCTCGCCGAGCTCGACGCCGCGCTACCGCCGTTCGCTACGTGACATTCGCATGCGCTGGAGATAGCCCCTTGCCCTCTTGCACGCAGCAGACGAATCGTTCGGCACGACGGAACGTGGTCCCTTCGACAGCCGTACCGCCGCCCTCGTATCCGGTGCTGCTCGTCGGTCCACGAACTGGCCGCGGCCCCGGACGTGGTGTCGGAGCTGATGGCGTGAGCCGGAGCGAATGGAGGACCACCGCGCCATCCTCGGCGGAACTCTCGAAGGACCGCCGGGGAGGAAGACACGGTGGCCAAGCCCACGATGGACCCGCTCGCGTTCCTGCGCAAGGCGATCGAGGACGCCGACGGCGACCTGCTCCGCGAGATGGCGCGCACCTTCGCCGAGACGCTCATGAGCGCGGAGGCGAGCGCGATGGCCGGCGCCGGGTACGGCGAGCGCGGCGCCGATCGGCTCACGCGGCGGAACGGGTACCGCGCCCGCCGCTGGGACACCCGCGCCGGCACGATCGACCTGCGCGTCCCCAAGCTCCGGCAGGGCGCGTACTTCCCGGATCGGCTGCTCGAGCCGCGCCGAGCGCGCGCTCGTCCAGGTCGTGGCCCAGGCGTACGTCGAGGGCGTCTCCACGAGGCGCGTCGACGACCTGGCGCGCGCCCTCGGGATCGAGGGCATGAGCAAGAGCCAGGTGTCGGGGCTCGCGGCCTCGCTCGATGTGAGCGTGCGGGCCTTCCGCGAGCGCCCGCTCGACGGCGCTCCGTACCGCCACCTCTGGCTCGACGCCCTCGCCGTCCGTGTCCGCGAGAGCGGGCGCAGATCCTTCGTGCGGAGGTCGAGCACGGCGATGAGCCCGCTCGACGATTCGATGAACAGGCGGTTCTCGTCGATCCACGGGCCGGCGTACTCGTCGCCGAGCGTCGTGACGCGCTCCCATGGCGTCGCGCCCGATCCGGTCGAGACCCACACGTCGCTCTCGTTCGACAGCCCGCCCTCGGCGCGGAACGTCGCGGCGATGCGCTTCGCGTCCAGCGACCACTCGTAGTTCGCGATGCGCCAGCGCGCCTGGCGCTGCGCCTGCGGCATGACGAGCGACGAGATGGTGCCGTCGAGCCGCATGATCCCGATCGTCGAGCTCGAGATGCGGTACGCGACCGCGCTCCCGTCGGGCGCCCAGCGCGTCAGCCCCACGTCCGCGCCGCCGGCGGCGGACGCGATCGTCCACCGCCGCCCGCCGTCGAGGTCGCTCGCCCAGAGCTCGAGGGATCCGCTCGCCGCCTGGCGCCGGTACGCCATGCGCTGATCGGACAGCTCGGCGCGCCGGGCGGCGGGCACCGGCGCGGACGGGACGGCCACGACCCCGGGGGAGACGGCCTCGGGCATGCGCACGGTGCCGGCCAGGGCGATGGCGCTCGCGACGACGACGGCGGAGGAGGCGAGGGCGTACGGCGGAAGCGCCGTGGCTGTCCGCAGCAGGCTCACACGAATACGATGCGCCCCATGTCCACGCCGACGCACCTGCTGGAGGCGGGGATCATCACCGAGCAGCGGTATCTCGGCATGTCCGAGGCGCCCGCGGCGCTCGCGGCCGAGGTCGCCGCCCTCGCCCGGCCGGCGAAGCGCGTGCTCATCCCCTTCCTGCCGCGCGACCGCTACCTGACGGCGGCGCGCGAGTCCTGCCGGACGCTCGCCGACGCGGTCGCCGCCTCGCTGCAGGATGGCGCGCGCCCGATCGTCGTCGGCGGCGAGTGCACGGTCGTCGCGGGCACGATCCCCGGCGCGCTCTCCGTCGAGCCCGACCTCGCGCTCGTGTACTTCGACGCGCACGGCGACTTCAACACGCTCGCGACGACGCCCTCGCACTTCGTCGGCGGAATGTGCCTCGCGCACGTCTGCGGCAAGAAGCTCGCGCCGCTGCTCTGGCCGGGCGTGCGCTCGATCGCCGAGGAGCGCGTCGCCCTCGTCGGCGCGCGCGACCTCGACCCCGGCGAGGCCGGGAACCTCATGGGCTCGAGGGTCCGCCAGATCCCCTTCGACGCCGAGCGCGCCGACGCGCCGGGCCTCCTCGCGTTCGCGCGCAAGCGGCAGGTGTGGGTGCACATCGACATCGACGTCGTCGACCCGGCGGAGGTCCCCGCGGTCGACTTCCCCGTCGCCGGCGGCCCCTCGGTGCGCGCGCTGTGCGACGTGCTCGGCGCGCTCGCCGGCGTCGCGAAGGTGCGCGGCGTCGAGATCTGCGGCTACGACCCCCGGAGAGAGGCGGGGCCGCGACCGCTCCCGCCATCGCTGGCGAAGGTCGCGGTCGCGGCCCTCAGCGCTTCCGCCGTGGCTGCGTAGCGCCCGCTACGCGGTGACCACCTCCCGCGCCTTCGGCGCGCTGCCGGAGGCGGCGCCGCACACCGTCTCGATGATGAGCCGGGTGACGACGTACGGGTCCATGTTCGCGTTGGGGCGGCGGTCCTCGATGTAGCCCTTCTTGTCCTTCGCGACCTGCCAGGGGATGCGGACCGACGCGCCGCGGTGCGACACGCCGTAGCTGAACTCCTTGTACGACGCTGTCTCGTGGTGTCCGGTGAGGCGGAGCTCGATGTCCGAGCCGTAGTTGGCGATGTGCAGGTCGTGGCGGCCCTCCAGCGCCTCGATCGCGGCCATGATCGGCTCCCAGCCCTCGCGCATCTGCTTCGTCGAGAAGTTCGTGTGCGCGCCCGCGCCGTTCCAGTCGCCGCGGACCGGCTTCGGGTACAGCGTCGCCGAGACGCCGAACGGCTCGCCCGCGCGGTACAGGAGCCAGCGCGCGACCCACAGCTGGTCGGCGGCCTCCGGCGCGGAGAGCGGGCCGACCTGGAACTCCCACTGGCCCGGCATGACCTCGGCGTTGATGCCCGAGATCCTCAGGCCCGCCTTGAGGCAGAGATCGAGGTGCGACTCGACGACCTCGCGGCCGAACACCTCGTCCGCGCCGACGCCGCAGTAGTAGCCGCCCTGGGGCGCCGGGAAGCCGCCGTCCGGGAACCCGAGCGGCCGCGCGCCCTTGAAGAACGTGTACTCCTGCTCGATCCCGAACCACGTGTCGAAGCTCGCGTGCTTCTGCGAGATCTCCGCGCACGCGCGGCGCGTGTTCGTGGGGTGCGGGTCGCCGCTCACGAGCATGACCTCGCACAGGACGAGCTTGTCGTCGCCGCCGCGGATGGGGTCGTTCGTCACGAAGACCGGCTGGAGGACGCAGTCGGAGCGATCGCCCGTCGCCTGGTTCGTGCTCGAGCCGTCGAAGCCCCAGATCGGCGGCGCCTCGCCCTTCGGGACGACCTTCGTCTTGGAGCGCAGCTTCTTCGTCGGCTCGGTGCCGTCGACCCAGATGTATTCCGCGCGATAGACACCGCTCACTCGTGATGCCCCCTTCTCAAGTTGGTCGCGTGCCCGCTAGTCGCCGTCGAACGTCGCGCTGACGGTCAGCTCCTTCAGCCACTCCTCGAGCTGCTCCTGCAGCCGGTCGAGCGGGATCCGCGTCCACCTCGAGACGCGGCGGGTGCGCGGGGGCTCGGGCAGCGGGCGCTTCGCCCAGTGCAGCCCGGCAGCGCGGTCGTGGAGTGCGAGTGCGTGGACGCTCATGGTCGACCTCCCCCGCTACGTGCGGCAACGATCGCGCCGCGAGGGATGCGGGACAACGCTCCGAAGGTCGCGGAACGGTTGCGGATCGGTGTCCCCCCGAGACCTGAAGCGCGACGTCCGGCCCACCGTTGCGGCGCCGACGCGGTGCGTCCTCATCCGTACGTCGCGGTGATCCTGCGGGAGGTGTGAGGATGGACAGGATCGACAGCGGCGATCCGGCCTGGCGGCTGCTCTCGGCGGCGCTCGTCACGCTCATGACCCCGGCCCTCGGGTCCTTCTACGGCGGGCTCGCCCGCCGCAAGAACGTGCTCGCGACGATCAGGCACGGCTTCTCCATCCTCTGCCCGATCTCGCTGCACTGGGTGATCGTCGGCTACACCCTCGCGCTCGGGCCCGACCAGGGCGGGATCATCGGCGGGCTCGACCACGTCGCGCTGAAGGGCGTCGGCCAGGAGCCCGGGCCGCTCGCCCCGACCGTCCCGCACATGGCCTTCGTGGCCTTCCAGATGATGTTCGCGGTCATCACGCCCGCGCTCATCACCGGCGCGTTCGCCGAGCGCGAGCGCTTCAAGGCGTTCGTCGTCCTCTCGCTCGTGTGGTCGACGGCGGTCTACGCGCCGGTCGCCCACTGGGTGTGGGGCGGCGGCTGGCTCGCCCAGCTCGGCGCCCTCGACTTCGCCGGCGGAACCGTCGTGCACATCACGAGCGGCGTGTCCGCGCTCGTCGCCGCGCTCGTGCCCGGCCGGCGGGTCGGCTTCGGCCGCGAGCCCCTCGAGCCGCACGACATGACCATGACCGTCCTCGGCGCCTCGCTCCCGTGGTGCGGGTGGTTCGGCCTCAACGCCGGCGGCTCGATCGCGGCGGGCGGGCTCTCCGCGAGCGCGTCCGTCGTGACGAGCACCGCGGCGGCCATGGCGGCGCTCACGTGGATGACCGTCTCGTGGGTCCACAAGGGCGCGCCGAGCGTCCTCGGCGCGGCCGCCGGCGCGGTGGCCGGCCTCGTCGCGATCACCCCGGCGTCGGGGTACGTCGACGTCTCGGCGTCGATCCTCATCGGCCTCGGCGCCGGCGTCCTGCGCTACATCGCGATCCAGGTGACGAAGCGGCTGCGCGCCGACGACGCGCTCGACGTCTTCGGCGTCCACGGGGTCGGCGGGACATGGGGCGCCCTCGCCGGCGGCATCTTCGCCACGACCGCCGTGAACAGCGCCGCGAAGGACGGGCTCATCGCGGGCAGCCCCGGCCTCCTCGGCGTCCAGCTCGTCGCCGTCGGCGCGGTCATCGCCTACGCCGCGGTCATGACGTTCGCGATCCTGAAGGCCATCGACCTCTTCGTCGGGCTGCGCGTGCCCGAGCAGGAGGAGGTCCTCGGCCTCGACGTCAGCCAGCGCCGCGAGGCCGCGTACACGCTGTAGCGGAAAGGGTGGGCGCCGCGACCGAATCGCGACCGTTCGGGGCGCCCACCCACTACTGAAGGGGCCGGCCGGGCGCGCCAACCTTCGCGCCAGCAACTCGAGGAGGATGCGGATGCCGGAGCTCGACGGGACCACGATCCTCGCGATCGGCCCCCTCGCCGCCCTGGTCGTCGCGTGGCTCGCCGCGCCGAACGACACCATCGTCGGCGCCGAGGTCCGGGAGCCCGCCGCCGCTGCTGCCTAGCGCACGTCCAGCACGGCGCAGCCCGTGTCGCAGGCGTAGGTCACCTTCTTCGTCGCGACCTCGATGACCCCCGTGCGCACCCGGAGCGGCGTGCCCTCCTCCACCTCCGAGAACCCCACGAAGCGCCCGTCGCGCGACGGCTTAGGGAAGTAGACCCGGCCGAGCCCGCGCGCCACGCGGACCGGCGTCTCGCCCGCCGTGACGAGCCAGATCGCGCGCGCCCCCATGCCGTCGCGGGACTGCGCCTCGACGAAGGCGATGCGCGCGCCGCTCGCGACCGCGGGCAGCATCGCCCGGCCGTCGAGCTCGAGGATCGTCTCGCTCGCCCCGCCGTCGGGCCGGCGCGCGACGAGGGTCGATCCGATCTCGGTCTCC
>VGOU01000107.1 GCA_016875795.1 Chloroflexota bacterium | reverse complement strand
TCGGCGACCTGTTCCGCCGCCTCCTCGCGGTCGAGCGCTCGCACGACACGCGCGGGCGCGCGGCCGCGATCATGGCCGCCCGCGACGCGCTCTACGTGGGCGACATCGCGCGCGAGATCGCGGCGTTCGCGGCGCAGGCCGGCGGCGCGATCACGTACGACGACCTCGCGTCGTACCGGGTGTCGGCGGGTCCGGGGACGCACACCACGTACCGCGGCCTCGACGTGTACGCGTGCGGGCCGTGGTCGCAGGGCCCGCTCGTCCCCATGACGCTGAACATGCTCGAGCGCTACGACGTCGCGTCGATGGGCCCGTGCTCGGCCGAGTTCCTCCACACGTACGCCGAGGCCATGAAGCTCGCCGCGGCGGACCGCGAGGGCTTCTTCGGCGACCCCGACCAGGTGGACGTGCCGATCCGCGGGATGCTCGAGAAGGCGTACGCGGAGGAGCGCGCGCGGATGATCCGCGCCGACCGCGCGTGGCCGCTGCTGCCGCCGCCCGGCGACCCGTGGCGGCACGAAGGGCGCAGCGGCTCGCCGGGCTACGTGCCGCGGCCGGCCGAGGGCAGCGGCGAGCCCGACACCTCCTACGCGTGCGCGATGGACGCCGAGGGCTGGGCGTTCTCGGCCACGCCGTCGGACCCCGCGGCGCGTGCGCCGCTCGTGCCCGGCCTCGGGATGATCGTCTCGACGCGCGGCGCGCAGCTCTGGACAACGGCGGGCCATCCGTCGGCGATCGCGCCGGGCAAGCGCCCGCGCCTCACGCCGAGCCCGGCGATGCTCGTGCGCGACGGGCGCGCGTACATGCCGTTCGGCTGCCCGGGCGAGGACGCGCAGCCGCAGGGCATGGTCCAGGTCGTCTGCGGCATCGTCGACTTCGGTATGGACACGCAGGAGGCGGTCGAGATGCCCCGCGTCATCTCGCGCAGCTTCCCGTGGTCGTTCCACCCGCACCGCTACGCGCCGGGCGAGCTGTGCGTCGAGGGCGCGGTCCCGCTGCCGGCGCGCGAGCGGCTCGCGGCGCTCGGCCACCGCGTGGTGGAGTGGCCCGAGCGGACCGGCGCGTCGTCGAGCGTCTGCGCCATCCGGCGCCTCGACAACGGGACCCTCGAGGGCGGCGCCGACCCGCGCCGGGAGTGCTACGCCGTCGGCTGGTGACGCTCCCGGCCGCCGCGCAGGCGGGCCACGGCCGCGATGAGGTCGCCGCCGCCGTCCTCGAAGGCAGGAGCGCCCGCCGCGAGCCTCTCGCCTTCGATGACATGGCTCCGGAGGCGGTCGACCGGGAGGAGCGGGTCGGCGAGGTTCCGCGGGTCGTGGTCGAGGCCGGTGCGCTCGCGGACGATGCGCCGCGTCTCGGCCCAGCGGACGATCGCGTCGCGGTCCGCCGGGGGGAGGCGCGCGTAGGCCTCGGCCGAGCGGAGCGCCTCGCGGTACGGCCCGAGCCGGCGCAGCTCCGTCCCGCGGGGATGCTCGGTGGCCAGGCGGATCTCCTTCTCGTCGATCACGACGCCCATATCTTGGGTGAGTGACGACCGGCCCGCGCATGGAGGACTCGCGACCGGAGCGCGACGTCCTCGTCGTCGGGAAGGTCGTCGGGACCGGCGACTTCCCGGTCGAGCGGCCGTCGCTGCTCGGCATCGACCGCGAGACGGGCGCGCTCACCCGCCTGTGCCCGTTCCCCTGGAAGGGGACGGACACCGACCCACCCGTGCCGAAGTGGGCCTGGCTGCACACCGGGACGCGCGCCGCCGAGCTCGATCCGCGGCCGGAGTCGCGCGAGGTGGTCGGCGAGGTGTCGCTCACCGCTTACGTGGACGCGAAGGACGGCTGGCGGCTGCGCTGGCCGTTCGTGCGGCCACACGTCGTGCCGTCGCTCGAAGCGATGCAGCAGCGCGCGCGCGACGGCGTCGCCACCGCCGCGTTCGTGCGGCCCGCCGCGGACGCCGACGTCATGCAGCTGCCCCTGCGCCTGCGCTTCCGCTGCGACGACGGCTCGTGCTCGACCTACCACGAGCTGCCGGTCCTCGACTGGGAGCTGCACGAGACGGCGCGGGCGACGCGCGAGCGGCACGGCTCCACCTGGGCGACGCAGTTCCGGCAGACCTGGGGCGCCCCGCTCTTCGAGCGGTTCGACGTGCACGTGCTCCTCTCGACGTACGCGCAGGCGATCGCGAAGCCGTACGTCGCGGGGCTGTTCTATCCGCCGCGGGCCGGCGAGGACGAGCACGTACACGCGCATCACGTCGAGCACCGGAGGCACCGCGCCGAGGCCGGCTAGACCTTGCCCGCGAGCTCCTTCGGCACGTCGCGGCGCTCGACGCCCGTCTCGTTCCGCTTCCCGCGATACCCGTGCGGGTAGAGGCGCAGGAGCAGGTACGTGCCGGTGCTCGGATCCTCGGCCCGCTCGATGACGAGGGACGGACCCCACGGCGAGTCGAATGTCGCGCCGGGCGGCGGCTTGGCGACCCCGGGATCGAAGCCGTGCCTGTCCCACTGCAGGACGGCGTAGCCGCGCACGACGCGCTCCTCCTCGCCGCCCTCGTCGGGCCGCCACTCGTGCGCGCCGCCGTGCTCGCGCTGGCACGCCGCGGGCGAGCCCGAGTGCATCGTGACCCACTTGTGAACGTCGGCGTCCTTCGACTGCGCGCCCTGCGGGTACGCTTCGCGATGGAGCCTCTCGCCCCTCGTGCAGAGGTAGTAGAAGAGCACGACCCGCAATATACGGACACGGGTGGATGAGCGCACGATCCTCGTGGACGGGCGGCGCGTGCGCGTCATCGAGGCGCGGGCGGCCACGGAGACGGACGACCCGCTCGTCATGATCCACGGGCTCGGCGGGTGGGCGGAGAACTGGAGCGAGATCGTGCTCGTGATGATCGAGCGGCCGCGGGAGATGCTCGAGGCGCTGCTCCCGTTCCTTGGTCAGACGCTCGGCCGGGATCAACCCTCCCTCGCGCCCGGGTGCTCGACCTCGTCTTCGCCTCGGCCTGCGCGCCCGGGGGACGAAAGCCGTGTTTCGCAGCACAATCCACGTAGATGAGGACGCGGTCCCGGCCGACGGTGCGCACCGCCGCCGGGCTCACGCTCACCGCCGATGAGGTCATCGCCGACTACCGCACCGCCGTCCGCAGCCGCGCCGCGAGCGTCATCGCGCGGCGCGAGGTCCTGACCGGCAAGGCGCCCTTCGGGATCTCCGGCGAGGGCAAGGAGGTCGCGCAGCTCGCCATGGCGCGCGTCTTCCGCAGCGGCGACTGGCGGTCGGGCTACTACCGCGACCAGACCTTCCACTTCGCGAGCGGCCTCGCGACGCTCGCCCAGTACTTCGCGCAGCTGTACACCGACACGGACGTCGCGCGCGACCCGTTCTCGGCCGGTCGCCAGATGGTGAGCCACTTCGCCACGCGCAGCATCGACGCGGATGGCGAGTGGACCGCGATCGCGCGCGCGAAGAACAGCGCTTCCGATCTGTCGCCCGTCTCGGCGCAGATGGGGAAGGCCCTCGGCCTCGCGTACGCGTCCAAGCTGTACCGCCGGCACGACGGCTTCCGCGCGTTCGGCCGGGGCGCGTTCACCGAGGACGGCAGCGAGGTCTGCTTCGCCACCGTTGGCAACGCGGGCTGCGCCGAGGGCGTCTTCTGGGAGGGCCTGAACGCGGCCGGCGTCCTCCAGGTGCCGCTCGCGATCTCGGTGTGGGACGACGGCTACGGGATCTCGGTGCCGAACGACCTCCAGGTGACGAAGGGCTCGATCTCGGAGCTCATCCGCGGGTTCGCGCCCGCGGGGGGCGTGCCCGGCGTCGACGTGCACGTCGTGCGCGGGTGGGACTACCCCGCGCTCCGCGACACGTACGCTGCCGCGATCGAGAGGGTACGCACGCGGCACGCGCCGGCGCTCATCCACGTCACCGAGATGACGCAGCCGCAGGGGCATTCCACGAGCGGCAGCCACGAGCGCTACAAGACGAAGGAGCGGCTGCGCTACGAGACCGAGATGGACCCGATCGCGCGCATGCGCGAGTGGATCGTGCGCGAGGAGGTCGCGACCGCCGCCGAGCTCGACGAACTCGAGCGGGAGGATCGCCAGCACGTCGAGCAGGTCCGGGCGCAGGCGTGGGACGCGTGCTCCGCGCCGGTCCTCGAGGAGCGCGCGCGGGTCGTTCGGCTGCTCGAGCGCGCCGCTCGCGAGAGCGGATCGGACGAGGTGGCGCGGCTCGCGCGCGACCTCGGCGGGCAGGCCGAGCCGGGCCGGCGCTTCGCGCACCTCGCGATGGCGAAGGCGCTCGTCCTCCTCCGCGGGAGCGAGGGCGGCGCGCGGGGCGAGCTGCGCACGCTCATGCGCGCGCGCGAGGAGGAGGACCGCGAGCGCTTCACGACCCACCTGTACAGCTCGTCGGCGCGGTCGCCGCTGCGCATCGCACCTGTGGCGGCGCGGTACGCCGCCGACGCCGAGCAGGTCGACGGCCGCATGATCCTCGTCCGCGCCTTCGACGACCTGCTCGCGCGCGACCCGCGCGTGTTCGTCATCGGCGAGGACGTGGGCGGTCTGGGCGACGTGAACCTCGTGTTCGAAGGCCTGCAGGAGAAGCACGGGGACCTGCGGCTCACCGACACGGGCATCCGCGAGGCGACGATCCTGGGCCAGGGCATCGGCGCGGCGATGCGCGGGCTCCGGCCGATCGTGGACATCCAGTACCTCGACTACCTGCCGTACGCCCTGCAGCTCGCGTCCGACGACCTCGCGACGCTGCGCTACCGCACCGCGAACGGGCAGATGGCGCCGGTCGTCATCCGCACGAAGGGCCACCGGCTGCAGGGGATCTGGCACACCGGATCGCCGATGGCCATGGTCCTGGGCGCGCTCGCGGGGATCCGTATCTGCGTGCCGCGCAACATGACGCAGGCCGCGGGCATGTACAACACGCTCTTCGCCGCGGACGACCCCGCGCTCGTCGTCGAGGTGCTCTCCGGCTACCGCCTGAAGGAACGGGTCCCCTCGAACCTCGGGCAGATGCGGGTCCCGCTCGGCGTGCCCGAGGTGATCCGCGAGGGGCGCGACCTCACGCTCGTCACGTACGGCGCGTGCTGCCGGCTCGCGCTCGAGGCCGCGGCCGAGCTCAGCGCGCTCGGGGTGGAGGTGGAGGTCGTCGACCTGCAGACGCTCGATCCCCTCGACCTGCCCGGCGTGATGGGCGCGTCGATCGCGAAGACGGGCGCGCTCCTCGGCCTGGACGAGGACCTCCCCGGCGGCGCGTCCGCGCACGTCCTGCGCCACGCCCTCGAGGTCCAGGGCGCGCAGGACCGGCTCGAGGTGCCGGCGCGCACGCTGACGGCGACGGCGAACCGCAGCCCGGTGGGCCAGGACGGCGACTTCTACACGAAGCCGAACGTGACGGACATCGCGCGCGCCGCGTACGCCCTCGCGCGCGAGCGCGACCCCGCGCGGCACCCGGAGATCTGGTGATGGCCGAGAAGAGCGTCGTCCAGGCGGTCCACGACACGCTCCTCGAGGAGTTCCGCCGCGACGAGCGGGTGATGATCCTCGGCGAGGACGTCGGCAAGCGCGGCGGGGTGTTCCGCGTGACCGACGGCTTCATCGAGGAGTTCGGGAAGTACCGCGTCCTCGACGCCCCGCTCGCCGAGTCGTCGATCGTCGGCGTCGCGATCGGCCTCGCCCTCGCGGGCATGCGCCCGATCGCGGAGATGCAGTTCGCCGACTTCTCGATGGCGGCCTTCGATCAGATCGTGCAGGAGGCCGCGCGCATCCGCTACCGCTCGAACGGCGCCTGGGGCGTGCCGATGGTGATCCGCATGCCGTGGGGCGCCGGCGTGCGCGGCGCGCTGTACCACTCGCAGTCGCTCGAGGCGTTCTACGCGCACGTGCCCGGGCTGAAGGTGGTCGCGCCGAGCACCCCGAAGGACGTCACGGGGATGCTGCGCTCGGCGATCCGCGACGAGGATCCGGTGGTGTTCCTCGAGCACAAGGCGACGTACCGCGCGGTGCGGGGCGAGGTGCCCGACGGCGGCTGGACGATCCCGCTCGGGCCCGCCGACGTGAAGCGCGAGGGGAGCGACATCACCGTGTACGCGTACGGGCTCATGCTCCACCACTGCCTGAAGGCGGCCGAGACGCTCGCCGGAGAGGGGGTCTCCGCGACCGTCGTGGATGTCCGCAGCCTGCGGCCCCTCGACGCGGCGACGATCGTGCGCGAAGCGCGCAAGACCGGGAAGTGCCTCATCGTGTACGAGGACAACCGCATGTTCGGCGCGGGGGCGGAGATCGCCGCGCTCATCGCCGAGGAGGCGTTCGACGACCTCGACGCGCCGGTCATGCGCTACGGTGGACCCGAGTCGCCCGCGACCCCGTTCAACAAGTCGCAGGAGGACGCGTTCCTGCCCGACCCCGAGCGGATCGCGCAGAAGATGCGCGAGCTCGCCGCCCACTAGGAGGGACCAGTGGCCACGTTCGAGGTGAAGATGCCCAAGCTCGGTGAGTCCGTCACCGAGGGAACGATCGGGAAGTGGCTGAAGCAGCCCGGCGACAGGATCGAGAAGTACGACCTGCTCGTCGAGGTACAGACGGACAAGGTGAACACCGAGATCCCCGCCGAGGTCTCCGGCACGCTGAAGGAGATCAAGGCGAAGGAGGGCGAGACGGTCCCCGTCGGCGCGCTCATCGCCGTCTTCGAGACCGCCGAGGCCGGCGCCGCGGCGGCGAAGCGGGTGGAGCCGGCGGCCGGCGAGGGAACGGTGTCGCCCAAGGTGCAGCCGCAGCAAGCCGCGCCCGCGGCCCCCGC
>VGOU01000106.1 GCA_016875795.1 Chloroflexota bacterium | reverse complement strand
CGCCGCGCGCCCCGAGCCGCGGCCGGTGACGGTGCAGGTGGTCGGGCCGGCCGGCGCGGTCGCCGAGGCCCGGGTGTGCGCGACGCGGATCGGCGGCGAGGAGCAGTGCGCCACGAGCGATGGGGACGGCCGGGCGCTCGTGCGCCTCGTCGCGGGCACGTACTCCGTCCGGGCCGTGCCGCCGCAGGGGAAGCGCCTCGACGAGGGGGTGGCGAGCGTGGACCTGCGCGAGGCGTCGAGCGCGCTCGTGCTGCTCGAGGGCAAGGCGACGATCGCGGGGACGATCCGCGACGAGTCGCGCCGCCCGCTCGGTGACGCCGAGGTGTGCGCCCACGGTGCGACCGGCGCCGAGGTGGAGTGCGCCCGCACGATGGCCGACGGGACGTACGTGGTCGAGGTCCGGCCGGGGATCCACAAGGTCGAGGCGAGCGGCCCGCCGGGCTCGCGGCTCCTCGGGCAGTGGGCGCGCGGCCGCGTCGGCTCGTTCGAGGCCGACCTCGTCGACACGCGCGCGGCCGACGTGAGCGGCCTCGACCTGACCCTCGTGCGCGGCGTCCTCCTCTCCGGACGGGTCACGGCGGCGAACGGCGGCGGTCCCGTGAAGGACGCGCAGGTGTGCACCTATACGCTCGCCGCGCCGCTCGGCTGGGAGTGCGAGCGGACGGACAAGCTCGGCGCCTACGCGGCGCTGCGCGAGCCGGGGACGTATTGGGTCTGGACGATCCCCCCTGGCGAGCGCGGCTCGCGCCTCATGTACCAGCGGCACGACCGGGTGCTCGAGGGCGTCCGGGCGACGCCGCTCGCGCTGCAGCAGGACCGCACCCTCGACATCGCCCTCCCCGACGGCCAGCTCCTGCGCGGCCGCGTGACGACGGCCGACGGCGAGCCGGTCGTCCTCGCCCTCGTCTGCGCCGACACGCCGTTCCCCACGGGACGGATCTGCCGCGAGACCGACGGCTCGGGCGTGTACGAGATCGCGACGCGCCCGGAGACGTACGTCGTCAGCGTCCACCCGCCCGGCTCGAGCGACGTCATCGCCGGCTACTGGCCCGACGCGCAGCCCGACTGGACGCGCGCGGGCGAGGTGGTCGTGGGCCGGTCGGACGCGCGGCTGGACATCGTCCTCCCGCGAGGGCTCATCGTCCGCGGGACGGTCCGCGACGTGCGCGGCGCCCCGGTCGAGGGCGCGACGGTGAACGTGAACGACGGGGGCGTCCCGCGCTACTTCGCCGGGACGGATATCCACGGCCGCTTCAGCGTGGCGGTGCGCCCGGGCTCGTACACGATCGACGTGTTCGCCCCGCGCCTCCTGCCGCTGCTGGGGGCGGTGGAGCAGCGCATCGAGGTGACCGGCGAGACCGGGTACGACGTGGTGCTGCCCGACGCGAAGCCCGACTGATCGCTATCTTCCCCGACAGACAAACAGCCTGGAGGGGAAGATGTCTCCCGAGGTCCTCATCGTCACCCGCTGGATCCACTTCGTCGCGGGTATCACCTGGATCGGACTGCTCTACTTCTTCAACTTCGTCAGCGTACGAACGATGGCGAGCATCGACGCGACGGCCCGTCCGCACCTCGTCACGACGCTCAACCCGCGGGCGTTCGCGTGGTTCCGCCACTCGGCGTGGGTGACCGTCGTCGCCGGCCTCGTGCTCATCTACGGCCTGTACTGGGCGAACGGCGACGTGGTGACGTCGAAGAGCGCCCGCACGATCATGTTCGGGATGGCGCTCGGCGTGGTCATGCTGTTCAACGTCTGGATGATCGTCTGGCCGAACCAGCGGCGGGTCATCGAGGCGACGCGGACCGGCGCGAAGCCGGATCCCCTGTGGGCCCGCAACGCCCTCTACGCCTCGCGCACGAACTTCTCGCTCTCGTTCCCGATGCTGTTCTTCATGGCGAGCTCGTCGCACAACCCGCTCGACGACATGGGGCTCGGGCTCGCCTTCGTCGTCCTCGGTGCCCTCGGATTCGCCGCGGTGCTGACCGTGCAGAAGTGGTGGGCGCCGAGATTCTGAACCTCGCTCGCGGGGGACCCGCTCGCTCGGCCCAGGTGCTCGACCTCGTCGCTTCGCGCCTCGGTCTGCGCGCCTAGGGGACGAGGCTCATTTCACCGTCAGAGCGCTCCGCATGCCGAGCTGGTAGTGCGTCGGCACGTTGCAGATGACGACGTAGGCGCCGCTCGGTAGCTCGAGGCGCAGGTTCGCGCTCTTGCCGGGCGCGATCTGGTCGACGGCGCCCTGCTTGCCGTCCTCCTTCGCCTTCTGCGTCTGCGCGTCGACGGGGAGCATGTCCGGCGCGAGGTCGGTCCTGATGACGACGAGGTCGTGGACCGTGCTGCCGGCGTTGCGGGCGATGAAGGTCACCGTGCCGCCGCGGACCTCGGCCGACGTCAGGCCCATCGCGTACTCGCGCATGTCCGCGCGGATCTGCCCCTTGGTGATGTCGGCCTCGGGGACCGGCGCGGCGCACGCGACGACGGCGAGCGTGGCGAGCGGGATCGCGAATGTGATGCCGCGGATGGGAGCGAGGATAGCGGCGGCGCGCGGCGCGCGCGCAGATCGCCCATACCATCGACGCATGGCCGAGGTGACGTGTGCGCGCTGCGGGCGGACGCGCGAAGGCGCGGGCCGCGTGGGACTGCCGGGCGCGCTCGGCGACGACATCGAGCGGAGCATCTGCGCCGAATGCTGGGGCGAGTGGCTGCGGACGCAGATCCGCGTCATCAACCACTACGGGCTCCGCCCCGCGGTGAAAGAGGACCGGGAGCGGCTGTACGGACTGACGCGCGAGTTCCTCGGCCTCGGCGCGGCGGCGACGGAGCGCCCCTGACGGCAAGCGGACCAGCCGGCCGCCCGCGGATCGCGTTCGTCGTGGCGTACGCGAAGGGCCGCGTGATCGGCCGGGACAACGCGCTCCCCTGGGATCTCCCCGCGGACATGAAGCGCGTGCGCACGCTCACGATGGGGAAGCCGCTCATCATGGGCCGGCGGACGTACGAGTCCATCGGGCGGCCGCTCGAGGGCCGGACGAGCATCGTCCTCACGCGCGATCCCGGCTTCCGTCCGCCGGGCGTCCTCGTCGCCCGGAGCAACGACGGGGCCCTCGCGCTCGCCGGGGACGTGCCCGAGGCCATCGTCTTCGGCGGCGCCGAGGTGTTCCGGGCGTTCCTCCCGGGCGCCGACCGCCTGTACATCACGGAGATCGACGCCGACATCCCGGGCGACCGCACGTTCCCCGAGATCGACGAGCGCGAGTGGCGCGAGGTCGAGCGCGAGGAGTTCGCCGCCGACGAGCGCAACCCGCACGCGTATCGCTTCCTCACGCTCGACCGGCGGCGGGACACCGGGAGTGTCGCCTAGGCTTCTACTGTCGGGGTGGAGAGATTTGAACTCTCGATCTACAGTCCCCCAGACTGTTGCCCTAGACCGGACTGGGCCACACCCCGCTGGAGACGTCCATCCTACCCGCGCGGCGCGCGGTCCTCGGCGTGCATGCCTCCGCTCGGCCGCGCGCGAGGCTCAGCGACCCGGTGAGAGCGAACGCAGCTCGAGCGTGCCGTCGGCCGCGGTGCGCAGCTCGCACCGCGGCTGGCCCATCGTCGCGGGGCCGCGCAGCGCAGCACCGGTGCGGAGCGAGAACACCGAGCCGTGCCACGGGCACTTGATGTCGCGCCGCTCGGGCCCCACGAGCTCACCGTCGGCGAGCGGCCCGCTGGCATGCGAGCAGGTCTCACCGATCGCGCTCACGACGCCATCGAGCTTCACCACCATGACGCTCACGCCGTTCTTCAGCTTCACGCGAACGGGCCTGCGGTCCTCGAGCGACGCCTCGGCGACCTCGGTGCGCTGCCACTTCTGCGGGAGCAACGTCCAGGCGTGGCGGTTCACGCCGGTCCCGAAGCCGAACACGAGCTCGCCGCCGAGATGCGCGACGAGGGCCAGCGCGACCCAGAGGACGAGGGCGAGCCACACCGCCGGCTCGCGGGGCCCGCCGCCGACGCGCATCCAGTACGACGCGACGTATCCGAGCGTGATGAGCGTCATGAGGACGCCGTGGAAGACGCCGAGGCGGCGCTCGTTGCCGGACGTCTCGTTCCAGTCGGTGTAGCCGCTCAGACCCGCGACCGCGGCGAAGAGGAGCGAGACGAGCAGCGCGATGTCGGTGGCCCGCCAGAGCGTGGGGTCGCGCTGCGCGAGGGAGAGGACGTCGAGGGCAGCGACCACGGTGAGCCCGCCGACCACGACATCTGTGGCCGCGGGGTGCAGGGGATGCCGCAGGAGCCAGGTCCCGTGCAGCGCGTTCTTGAGGGGCCGCGTGCCCGGGACGCGGTAGACCGCACCGACGAAGGCGGCGAAGAGGCGCCCGAGCCGGTCGAGGCCCTTGCCCTTGGCGCCGTCGACGAGCCGCGCCCCGATGGTCTCCGGCATCCTTCTATATACGCACAAAGCGGCGGGGCAGCGCTCGCTCACCCCGCGACTTGACGCGTGCAGGCAGAATGTGCTGGCGCAGGTGAAGCAGGGAGGGCCCGGGAACGCGGCTACCGCAGGCAGCGCAGTCGGGCCAGTCGATGAGGACGAATACCTCACGACCGACGAGGTCGCGAGGCGCCTGCGCGTTCACCCCACGACCATCTTGCGCCGACTCGGCGCGATGGACGACGCGGACCCCGCGCGGATACCCGCGGTCAGGGTCGGTCGTGTCTGGCGGATCCCCCGCCGCGAGTTCGAGGAATGGCTGACCCGCTCCGGGCAGGCCCAGCGCCTGGCCGGGCGTCAGCGCCGACTGTTCTAGCGGGGACCGCTCGGCATTCTTGGATGAAGGGAGGTGATCACTGATGCCGGCGAAGAAGAAGGCAGCCAAGAAGTCCGCGAAGAAGGGCAAGAAGAAGTAGCCCTTCTTTGAGGCGATGAGGCGCGGCGGGCGGGCCGCGTCGGCATCGCGCGATCAGCGGCGGAAGACCACCTCGAACAGCTCCCTGTCCTTCGGGCAACGCACGGTGGCCGCGTACGGCGGGTCCGGCGGGACGTCGGCGTGCTCCCTCGTGACGAAGCGCGGCCCCACCACGGTCCCGTCGAACGGGCATCTCACGGCGTACGCGAGGAAGTCGGCCCGGTGCGCCTCGATGCGCCGCTTCGTCCCCTCGGTCACGCCCGTACTCTAGCCGCGCACCCGTGAGCGCTCCCGTCGGACGCACGAAGCTCGCATCCGAGACGCCGACCCTGAAGGCCGGCGATCCCGCACCCGACCTCACGCTCCGCTCGCACGACGGCCGCGAGATCTCCCTCCGGGGCCTGCGCGGGACGAAGGTCGTGCTCGCGTTCTTCCACTTCGCGTTCACGAACACCTGAAACAGTGAGATCCCGGCGCTGAACGACCTCCAGAAGAAGGTCGGCGCCGCTGCCCAGGTCGTGGGCATCTCGTGCGACACGGTGTACGCCCTCGGCGACTGGGCCGAGCACCTCGGGGGCATCCAGTTCCCGCTCGTCTCCGACCACTGGCCGCACGGCGCGGTCGCGCGGGCCTATGGCGTGATGAACGAGGAGATCGGCCGCCCGAACCGCTCGATCTTCATCATCGACGCGCGCGGGACCGTGCGGTACGTCGACGTGCACGCGCTGCGCGAGGTGCCGGACCCGGCCGAGATCGAGGAGGAGCTCGCGCGGATCTAGCGCGTCGGGATGAGGTAGGCCCTTCCTTCGTCGGCGACCGTGAAACGCACGCCGTCGCCCGCGGCGAACCCGCTGAGCGTCTCGCCGCGCACGAGCACCTCGGCCCCGCACCGCACGACGGCGATCTCGCCGGTCGAGGCGACGGTGCCCTCCACGACGGCGCCGGGACCCACGTGGCCGTTCGTCACCGCGGGCCGCCCGGTGCCGGGGACCGCGTCGGCGGCGCTGTACTCGATGGCGATGGTGACGCGGTCGCCGATCGCGAGCCGCGCCTTGCGCGCGGCGCCGGTCGCGTCGCGCCCGCGGAGGTCGAGCTGCTCGCCGAAGTCGCCGACGCGCACGGTGAGGACGAGGTCGCCGCGCCGCCCGTCGAGCGCGACGACGACTCCGCGCGCCGCCTTCGCGCGCCACTTCTCGATGAATGCGAGCTGCTCGAAGTCGATGCTCATCCCCGCGCGGCTACTTTAGCCACGTGGCGCTGAAGGCCGCGCTCTTCGACGTCGGCGACACGCTCGTCGAGCACTTCGCGGACAGCCGGGCGATCTCGCGGAAGGCGCGGGAGCGGCTCCGCGCCACGCTCGGCGACCCGCCGTGGCTCGACGCGCTCCTCGACGCGGACATCGAGCCGGCGCAGGCGAAGGTGTACTGGCCGTCCGATGCCGAGAACGAGCGGCAGGAGACCTGCGCGTGGTACGCGGACTGGTTCCGGCGCGGCGGCCACGAGCTCGACGGCCTCGACGTCGACCGGCTCCGCGCGCTGCTCTGCGTGCCGCTCGCGGAGATCTCCGAGCCGGTGCCGGGCGCGTTCGACGTCCTGCGCTGGTGCAGGTCGAAGGGCCTGCGCATCGTGCTCGTCACGAACACGCTCGCGCGCGGAGACGAGGAGGCGCTCGCGGACTGGCGGGGCTTCGGGCTCGCCGACGTCATCGACGGGATCGTGAGCTCGCACGGCACGGGCTGGCGGAAGCCGCACCGCGCGATGTTCGATCGCGCGCTGGCCATCGCCGGCGCGCGCCCGCACGAGGCGGTCCACGTGGGCGACAACCTCGTCGCCGACGTGTGGGGCGCGAAGCGCCTCGGGATCCGCGCGGTCTGGCGGCGAGTCGCGGACCCGCCCCAGGACGTCGCCGCCCTGCCGGACGCGGTCATCCGCGAGAT
>VGOU01000105.1 GCA_016875795.1 Chloroflexota bacterium | reverse complement strand
TGCCCGAGGTCGGCGACGAGCTCCTCCCCGGCGGCGAGGCCGGACCAGGACCTGCGAAGTACAAGAGCGCGAACCTGCTCGCGCGGTCGAAGGTGCTATACGAGGGCCACGCCGTGGCTGCGGTCGCCGCGGTCGACCCGCACATCGCCGAGGAAGCGGCACGGCTGATCGACGTGAGCTATGAGGTGCTGCCGGCGGTGCTCGACGCGCAGCGCGCGATGGACCCCGGCGCGCCGCTGCTGCACGACGACGTGTTCACCGACGCCGGCGGCGTCCGCGCTACGACGCCGAGCAACGTGGCCTCACACCACGTGTTCGAAGAGGGCGACGTCGCAGGAGGGTTCGCGCGCGCCGACCTGGTCGTCGAACGCGAGTTCAGGACCGCGACGGTCCACCAGGGCTACATCGAGCCGCACAACGCGCTCGCGTACTGGAGCATCGATGGCCAGCTCACGGTCGAGTGCAGCTCGCAGGGCCACTTCATGGTGCGCGATGAACTATCCGAGGTGCTGCGGTGGCCGGTTTCGCGCATCCGCGTCATCCCTACCGAGATCGGCGGCGGTTTCGGCGCGAAGACCACCACGTACCTGGAGGCCCTCGCGGCCGTGCTCGCGCGCAAAGCCGGCCGGCCGGTGAAGATGACCATGGACCGCACCGAGGTGCTCCTCGCGACGGGGCCGACACCGGGCTCATATCAGAAGGTGCGGGTCGGTGTCACAGAGGACGGCCGCATCACGGCGGCGCAGGCGTACATCGTCTTCGAGGCGGGGGCGTTCCCGGGCTCGGCCATCGTCCCGGGGTGCCTTGCCGCCTTCGCCCCCTACCGGATCACGGACTTCCGCATCGACGGGTTGGACGTCCTTGTGAACAAGCCGAAGAGCACCGCCTACCGCGCCCCCGGCGCCACCCAGGCGGAGTTCGCGGTCGAGAGCGTGGTGAACGAGATCTGCGAGAGTCTTCGCATCGACCCGCTCGAGTTCCGCCTGCGCAACGCGGCGACGCAGGGCGACCTGCGCGCGGACGGCACGCGGTACGGCCGGATCGGCATGGTCGAGTGCCTCGAGGCCGCCCGCTCCTCCGACCACTGGCGCAGCCCGGTCGCCTCCTCGCCGGGGCGCGCGCGCGGCCGCGGGGTCGCGTCGGGCTGGTGGATGAACTTCGGTGGGCGCTCGAGCGCGGTGGCACGCCTCAACGCCGACGGCACCGTCACGCTCCTCGAAGGCTCGGTCGACATCGGCGGGACGCGCACCGCCATCGCGATGCAGCTCGCCGAGACGCTGGGCATTCCCGTGGAGGACGTCCGCCCGTTCGTACCCGACACCGACGCGATCGGCTACACCGGGCTCACCGGCGGGAGCCGCGTCACATTCGCGACCGGCTGGGCCGCGTACGAGGCGGGCCGCGACCTGCAGCGGCGCATGACCGGCGCACTGTCGGGGCTCTGGGACCTGCCCGCGGAGCGGATCGTCGCCGAGGACGGGGCCTTCGTCGCGCCGGACCGGCGCGCGACGTTCAGGGAGGCCGCCCGCGAGCTCGACGAGGCGGGCATCCAGTGCACCGGGACGGCCGACGTGCAGCCGGCCGAGCACGGTCCGGCGTTCGCGACGCACGTCGTCGACGTGGAGGTCGACGAGGAGACCGGCAAGGTCGAGATCGTGCGCTACACCGCGGTCCAGGACGCGGGCCGGGCGGTCTACCCGCCGTACGTCGAGGGCCAGATCCACGGAGGCGTGGCGCAGGGCGTCGGCTGGGCGCTGAACGAGGAGTACGTGTACGACGCCGAGGGGCGCCTGCGGAACCGCAGCCTGCTCGACTACCGCATGCCGACGGCGCTCGACCTCCCCAAGGTCGAGACGATCGTCGTCGAGGTCCCGAACCCGGGCCACCCGTACGGGGTCCGCGGCGTCGGCGAGGTTCCCATCGTGCCGCCCCCGGCCGCGATCGCGCACGCGATCCATGGCGCGGTCGGCGTGTGGCTGGGCGAGCTGCCGATGTCGCCCGCTCGCGTGCACGCGGCGATCGCCTCGAAGCCGTCGGTGTAGCGACCCATGCTTGTGCTCGTGACCGGCGCCGCCGGCCGCATCGGCGCGCACCTTGTCCGCGCGCTCGTGCGCCGGGGCCACCGCGTGCGGGCCTTCGTCCTGCCGAACGACCCCCGCGCCCCGCTCATCGCGGGTCCGGGCGTCGACTTCTCCGATGGCCGCCTCGAGGACCGCGCCGCGGTCGAGCGCGCGGTGACCGGCGTCGACGCTGTGTACCACCTCGGCGCCGCTCTCACCTCGCGCGGCAACACCGACGAGGAGTTCTTCGAGTTCAACCTGCGCGGGACCTTCAACCTGCTCATGGCTGTGCGCGAGCGCGCCCCGGGCTGCCAAAGCTTCGCGTACGCCTCGAGCGACGCGGTCTATTGGAGCGGCGGACGCGGGCCGGCGCGCTACCTACCCGTGGACGAGAGCCACCCGCGGATGCCGGGGACGGTGTACGGCGCGAGCAAGCTCGGGGCGGAGGAGCTGTGCCTCACGTTCTGGCGGGGCTTCGGCATCCCCGTGACGATCCTGCGCTTCACCGCGACCGCCGATGTCAACGAGATCCTCGACCCGAACGGCACGTTCGGGCCGCTCCTGTACCTGCGCGCCGCCATCCGCGCGCTCACGCCCGAGACGTCCGCGGGCGTCGTGCGCCTTGTCCCGGCGAGCGCGACGCCGTCGGCCGAGCAGCTCGAGTCGCTGCGCATCCTGAAAGCGCTCGACGACGGCACCGACAAGCTGCTCGTCCAGCAGGACGTGGACGGCCGCCCGACGATCCACCAGCGGACCGACGCGCGCGACGTCGGCGAGGGCATCGTGCCGGTGCTCGATCGCCCCGAGGCGGTCGGCGAGGCCTTCAACATCGGCGGCCCCGCGCCCTTCTCGTCGGAGGAGTTCGTGAGCTACGTCGCCGAGCGGACCGGGCTACCCATCGTGCGCGCACGGCTGCCGACCGCGCGCGCCCCCTGGTACGTGAGCAGCGCGAAGGCCCGCGGGCTCCTCGGGTACGAGCCCAAGCGCACGATCTTCGACATGCTGGACGAGGCGCTGACGCTCGCAAGCGCGACCGAAGACGGTCCGCGCGCTTGACGCCCGCTGACGTGCGCGTATCGTCACACCCAGGTCAGTTGTCTGACAACTGCCCAGGTGCTGCTCAGGCGCGGGGAGGTGGCGGTATGGGCGCGGCCACGCAGGTCAAGCAGGGCGAGGTCCTTCGCGAACGGCTGCTCATCGGCGGCGAGAAAGTGGACGCCGCCGACGGTGCGATCCTCGTGTCATACGATCCCTCGACCGGACAGGTGCTCGCTGAGGTCGCGAAGGCCGGGGCGAGCGACGTGGATCGCGCGGTCGGCGCCGCGCGGCGCGCGCTCGCGTCGAAAGAGTGGGGCGGCCTGCCCCCCGCGGAGCGCGGGCGGATCCTGAACCGCATCGCCGCCCGCATCCGCGAGCGCGCCGAGGAACTCGCCCGCCTCGAGAGCCGCGACAACGGCAAGCCACTGCGGCAGTCGCGCGCCGACGTCCAGGTCGCCGCGCGCTACTTCGAGTTCTACGCCGGCGTCGCGGACAAGATCATGGGCGAGACCATCCCGCTCGGCCCGGGCTACGTCGACTTCACGCTGCGCGAGCCGATCGGCGTGTCCGCCCAGGTCGTGCCGTGGAACTACCCCATCCAGATCTCGAGCCGCGGCGTCGCGCCGGCGCTCGCGGCGGGCTGCGCGGTGGTGCTCAAGCCGTCGGCCGAGGCGCCGATGACGGCCATCCGCCTGGGCGAGGTCGCGCTCGAGAGCGGCCTGCCCGCCGGCGCGCTGAACGTGATCACCGGCACCGGCGCCGAGGCCGGGGCCGCCCTCGTGTCCCACCCGGGGGTCGACCAGATCACCTTCACCGGGTCCGTCGAGGTCGGGACCGGCGTCGCGAAGGCCGCCGCGGAGAACGTCGTCCCCGTGGTCATGGAGCTCGGCGGGAAGTCGCCGAACGTCGTCTTCGCCGACGCCGACCTCGACGCCGCGGCGGGCGCCGTGGCGAACGCGATCTTCCAGAACGCGGGGCAGACGTGCTCGGCCGGCTCCCGCCTGCTCGTGCAGCGGGCCGCCCACGACGAGGTGGTCGAGCGGCTCGTCGCGCGCGCAACCTCGATGCGCATCGGGCCCGGCATCGAGGACCCGGACATGGGGCCGATCATCAGCCGGAAGCAGCTCGAGCGCGTCGAGCGGTACGTCGAGGCGGGCCGCGCGGATGGCGGCGCGGTCGTCGCGGGCGGCCGCCGTCCCGACGGCGAGCGCTTCGCGGGCGGCTGGTTCTACGAGCCCACCCTCATCGACGCCGTCGGGGGCGACCAGCGCGTGGCGCAGGAGGAGATCTTCGGCCCCGTGCTGGCGGTCATCGCCTTCGACGAGGTGGCGGAGGCCGCGGACCTCGCGAACCGGAGCCGCTACGGGCTCGTCGCCGGCGTGTGGACGCGCGACGTGAGCAAGGCGCTCGCGCTCGCCAGCCAGATCATGGCGGGCCAGGTGTTCGTGAACACGTACGGCGCGGGCGGCGGAGTCGAGTTGCCCTTCGGCGGGTACCGCAAGAGCGGCTACGGGCGCGAGAAGGGCCTCGAGGCGCTGCGCTCGTACACCCAGGTCAAGAACGTCTGCATCAAGTACGCGTGACCGCAGAGCGGTGCTACAGCTAGAGGTCGTGATCCGCGGCGGGACGATCTACGACGGGACCGGGGCGCCGCCCCGCGCCGGAGACCTCGCCATACAGGACGGGCGCATCGTCTCGGTCGGCGTGCCCGTCCCCCGTGGCGGGGCCGCTGAGGAGCTCGACGCGAGCGGCCTCGCGGTCTCGCCCGGCTTCGTCGACCTCCACGCGCACTCGGACATCTCGCTCCTCTCGGAGCCGGGCTGCGTGAGCTCGGTCGCGCAGGGCATCACCACCCAGGCCGTCGGCCTGTGCGGGTTCTCCGCGGCGCCTGTCTCCCCCGAGACGGTGGCGAGCATGGTGGCGGAGGAGCCCCACGCGGGCTACCCCGACGTGGCCTGGGACTGGGGGACGATCGGCGGTTACCGCGAGGCGGTGGCGCGGGCGCGTCCGGCGACGAACGTCGTCACGCTCGTCGGGCACAACACGCTGCGGCGCTTCGTCATGGGCGCCGCGCAGCGCGCGCCCGGCCGCGCCGAGCTGGCGCGAATGCGCGACCTGCTCCGCGCGGCGCTCCGCGAGGGCGCGCGCGGCTTCAGCACCGGCCTGTCCTACGCGCCGGGCTGCTTCGCCGACCAGGACGAGCTCGCGGCCCTCGCCCGCGTGGCCGCGGAGGAGGGCCGGCCGTACCACACGCACATGCGCTACGGCGGGCTCGGCGTCCGCGAGATGCTCGCTGAGGCGCTCGAGACCGCCGAGCGCTCGGCCGTCACGCTGAACGTCTCGCACCTCTTCCCCAGCCGCGCCGACCCGCCCGACGAGGCCGACCGGGTCATCGACATGCTCGAGGCGGCCCGCGCCCGCGGCGTCGAGGTCACGTTCGACCTCACGCCGTTCCTCTGGGGCGGTGGCGCGTGGGCGCAGTCGCTGCCGCCCTGGGCGCGCGACGGCGGCAGCGCGAGGATCGCCGAGCGGCTGCGCGACCCCCAGACGCGGGCGCGGATCGTCGCCGAGACGTGGGGACCGAAGGCGGCGCCGTGGATGAGCGAGTGGGACGGCCAGCTCATCGTGAAGGTCGCGCGCGCGGAGCACGCCGCTCTCGTCGGCCGGAGCATCGGCCAGATCGCGCGCGAGCGCGGCCGGCCGCCGCACGAGACGGCCCTCGACCTCGTCGCCGAGGACGGCCAGTTCTGGGTGGCGCCCATCTACAAGCGCCAGGCGGACCTCGACCGGATGCTGGCGCACCCGCTGTGCGTGCCGATGACCGACGGCATGAGCTCGCACCCCGAGAAGCACCGCGCGCTGGGCCTCATGCCCAAGAGCTTCGGGGCGCTGCCGCTCATCCTCGGGTCGTACGTGCGCGAGCGCGGCGTCCTGCCGCTGGCTGAGGCCATCCGGCGCATGACGAGCGTGCCCGCGGAGCGCCTGGGTCTCGGTGACCGGGGCGGGCTCGCGCCCGGGATGGCCGCGGATGTCGTCGTGTTCGATCCCACGACGGTCGCGAACCGCGCGACGCCGGCCGAGCCCGCGGCGCCGCCGGTGGGTATCCAGCATGTGATGGTCAACGGCCAGTGGGTCGTGGCGGACGGGGCGCTCACGGGCCTGCGGCCGGGACGCGCGCTGTCGTGACGTCGAAGAGAGCGGTGCCTAGCCTCACTCCTTTCCGAGCGGCGACTCGAGGCGCGCGGCGGATCTCTCGTGACCGCGACGCCGCGCATCACGCCGGCGATGCGCGAGGCCATCGGCGTGGCTTCCGAGCCGTGCACGTTCGAGGTCGAGAAGGGTGACATCGCACGCTACGCCCGGGCGACGGGGGAGGCAGATCCGGTCTTCCTCGACTCGCTCCGCGGCGCGCCTGACGCGCTTCGGCGGGATCGTCGCGCCGCCCACCTACCTCATCGTGATGCGGCCCATGGTCGCCGCGCGGCTGAGGCTCGAGAGTCCCTATCCGAAGAGCCTCGACGGCGGGACCCGCTGGACGTACGTCGAGCCGGTCCGGCCGGGCGACCGCATCAGCGCGACGGCGCGGCTCGCCAATCTGTACGAGCGCGAGGGACGGCTGGGGACGATACTGCTCCAGGTCATCGACATCGAGTACGTGAACCAGTTCGGGCAGCGCGTGGTCTCCCAGCGTGACACGCACATCCGATACGGCGCGGAGGACGGCCGGTGACCGTCCGGCACATCGAGGATGTGCAGGTCGGGGCGGAGCTCGGCCCGGACGCCAAGGACACGTCCCGCGCGCGGCTCGTC
>VGOU01000104.1 GCA_016875795.1 Chloroflexota bacterium | reverse complement strand
CCGCCCACGGCGGCCGCCGCGATCGTGCGGCCGCCGGCGCCGCCTCCGATGCGCCCCGCACCGCCGTCCTCGTCAGGCGCCGACGCCGTCTACCAGGCGGGACTCGAGAAGTACGAGAGCGGCAACCTGGACGGCGCGGTCGTGACCCTGTACGACGTCGTCGTCAACTATCCGGGGGACCCCGCCCGCGAGCGCGCGCAGTACCTGGTCGCGGAGATCTTCCTCTCGCAGAAGGACTATCGCGGCGCCGTCGCGGAGTTCGAGAGCCTCATCGCGGCCGTCCCGTCCGGGACCCGGATCCCCGACGCGTTCCTGAAGCTCGGCATGGCGCAGCGCGCGCTCGGCGACGAGGCGCGGGCGCGCCGGTCCTGGGAGCGGCTCGTGAAGGACCACCCGAACAGCGCGGCGGCGCGCCAGGCGCGGACGCTGCTCCGGGCGGCGCGCTAGACCGGAACCACGTCGGCGGGATGGATCTCGACGACGGCGGACTGCTTGACGAGCGTCACCGCGAGCACGAGCCGGGTGACGCGGTCCTTGCGCAGGAGCTTGCCGCGGACGCCCGCGAGGGGCCCGCGCACGACCTCGACGTCCATCCCTTCCTCGAGGAACGGATGCGGATCGTAGTGGAGCTTGGTCGAGACGAGCTGCTGGATCGCGGTGAGCTCGTCCTCGCGGACCGGCTCGGGACGCCCGTTGATCGAGAGGAGATCCGCCACGCCGAGCACGGTCAGCACGCGCAGGCGCTCGACGAGGGGGAACCGCGCGAAGCAGTAGCCGGGGAAGAGCGGCAGCTCGACCTTCTTCTTCCGGTCCTTCCACTGGCGCCACGTGTCGCACACCGGGAGGAAGGTGTCGATGTCGCGCTGGACGAGCTGATCGCGCACGCGCTTCTCGTGGCGCGATCGGGTCTTGATGGCGTACCAGCGGGGCTCCTGCCACGCCCCGGAGATCTCGGGGATCAGGAACTCGCCGGTCACCGCGGGCTCGTCGGCTGGGCACACATCGGGTGACGTCGCCCGGGATTATACGCCCAAGTCCGAACCCGTAGCACCTTCGAACGCCTCCGCGCGCGATGGGACCGTCGCGCGCGCCGCACCCGGCCGGCGGCCGGGCAATCACTCACCAGAAGGCCAATGCCATGAACGAACGTGAGAAAGAGACGAGCGCCCCCGTGCTCTGCGAGCGGGATTGCCTGCTCTCCTGGCTGCGCGAGGTGCTGTCGGGATCGGACGGCGTGAACGTGCACATCCTGGTGGAAGAGGCGGCCGGCGCGCGCTCGTCGGTGCAGATCACGCTCCACGACGTGCCCGCGCCGCTGGCCGGCCTCCAGCTCCGGCCGCTCGCGTGAGCCCGGGCTACAGCTCGGGCCGCTTGCCGTAGACGGCGCGGACGTCCGTCTTGATCCCGCCGCGAATCTTGAAGTCGCCCGTCACTTCCACCCACCGCGGGCGCGCCGCCGCCACGAAGTCGTCGAGGATCCGGTTGGTGACGTCTTCGTGGAAGGCGCCGTCCTGCCGGTACGACCAGAGGTAGAGCTTCAGCGATTTCAGCTCGACGAGCCGCTGATCGGGGACGTAGCGGATCCTGATGGTGGCGAAGTCGGGCTGGCCCGTCATCGGACACACGCACGTGAACTCGTCCGTGACCATCGAGACCTCGTACTCCCGATCGGGATGCGGATTCGGCACGGTCTCGAGCGTGCGCGAGGGCGTGCTCAGCATCGACGGCAGTATAACAGTGGGTGCGATACGGCAGTCGCGGAGCGCGGGGGGCTTGGGGGGCCCGGCCTCGGGCCCCCCATGTCACATGTCATACAATCGTTCCATGAAGATCGGTCTGATCGGCCTTCCGAAGAGCGGCAAGACGACGCTCTTCAATCTCCTCACCGGCTCCGCCGTCCCCACCTCCCGCTACGACGCGAGCCGCGCCGAGCTGCACACCGGCATGGCGCGGGTGCCCGACGCGCGCGTCGATCGCCTGAGCGCGCTCTTCTCGCCGAAGAAGACGACCTACGCCACGTTCGAGGTGGTCGACCTCGCCGGCATCGAGAAGGGGGGGCGCGCCTCCCTCGAGACGAAGGAGTTCCGCAACGCGGACGCGCTGCTCCACGTCGTGCGCGGGTTCGAGGACGAGGCGCTCGGCGCGGCGGATCCGCGCCGCGACATCGTCGACCTCGAGACCGAGCTCATCCTCTCGGACCTCGAGGTGGTGGACCGCCGGCTCGAGCGTCTCGAGCAGTCGATCAAGAAGCGCCGCGTCGACGCCGAGGTGGCGGAGCAGGCCGTGCTCGCGCGCGTCAAGACCGCGCTGGAATCGGAGGCCCCGCTCCGCGCGGCCGGCCTCACCGCCGAGGACGCGAAGGTCGTCCGCGGCTTCACGTTCCTCTCGCAGAAGCCCATCCTCCACTGCGTGAACCTCGACGAGAAGGCGGTCAGCGACGGGCCGCGGGTGGTGGAGCGCTTCGGCCTCGCGGAGATCGCGGGGCGGACGGCCACGCGCATCGGCTGGGTCTCCGCGGTGATCGAGGCGGAGGTCGCGCAGCTCGCGGGCGAGGAGCAGCAGGCGTTCCTCGCCGACCTCGGACTGGCCGAGCCCGCCATCCACCGCGTGCTCCGCGACTGCTACGCGCTGCTCGGGTTGATCTCGTTCTTCACGACGGGCGACGACGAGGTGCGCGCGTGGCCCGTCGTCCCGGGGACCCGCGCCCAGGACGCGGCGGGCAGTGTGCACTCGGACATCGCGCGCGGCTTCATCCGCGCCGAGGTGAACGGGTACGACGAGCTCGTCGAGGCCGGCGGCGACTTCGCCCAGCTTCGCGCGAAGGGTCTGCTCCGGCTCGAGGGCAAGGACTACGTCGTCCGCGACGGCGAGGTGTGCCACTTCCGCTTCAACGTCGCGCGGTAGCGTCGCGCGAGCCGGCGACGGCACGGTGAGGCCGCTCGTCGGAGTGCGGATCGCCGTGGGCGTCGCGCTCGCCCTCAGGGTTCTCCTCATCCTGACCGCTCCGTCGGACCGTCCGCCCGAGCCGTACGAGTACGAGGAGATCGTCACCAACATCCTCGAAGGGCGCGGGCTCGCATCGAAGAAGCAGATGACCTCGGTCAACGTGCTTCCGATCCGCGCCTGCTCGTTGTAGGCCGGGAGCACGATCGAGAACGCCGTCATTCGGCGGCGGCGCGAGCGACGCTCACAGCGCGACGCCCGGGAGAGGCTTCAGCGGGCCCCCGAGCTCCTTCACCACCGCGGCCAGGGTCGCGTCCGGCGTGTTCATCGGCAAGACGCAGCCGGGGCCCACGATCAGGCCGCGGCCGTGCGTTTGCGCGATCGCGTCCTGCGTCTCCGCCACCGCTTGCTCCGGAGTGCCGGCGTGGAGCGTCTTCCATTGATGGAGGCCGCCGATGACGGCGCCGGGGATCATCCTGGCGGCCTGGGCCAGGCTCGGCGGCGTCGCGCGGTCGTCCCAGTTCCACGCGTGGCCGGGGAGGGTGGCGAGGCGATCGAACATCAGGTCCTCGCCGTGACAATGGATGATCGTGAGCGACGAGCGGCCCTCGATCGAGGCGAGGAAGCGGCGGTCGAACGGCTCGCCGAAGCGCGCGTACTCCTCCTCCGTGTGGAATCTCCGGCTCGCGGCCTGGATCGAGTAGAAGATGCCGGCGAGCCCCTCGGTCAGACAGCGGTCCGCGAAGCGGATCAGCGTCTCCGTGATCGCCTCCAGGGCGTCGAGCACGAGCTGCGGGTGCTGCCGGACGTCGTGCGTCAGGCGGTCGCCGGAGAGCTTGCGCGCGAGCGACAGCGGTGAGAAGAGCGTCGGGACCACCGGCGCGTCGCCGATCCGGCGGTCGAATCCGAGGCGGATGATGGTCTCGATCTGCTCGACGTAGCCGGCGGCGCTGCCGGGATCCAGCGGGCGGATCGTCTTCCAGTCGTCGGCGTCGTGGACCGCGCAGCGCGCGCACGCGCGGTGGCCGTCGGCCAGCACCTCGTCCCCCTCCACGCAGCCCCACGCCTCGACCGCGTACCCGCCCGCGGGCGTGATCTTGAGGAAGTCGGAGCCGTAGCGCTCGTGGAAGCGGAGCGTCGATTGCGCCAGGCCCGTCGGGGATCTGTCGACCGCGGGGAAGTGACGCCAGACCGCGTACGGCACGCGGTCCACGGGCTCGCGGTTGAGGGCGGCGCGGATGCGGTCGCGGCGGCTCATCTGCTTCATGTCGAGAGGGCTCCCTGGCCGAGCACGGACGTGCCGTCCGGGCCGGCGGCGTCGAACGCGATGACGGAGCCCGCGCGGCCACGCCCCTGGACCGCGAGCACGGACGGCAGGCGGACGAAGCCGGTGAAGCGCGCGCGGACGCGGCGGACGCGCGCGGGGGCGCCGCCCAGGTCACGCGCGACGACGCGCGAGACGGCGAGGGCGAGGGTGGCGGTGCCGTGGAGGATGATCGCCGGGAGCCCGGCGGCGTGCGCCACGGCGGCATCGGTGTGGATGGGGTTCCAGATCCGCGCGCATTCCGTGTAGACGTGCGCCATCCCCGCCGTCACCTCGATGGGCGCGGTCCAGCGGACCGGCCCGGGGTCCGGCCGCGCATCGTCGCCGAGCGGGTCCGCGATCCGGCCCGTCTCGGCCGGCTCGACGCCCCGGAACACCGAGCCGTAATCCGTGGTCGTGATCGGACGACCGCCCGCATCCACGGTGGTGAGCCGGGTGACCATCGAGGCGCCCGCGGGGCGGCGCTCGACGGCGATCACGCGCGCGGCCGTCGTGACGGTCTCGCCGGCGCGCGGCATCCGCGCGATCACGAGGTCGTGCGTGGCGTGCACGCTCAGCGGCGCCAGCGCGTCGCCGATCACGCGCTCGCGGAGCGCGACGACCGACGGCCATTCGTAGCAGACGGGGAACAGCGGATGAGCGACGAGCCCGGCCGGCGTTCGCGTGTCGTAGAAGCGCCCGTCGGTCTCACCCAGCCCGGCCGCGTACGCCATCAGCCAGCGCGCGTCGATGGGATGGGCGACGGGCTCGGTCGCGGCGCCCAGGACGCCGGCGGGAAGGCGGAGCGTCGTGAGCGCGGTCATGCAGAACGCGGGAAGTTCATGGCGTCGACGAAGACCTCCTCGAAGTCCGGATGCGTGGCGAGCGAGACGTGCTCCACGCGCTCGGCCACCCGCTCGGCGAGCGCCCGCTCGCTCTCGGACAGGAGGCAGAGCTGCGCGCCGAGGGACGCCGCGTTGCCGACGTAGCGCACGGTCCCGCGCGGCAGCACGGGGATCAGCCCGATGCGCTGCGCGCTGGCGATCGAGACGTAGTTGCCGAACCCGCCCGCGAGCATCAGCTCGGCGACCGCCTCGGGAGCCGCGCCCGCGACGCGCTGGAGCATCGCGATCCCGGACCCGATGGCGCCCTTGGCGAGCTGGACCTGCCGGACGTCGTCCTGCGTGAGGACGAGCTCGCGCGGCGCGCCGGCCTCGCCGGCGCGCGCCACCACGATCGTCCGCTCCTCGCCGCGCATGATCACCCGGTCGCGCAGCTTCGGCGGCAGGCGGCCCCGGTCCTCGACGCGGATGAGGCCCTGCCAGTCGATGACCCCCGCGTTGAGCAGGCCCGCCACGAGGTCGATGAGGCCGGAGCCGCAGATGCCGAGGGCCTCGACCTCGCCGATCGTGTGCAGGCGGAGATCGTCGTCGACGGTCACGCGGTCGATCGCGCCGCGCGCGCCCCGCATGCCGTGACGGATCTGGCCGCCCTCGAGCGCGGGCCCGGCGGGCGCCGAGCAGGCCCACAGCCGCTCGCGCGACCCCAGCAGGACCTCGCCGTTGGTGCCGATGTCCACCGCGATCCGGAGCTCGTCGCCATCGTGAATGCGGGTCGCGAGCGCGACGGCCACCGCGTCCGCGCCCACGAAGCCGGCCACGAGCGGCAGGAGACACACGCGCGCCTCGGGCGCGACCTTCAGGAAGAGCTCCCGCGCGGGGAGCACGAGCGCGTGGCGCATCACGGGCGCGTACGGGGCGAGGCCGACCCAGGTGGGATCGATGCCGAGCAGGAGATGGTGCATGCACGTGTTGCCGACGACGACGACCTTGTAGATCCACTTCGCGAGCACGCCCGACTCGCGTGCGAGGTGCTCCACGTGCTGGTTGAGCAGGCCGACGATGCGCGTGTGGAGCTTGCGCAGGTTGCCGGGGTTGAACTGGGCGAACGCGATGCGCGACATCAGGTCGCCCCCGAACACCGCCTGGGGGTTCAGGCTCGAGACCGACGCGAGCTGCTCGCCGGATTCGAGCTCGATCAGCGTGCTGACCACGGTGGTCGTCCCGATGTCGGTCGCGAGCCCGAACTTCATCGCCGTGGTATCGCCGCGCTCCACGGCGAGGAGGCGCCCCGCGAACGTGGTGACGGTGACGCCGGCGCCCGCGTCGTCGCGGATGGCCCGCGGGAGCGCCTGGAGCACCGACGCGGGCACGTCGCTCTCGCGGGCACCGAGGGCCGCGAGGAGCTGCTCGAGGTCCGACGTCTGGTGGTGCTCCTCGCGGGGGAGGGCGACGTGGACCACCTGCTTCGTGATCCCGGCGTCGATCTCGAGCCCCGGGCGTGCCGGGCCCGCGCCGGCGCCGAGGATCTGGAAGCCCCGCTCGTCGAGCGGGGGCGCGGTTTCGACCGTGATGGGCTCGGTCACCGCGCACTGGCAGGCGAGGCGATACCCCTCGCGCACGAGGTCCTCGCCGAGCTGCACCCTGTCGCCGAGCGTGGGAGGCGGCACCGTGCCCGCGACGAACTTCACGCGGCACGACGTGCACCGCCCGCGTCCGCCGCACACCGCGTCGATGTCGATGCCGTGGGCGTGCGCGGCGCGGAGGATCGTGGTGCCGGGGTCGACCTCGAGGACGCGGCGCTCGCCGGCGTCACGAGCGACG